>JAFZVQ010000064.1 GCA_017617715.1 Bacteroidales bacterium | reverse complement strand
TAGGTAGGATGTAGGTAGGATTAAAAAATAAAAGTGCCCCCGAGATATCTCAGGGGTACTTTCCAGCGGTGCGGAAGGGACTCGAACCCTCGACCTCCGGCGTGACAGGCCGGCATTCTAACCAGCTGAACTACCGCACCAATTGCGCTGGTCTGCGTGAAACGCGGATGCAAATATAGACAGAATTTTTGAATTTGCAAACTTTTCTTTGCGCTTTTCAAAAAACTTCTAGAATCGCCAGCCGAGGCCGCCGTGGGCGATGGTGGCTATGGGGCTCAGCGTGGCTTCGGCAAAGAAATAGATATGCTTGCCGCCATACCTGACGCCGGCGGGGGTGATTCCGGGCACGGGAATAAAACCGGTCATCGAGGTGAATCCGACGCAAAGACCTGAATATGCCGTGACTTTCCATTTGGGCGACCAGATCACCCGTGCCTGGAAACTGAGTGCGGCCGAGGGCAATGCGGCCTTGCGCCCGATGGTGGTGCGATTGTCGAGGTCATAACGGGGGTTTCCGTTAGGGTCGGTGCCGAAAGTGCCGTACTGGACTACGTCCATGAATTTCCAACAGATGCTTTCAGTCAAGCCTAATTCCCAGTGCGGCGACACCCTCCATACTTCGGAAATATCCACAGGCAAGTAAAAGGAATCTGAATTGTTGACGAATGCCTGTCCGTTCTTCGCCATGGCATCTTCCTCGGACGGGAGGGGAGAGAAGGTCGCGTGGAGGGGCTGGATGCCGTATCCTATCTCGATTGAAAAGGTCTTCTTGAACGGGGCCGGCTCGTTATCGGCAGCATGGACTGAGCAGCACAGGCACAGCATGGCGCCGGACAGAACTATTGCGCGAGCTTTCATAAGGCGTCGTTCAGTTTAATATCGATATCGCGCTCGCGCAGGTCGAACAGCACTGTGTCCTTGACTGCAAACGCACCTGTAGGATCCTCGAAGCGCAGCCAGGGGCCTTTGATGTTGCGGATATATGGGATGTTGACTTTGCAACGGCCGTCTGGCCCGGTGACCCCAAGGTCTTCGTAATACACGCCGGCAATTTCATTCATGCCGCCCATGACGCGAACGCCGGCGACCGGCACCCCGGTGGATGCGGAACGGACGCAGAAGGACATCGGTGCCGCGCCGCGCTCCTCCGTCATAGGATTCTGTTTGGAGCCATAGCAGGCCTGAAAAATGAATAATGCCGTTGTCAGCGAGATGCCCTTAAGAAGATTGTGCAACCATTTCATAACGCAAATATAAGCCATTTTTTATTGATAAATGCACGCATTACGTGATTCTTGCACGGGATACGCAAGAAAGTCGGAAAAAGCGGATTATATTTGCGGTATGAATCCTTTGCTGTTCCGACTCTTCCGGGAGAATGAGACCAAGGTACACGAACTGAACTATCTGTTCTGGGAGTGCACCACCCGCTGCAATTTCCATTGCCGCCATTGCGGCAGCGACTGTTCCGTCCTGAGCCGCGAGAAGGATATGCCCCTGGAAGACTTCCTCGGCGCCCTCGACACAATCCCGGCAAGGCACAGGCCCAAGGATTTCACTGTAGTGCTCACCGGCGGCGAGCCCCTGATGCGGCCCGACATAGCGGCTGCCGGCAAGGCGATCCGCGCCCGCGGCTTTGGCTGGGGCATGGTCTCCAACGGCTGGTTCTATGATGAGAAAAAACATGCTGAAATGATGGAAGCCGGAATGGGCGTAATGACCATCAGCCTCGACGGCCTGGAACAAAGCCACGACTGGATGCGGGGCGTGCCTGGCAGCTACAGGCATGCCGTCAGGGCCATCGGCATTATGTCTGCCGAGCCCCGTCTCTGCTCTGACGTGGTGACCTGTGTCAACAAGAGGAACCTGCACGAACTGCCTCAAATCCACGATCTGCTGAAAGGGCTCGGCGTGCAGCAGTGGCGCCTGTTCACGATTATTCCCATCGGCCGTGCCGCAAGCGATCCGGAAATGCATCTCTCGAATGAAGAATTCACGAGCCTGATGGATTTCATCCGGGCAAAGCGTGAGGCGGGAGGCGCAATGGAAGTGACCTTCAGCTGCGAAGGCTACCTGGGACGTTACGAAGAAAAGGTACGCCCGGTAAGATATTTCTGCCACGCAGGCATCAACATAGCGTCCATACTTATAGACGGACGCATCTGCGCATGTCCCAACATCGACCGCGACTGCTTTTCGCAGGGAAGCATCTATAAAGACAATTTCTATGAAGTCTGGGAGAAGCGTTTCCAGCCGTTCCGCGACAGGAGCTGGGCGCGCAGGGGCATCTGCAAAGATTGCAGTCAGTGGCGAAACTGCCTGGGCAACGGGATGCACAATTGGCACGGCGACTGCGAGTCGGTGCTTCAGTGCCATTATGCCAAAACCTTGCAAAAGGGATGAATTCTTTGTACTTTTGTAAGCTATGCTTATAAAGGGCGCCCGAGTCAACAACCTGAAGAATGTCACGCTGGAAATACCGCGCGGCATGCTTGTGGTTGTGACCGGCATTTCCGGCAGCGGCAAGTCCAGCCTCGCCTTCGACACCCTTTTCGCCGAAGGCCAGCGCCGCTTCGCCGAAAGCCTGAGTTCCTATGCCCGCCAGTTCCTTGGGCGTATGTCCAAGCCCGACGTGGACGGCATCGAAGACATTCCGCCGGCAATCGCAATCGAGCAGAAAGTCAACATCAAGAATCCCCGCTCCACAGTGGCCACGACCACGGAAATCTATGATTATCTGCGACTTATCTTTGCGCGCATAGGGCGTACCTACAGCCCGGTCAGCGGCAGGGAAGTCCGAAAGGACAGCGTCTCCGACGTGGTGGACTGGCTCGGCACCCGCACAAAGGACGGCGGCAGCGAACTCTGCCGGGCCCACTACATCCTGGCCGACCTTGGCTGGAAAACCCGCAGCGACCGCACGGAGCTCCTCCTGCAGCTGAAGGAAGACGGCTACAACCGCCTCTGGGCGGACGGAAAGCCGGCACGGATCGAAGAAGTGCTCCAATCCGCCGAACCTGAAGACGCCTGGCTGCTGCTCGACCGTTTCCGCGACCTGGAGGACCGCACGCGCCTGCTCGGCAGCATATCTGATGCGTTCGACAGGGGAGAAGGCAACATGGCAATAGCCACGGACGAAGGGATCTGCAAGCACTTCAGCAGCCGCTTCGAGCTGGACGGAATCAAATTCATCGAGCTGGACGACTACCTCTTCAGTTTCAACAGTCCCCTCGGCGCCTGCCCCACCTGCGGCGGCCTGGGCAAGATAATCGGCATCAGCGAAGAGCTTGTGGTGCCTGACAAGTCGCGCAGCATCTACGACGGTGCAATTGCTTGCTGGAGAGGAGATAAGATGAGCTGGTTCAAAGACCACCTTGTGCAGCTGGCCCCGGATTATGATATAGACGCATTCAAGCCCTGGTGCGAACTGAGCGCGCGAGAAAAGGACCTTATCTGGAACGCCCGCAGCGTGCCCGGCGACGAACACTCCCTCGTGGGCATAGCGGAGTTCTTCGAATGGGTCGAGACCCAGCGCTATAAGATACAGTACAAATATATGCTGAGCCGCTTCAGCGGACGTACGGCATGCCACGACTGCAAAGGGTCGCGCCTGCGCAAGGAGGCCCTCTGGGTGCGTGTTGGCGGCAAGAACATAGCCGAGCTGCTCGACATGAACGTGCGCGAGCTCATTGCATTCCTTGAGCAGCTGGAACTCACTGAGTCCGAGGCGGCCGTGGCTGCCGAGCCGCGTGCGGAAATTATCTCCCGCCTCCGCTGCATCGACGACGTCGGGCTTGGCTACCTGACAATGAGCCGCGCGTGCAACACCCTGTCCGGCGGCGAAAGCCAGCGCATCAACCTCGTCACGGCCATCGGCTCCTCGCTGGTGGGCTCCATGTACATACTCGACGAGCCGAGCATAGGTCTCCATCCCCGTGATACCGAGCGCCTTATCAAGGTGCTGAAACGTCTTCGCGACCTGGGGAACACCGTAATAGTGGTGGAGCACGACGAAGAGATCATCCGTGCGGCCGACTGGCTGGTGGACATGGGCCCCCGGGCCGGAGAGTTCGGCGGGCGGGTGATTTTTGAAGGCAATCCCGGCAACTTCACCAACGCCCAGCTCGAAGAATCCCTGACGCTTCAGTACCTTGACGGCGTGCGCCACCGTTATGTACGTGCCCGCCGTCCCTGGCAGTACAGCATCACGGTTGAAGGTGCGCATGAACATAACCTGAAAGACATAGACGTCCGATTCCCGCTGGGCGTGCTGACAGTCGTGACCGGCGTCAGCGGCTCCGGCAAGTCGAGCCTGGTCGGCGACATTCTTTACCCGGCTCTGTACCGCCGGATCAACGATTCAGGGGAGCTCCCGGGCGTGTTCCGCCGCCTGTCCGGCAACCTTGACCGTATCCAGCGCGTTGAATATGTGGACCAGAATCCTATCGGGCGCAGCAGCCGCTCGAACGCCGTGACCTACCTGAAGGCCTACGACCCCATACGTGATCTTCTTGCCGCACAGCAGTATGCCCGCATCAACGGGTTCGGTCCTAACTGCTTCAGTTTCAATCAGGAAGGCGGGCGCTGTCCGGAGTGCCAGGGCGAAGGCGTGGTCAAGATAGAGATGCAGTTCATGGCAGACGTGACCATGGTCTGCGACGAATGCGGCGGCAAGCGTTTCAAACCGGACATACTCGAAGTGCGCTACAGGGGCAAGAACATCGACGACATCCTGAACATGAGCGTATCTCAGGCTATAGAGTTCTTCTCCGAAGGAGAGGAAGCTGAATCAAAGGAGGTTGCCGAGCGCCTTCAGCCCCTGCTCGACGTGGGCCTGGGCTACATCCGGCTGGGCCAGAGCAGCAGCACGCTTTCGGGCGGCGAAAGCCAGCGCATCAAACTTGCATACTTCCTTAGCCTCAGCAGGAGGGACAAGAAAGCAGAAAAGATTCTGTTCATCTTCGACGAACCCACCACCGGCCTGCATTTCTACGACGTCGAGAAGCTGCTGAAAAGCTTTGACGCCCTGCTCGCCGCCGGCCATTCACTGGTGGTGGTGGAACACAACCCCGACGTGATACGCAGTGCCGACTGGGTAATAGACCTTGGTCCCGAAGCCGG
Source organism: Bacteroidales bacterium (assembly GCA_017617715.1). Taxonomy (GTDB): domain Bacteria; phylum Bacteroidota; class Bacteroidia; order Bacteroidales; family UBA932; genus Cryptobacteroides. The sequence continues at coordinate 18,304 of JAFZVQ010000064.1, read as the reverse complement.
CGACGAAGGCGGCCGCATAGTATTCGAGGGCACCCCTGAAGAGCTGAAAAAAGCCTCTACCCACACAGCCAGGTATATATGAAATCCAAGTACTTTCAGTTCATATCCGGCCGTATCGGGCAGATGAAGCGCATCGAAGCCGCTTGCAAGGGGGTGGAAAACATCATCTGGGTGCATTCCTCGTCTTATGGAGAGTTTGAGGAAGCGCGTCCGGTGATAGCTGCAATACGTGCAAAACATCCCCAATACAGGTTCCTTGCGACTTTTTTTTCCCCGTCCGGCTACGAGTACCTGAAGGACGATCCGATAGCTGACTATGTGTTCTACCTGCCCCTCGACCTGCCCGGCAATGCCAGCCGTTTCCTGGACGCGGTGCGTCCAGTGAAGGTTATAGTGTCAATCAGCGACTACTGGCTTGGTTTCCTGCGGGAGCTGCGCAGGCGCGGGATTCCTGTCTTCCTGATTTCAGCCCGTTTCGTGCAGAAGATGGTGTATTTCAAGCCTGTGGGGAGGCCGTACCTGAATGCATTTAAAAAGTGTTTCACGAAGATTATCGTGAACAGCGAATCATCCTACAAAGTGCTTGAATCCAACGGATTGACCAACATTGCACTCGCCGGGGACCCGCGTATGGACAGGGTCAAGGCCATTGCGGCAGAGCCATGGTCCGACCCCGTCGTGGACGAATGGTGCGGAGGCAGTAAAGTGTTCGTGGCTGGCAGCACCCTTCCCGATGAAGATGACGAATGTATAATTGCAGCCGCCAACGCAAATCCGGAAGACAAATTCCTCGTGATTCCGCACGAGCAGGGCAAGTCTCAGTTGATGCATCTCCAGAATGCTGTTAAAGGCAGGACTGCCCTTTATACTCAGGCCGGGGCTGATGTGAGTGCCGCACAAGTGCTTATTGTCGACACAGTCGGCATGCTTTCGAGGCTCTATCGCTACGGCTTTGCCGCATTCGTGGGCTCTGGCTTCGGCGGAGGTTCGCCCCACAGCGTCATAGAGCCTGCTGCATATGGTATACCGGTGTCTTTCGGACCTATATTCGGTGTGCAGCTGCATTGCGGGAAAATGGTTGCGGCCGGTGCGGCAAAGGCGGTTGCCGGCAGGGAAGAGTTCTGCGACTGGTACAGGTGCCTGAAAGAGAATCCGGATTATTGCAGGGCAATGGGGGAAGCCGCCGCGCGCTACTGCGCAGGCGCAAGCGGAGTGGCTGATGCTATCGCAGAAATGATAATGGATTAATCTTCAATTAAATCCATAGAGAATCTGGATCCTTTCTTCAGGTCTTTGCGAACTTTTCTTCCAAGCACTTCCGGCAAGTATTTGGGGTGCAGCCCGAAGCCGGGGCGGATGGAACGCACATTCTCTTCCGTGGTCACATCGCCCTTCTTCATATCCTTCACGACGTATAGTGAGCGGCTGAACTGTCGCCCTTCAATCCTGTGGCCGGACGCTGGATAGCAGACCTTGCCTATGGACTGCTCAATTCTTCTGATAGACGTACACATCGAGGCGAATTCGTCTTTCTGCATGGAAAAAGCGGCGTCAGGACCACCGATGCTCCTGTCCAGGATAAAGTGCTTTTCCACGACACTTGCGCCGAGAGCCACTGCCGCCAGTGCAACTTCACAGCCTTCGGTGTGGTCGGAAACGCCGGCACTGACGCCGAAGCGGGAAGGGAAGTCGCACATCGTGGCCAGGTTGGCGTCTTCCACCGGGGCAGGGTAGGCGGATGTGCACTTGAGCAGCGTGATGTCTTCATTGCCTTCGCTGCGGCAAGCGTTGACTGCCAGGCTGATATCCTCCATGGTGGCCACTCCGGTCGATATTATCATGGGCTTGTGCTTTGAGGCTGCATAACGTATCAGCGGAATGTCCGTGATTTCGAAACTGGCAATCTTATAAATGGGGTTGCCGAGACTTTCGAGGAAGTCCACGGCGCTCTTGTCGAACGGGGTGGAGAAGCACTGCAGACCGACCCGGCGGGCTTCCCCGAATATGACCGGATGCCATTCCCACGGGGTGTAAGCCTCACTGTACAGGTCATAAAGCGTGCGCTTGTCCCACAGTCCGGTGCCCTTGACCACAAAGTCGTCGGAGTCGCAGTCAATGGTCAGCGTGTCAGCCGTGTACGTCTGTATCTTCACGGCGTCGGCTCCGGCTTCCCGGGCTGCGCGCACAGATTCCAGGGCCAGATCGAGGCTGTGGCCGTGGTTGGCCGACAATTCGGCCACTATGAATGTTTTCCCGTTCATTACAATTCTTTGCGAAGATAATAAAAACGTTCGTCACTCCCGCAGGTCCGGTAACCGACAGCTTTGTGGAACCGGAGGGAAGCGGGGTTGTCTTTCAGCACGCAGGCAGTCAACACCTTGACGCCCCTCCTGGCAATACGTGTCTCCATCAGTCGCTCCATTGCTTCTCCGGCGCCGCTGCGCTGACGCTCCGGCACCACGAACAGGCCCCGGTCTGCGCTCTGTCCGTCTGTGATATCCACGAAATCGTAGGTGCCGACCAGCGACCTGCCGTCGAAAAACGCATAATACTCTTTGTCTGAACGACTCTTCAGACCATCCACGAACGCGCAGTGGGCTTTGAAACTGAAAGGCTCGGGATTGGTCATGCAGCGCCGGATTTCCGGCAGGTTGCGGGCTTCCCAGACTTCGCGGCTCTGCGCCGGCGAAAGCTCCGGGTATGGTATGATATCCATCGAAAGGCCCTGGAAGAGACTTTGGTAGCGCCTTGCTACGCCGTCGAATGAAAAACGTCCGCAAGGCGGGGGCGTGCCGAAGTCAGGGGCGTTTGCACGCAGGTCCCCAAGGGGATGCACCAGGCCCCGCCTGCAAAGCATTTCGTAGAAACTCTTTTGATTGTCGACGTAATAACCGGCGTACACCTCGCATCCGCAGGCAAGCGCTTCATAGCAGGTGCCGCTGGCCGGACACACGGCAACGCGGGCGGAGCGCATCAATGCTGCCATCTCTTCAGGGCAGACATTGACGTGGACGGCAACACCGGGCACTTCTGAAAGCTCCTGCAGGGCAGGGAAGCCGTCTCCCACCACGGTATCGATCCGGACCAAGGGATGCAGTTCATGCATGATACGGGCGCAGCGCAATGTCAAGGCTTCCGGATCAGCTCCGCCAAATGATATGAACACTCCGTCCCTTTGTGCGCTGGCGTCTACTCTGAAAGCATCTCCAACAAGCGCATATGAAGGGCCGCAGGCAATGAAGGCCCCAGGCTCCAAATCATATGCATCGACATCGTCCGTGCATGGACTCAGAAGCAAGTCTGCATAAAAATGCTTGTCGTGTAAATCGTCAATACACACGAGCTTGCACCCTTTATCTTTAATCTTTAGTTGATATTCAGGAGTAAAGAAGTAATTATCCAGAACAACTGTTTCCCCGCCGTCCAGACAGTCTAAGAAAGCATCAAAACCCGCCTCGCCTGAAGGAACAGATTCCAGAGGGCAGATTCCATCTGCAAGCTTGTATTGCCAGGGCGTAGGCTCGGCGGAAAAGAAACGGCAGTCGAACTTGTGTTTAAGCATGGATGCCAGGGCAAGACTGCGGACGAAATGCCCGTAACCAGTTCCCGGACCGGCGTCCGCGCGTAAATACACCCTCTGCCTCATCTTAGTTAAGCCTTGCGAATCCGGAGTGACAGACCGGCCCCTTTAGCTCTTTGCTGATGTCCCTTCCGTCTTCAAATTCCCGTATCCGGGCGAAAATGGGTTCCAGGGCCTCGAAATAACCGTCAATGATATCGGGTGTATGGCAGATACATGCGTACATGCTGTTTCCTGCCAGATAGCCCTTTGCTAGCATCTCCTGGGTGATGTATGTCTTGTAGGCCAGGGCGTTGGGACTCTGGAAAGTGTAGCCGGCAAGGGCGGGAATGCCCCATTGCCTGATGGCCAGCCCGTATTTGTCGGCCAGCGCCTGCCAGCGGCGTTTGTTCTCAATGCCTATGGCAGTGATTTTTTCCCATGAGCGCTCCTTTTCCATGACGTCTATGGCGGCAAGAGCGGCAGTCGGGCCTATCCGCTCGGTCCAGAAGGTGCTGCTGATGAATGTGTCCTGTGCAGCCTGCATTATCCATTCCTTGCCAACGACAGCGGAAATGGCGTAGCCGTTGCCCATGGTCTTGCTGAAAATCGCCATGTCCGGCTCGACGCCGTATTTCTTATACAGTCCGCCGAAGGTCTCGCGGAAGCCGCTGGTGCATTCGTCGAAGATCAGAATGATTCCGCGCCCGCTGCAGAGCTCGCGTATCTTCTGCAGGTAGCCCGGCTCCGGGCCGTCGTTGCGGCACACTTCCATCTTGATGGCCGCAAGGTCGTTGTGCTCCACGATGTCGAGCAGCTCGTCGAAGTTGTTGTAGTGGAAGGGGATAGTGGAGCCGCGGAGGCCCTTGGGCACGCCGGCCGGATCGAGCCCCGGAAGCAGGTGACCGGCCAGGGCGTCACTTTCGCCCAGATTGACGGAAAGATACCAGTCGTGCCATCCGTGGTAGCCGCAGATTGCCACCTTGTCCTTGCCGGTGGCGGCCCTGGCTATGCGCACGGTCACGGCGTTGATTTCCCCTCCCGTGCGGGCGAAACGGACCATGTCCGCCCAGGGATTAAGACCGATAAGTCTCTCGGCCAGAGCCACTTCCTCGGGAGCGTTAAGGGTGGACAGATTGCCGTCACGTACCACGCGGGCCACGGCTTCATCCACCTCTTCGCGACCGTAGCCGAGAGTGTTGGTGCCGACTCCCATGAGCGAACAGTCTATGTATTCACGTCCGTCAAGGTCCCATACCCGGCAGCCCTTTGCCTTGCTGAAATATGCAGGCCAGCCTTCAGGGAGGAACATTTCAGGACGCTTCGAGAGCAACATGGTGCCTCCCGGTATAAGCTTTCTTGCCTTCTTGTAGAGTTCTTGACCTTTTCCCATGGCGAGAGTCTATTTTACAGGAGCGTCTTCCCGAAGCGATTTGGCGTAGCCTTCGTTGTAGCCGAAACGGCTGTTGACGCCTTTCAGCCCGAGATTAGCTTCCAGATAATCAATGTATTCTTTCCAGCCGCGCCCGATGCCGAGCGCCCGTATCAGCGAGGAAAGCACCTCGAAATCTTCAGGCTCGTCGAGCGTGATGCGATAGTTGTCGGCGCCATACCTGCCGGCCGGATTGGGCATGTAGGCGCTTTTGAAGAGCGCACCTCCACGGGCGCTGCCGTTTTTCCAAATATAAGGCGTCACGTGCTCGCGCTCGGACTTGAGCGACGCCTCTTCATATGCACGCTTCAGTGCTGAAAACCTGAACACTTCAGTATCCAGCCCGTCCGGAAAACTTGACGGGTCTGTAGCGGCGTAGTCGTAGTCGCCTTCAAGGGCGAAATCTATCACGGAATCAATGACTTCCGGGTCGATAAGGGGGCAGTCGGACGTCAGGCGCACCACGTAGTCCGGCGCCTCAGGGGCGGCAGTGCTCCAGAAGCGGGCCAGCACATCGTCCACCGAGCCCCGGCAGTATGAAAGGCCGAGCCGGTCGGCCACGGCTACGATAAGGGCCGAGCCTTCTTCCGGAGTCGTGGCGATCTTCAACGCGCTTATGCGTTTCGAGCGCAGGATGCGGCGCAGGTGGATCTCCAGCAACGGCATGCCGTCCACTTCTTTGAGTATTTTGGCCGGCAGGCGGGTGGAACCGTAGCGGGCCTGGGTTATCGCCAATATCTTCATTTCCAGTTCACGGGATTGAGCAGTTCCCGCCGGCTTACGTCAATATCAAAATCGAACCAGCAGTCAGCTTCGCTGTCCTCTATGTCGGCCTGAAGCTGGGAGCAGTTGTCCACTCCCACCAAAACCCCGTCGATCAAGGGGTTCAGGACATTGAAGGAAAGCGCGAGCTCCGGGACGCTAAGGCCCTTTTCAAATGCCACCGCATCAATCTGTTCGAGCGCGGGGCGCAAAGCCTGCAAATTCTGAGGAAGCTTATCCCTGTCCATGAAAAACAGGCCTTGCAGGAAGGTGCTGCGGACATGAATCTCCACGCCTCGCTGACGAAGCTCCGGCAGGAAAGGGTCGAAACTGCGGTCCAGCAGGTTGCGGGGGAATTGCAGCAGGTCGAAATCAATGCCGGCATCAAGGAGCATCTCAAGCTCGTCCGGAGAATAAAGGGAGAAGCCTATGCGGCCGGTGAGTCCGGAGTCGCGCAGCCTTCGGAACGAGTCCCAGATGCGCGGATTGGCGCGCCAGAGGTCAAAATGGTGCAGCAGGTAGCCGTGGAGCCGCCCGGAATCGAGCCTGCGCAGAGACGCCCGGCACGCCTCCGCCACATCGCCGCCTCCGGCAGGATACTTTGAAACCACACGGAAACGGGAGGCCCCGGCGGCGCCGACCACTTGCTCGGCATCACCGTAAGCGCTTGAAGTATCGAGGGTTGTGATTCCGGATCCAAATGCCAGGTCGAGTATGCGGGCTACCTCGCCGGAGTCCGGCCGGCCAGCTGAGTTGATGCCGTAGCTGCAACCGAACTGGACGGTGCCCAGGACAAGCTTGGACGCTCCGCTCATCGCACGAATTCGAGAACGTTTGAAATCACCCAGTCCTGCTCTTCTTCAGTCAGGGTGGGGTACATGGGAAGCGCAAGGCAGTGGCGGTAGTAGTCTTCGGCCACGGGAAGGTCTCCTTCTTTCCAGCCGAACTGACGGTAGTACGGCATCAGGTGCACGGGTATATACAGCACCTGGGCGAAGATGTTGCGGGAGCGAAGGAAATCATATAGCTCCTTACGGCGCTCAACCTGAATCACATAGAGATGGAAAGCATGCACTATGCCCTTGCCCCTCCAGGGGGTGCGGACGGCGCTGCCCCGGAAGGCTTCGTCGTAGCGTGCTGCAATTCCTGCCCGCCTCGCAAGGCTCCAGTCCAGACGCTTGAGCTGGGAAATGCCCAGGGCTGCCTGCATGTCGGTGATGCGGTAGTTGAAACCGAGGTCAAGCATTTCATAGTACCATCCGCCGTCGTTGCGCGTCATCATGGAAGGGTCCTTCGTGATGCCGTGGGTGCGGTAGAGCTGGGCCCTGCGGTACCAGGCATCGTCGTTCAAGGTCACGGCTCCGCCTTCCCCCGTGGCAATGTGCTTGACGGGATGGAAGGAAAAACAGGTGAAATCGGAAAAATCGCATGAGCCGACTTTGTGGACCTTGCCTTTGCTGTCCGTGAAACATGCCCCGGGCGCATGGCAGGCGTCGACCACCACGGCGAAACCGTATTCGTCGGCCAGCGCGCGCAGCCTTTCTTCGTCGATGGGGTATCCTGCGAAATCCACAGGCACAACTGCCTTGTAGGTGCCTTTAGGAGAGGCCTTCAGCAACTCTTCCACTTTGTCCAGGTCCAGAAGGTATGTCCTTGGATCGATGTCGCAGAACACCATGTCGGCGCCGGGAAAACGGAATGCGTTGGCCGTGGCCACGAAAGTGATAGGTGTCGTGATCACCTTGTCTCCCGGCCTGATGTCGAGAGCCGCTGCGCAGAGGCGCAAGGCCGCCGTGCCGTTGCTCAGCAGGGAAGTGTAGCGGCATCCCATCCTGGCGGAGAACGCTTTCTCGAATTCGGCGATTCTCGGCCCCTGCGTGAGATTCTCGGAACGAAGGGCTTCGACCACGGCCGCCACGTCTTCTTCCGTTATGTATTGATGCCCGTACGGGATGGGATGATCGATCATCTGTTAAATATTTCCACAAATATAGCACTAATTTTGGGGAAATCATTAAATTTGTAGGTTATGAAAAATGCACTTCAGTACCTGCTTATTCCTGTTCTTGTCTGCTTTACCGCAGCTTGCGCCAGGGAGACTGTCCCCGATATGACCGGGGATGAAGATTTGGTAGAAATCCACATCAGCGCCAGCGCTGAAAACACTAAGACCGTCCTTGGCCCGGACTTCCATGCACATCTCTGGGCGGAAGGCGACAAAATAGCCATCTACGACGGTGGCGCAATAAGGGAATTCACCCTTGTTTCGGGCGCAGGGACGCAGTCCGCGGTCTTCACCGGGCGCGTGTCCAGCAGTTCCACCAGTTTCATTGCGGTGAGCCCGTATTCGGCGGCCAGGCTCAACAACAGGGTAGTGACCCAGAGCGTGCCGGACCAGCAGAACGTGGTCAGCGGCGCCGATCCGGCAGCCCTTGTGATGCGCGCCGAGTGCGCCAGGGGGTCCGTCCTGCAGTTCAGCAACCAGACCAGCCTGGTCAAGTTCACCGTTCCGGAAGGGGTTGACAAAGTCTCCATCAGCGTCCTGGACGGCGGCAACCTTGCCGGAGACGGGTCAAGCACCGTGTCCGTGAACCTTCCCGGAACCGCCGGCAGCTATGCCGCAGTGGTCAATCCCGGCGAATACAAGGGAATCAGCGTCGTGCTCAAGGCCGGTGCCCAGAATTACACGAAGTCTTCCCCCAACACCCTCGTTGCCGCCCGCAGCGCCGGATGCAACCTGGGCACCCTGGAGCTGGGTGATCCTGCTATAATAATCACCACGCCCGCCGAATTGGCGGCCTTCCTTGGCAGCAGCACGGCATCCACCAAGGACGTTGTCATGCTTGCCGCGGATATCGACATGTCCGGCACTGATTTCACCCCGGCGGCCGATTTTGCCGGCAGCCTTGAAGGTCAGGGCCACGTGATCAGCGGCGCCTCCAAACCCCTGTTCACCGACAACCACGGCACACTGAACAACTTTACCCTCACCGGCAGCTATACCCCAGGATCCAACGAATTCGCTCCCGTGGCCCTTACCAACCATGGCAGCATTTCGGCGGTGAAAGTGAATGTAAACGTGAACCGCAGCGTCTCCGCAGCCGCTTCCGCCCCTGTCGTGATCGGCGGCATCGTGGCCTGGAATTACGGTCCTCTGGATGGATGTTCCGCAGACGGATCGGTGTCTTTTGTCAGCACATCCTCGATAGCAGCCGTGGCAATAGGCGGTCTGGCCGGCTACAGTGAGGCGCCGTTCGGGAATTGCACCAACAATGCAGCCGTCACCCTCAGCGCTCGCAACGGCAGCGGCATGACGGCCCTAGGCCGCATCGGCTCTTCCGCCTCCAATGTGGGCGGTATTGTCGGTGCCGCATATGCCGGTTTCAGCGCCACGGAATGCGTCAACAACGGCGCTGTCACATACCTCAACGATGCCATCCAGCAGCTTGGAGCGGTGGTTTACCAGCGTTCCCAGATAGGCGGCATAGCCGGCTCTCCATATGGCGACATAGTCGATTGCCGCAACACCGGTGCCATTTCCGTGACTGCCAAGACTTCTGACGGCGTCGCTTACGCCGATGCGAATTATATTTTCGACGTTGGCGGCATCAGCGGCGGCAGCTTCCACGAAACCGCCGTATATACCTCTGAAAATGATCACACCAACATCACCGGTTGCATCAACGAAGGAAACATCGACGTATATATCGACGCCTCCAAATCCAATTCACCCGTCGGCGGTATAGTCGGCTGGCCCAGCGGTGAACACACCGGCCTGGCCAACAAGGTCTCAAACTGCTCCAACAGCGGCTCCATCTCCATGCAAGGCTTTGGCAAGGTGCGTATCGGCGGCGTCATGGGCGGCACCGGTTCCCTTGAATATTGCACCAACAGCGGCAGGATCTACGTGGATTCTGCCGACGCCAACTCGGCCGTGGGCGGCATTGCCGGCTTCCATTCCCAGGACCACGGCCTCTACGCCTGCACCAACACCGGCGACATCGTCTCCAGGGCGACCATCTTCGGCCTGGGCGGCCTTATCGGCTGCCACGGCGGGGTGGACCTGACTTCGTCCGCTGCCTGCAAGGTGCTCTGCAACGTGGACAGCGGCGCTTCCGACCGCAGCGGCGTGGGCATGGTGCTTGGTACTTATAATAAGGAGACCAGCAAGAAAGTCGTGCTCGGCACCGCCGAAGAACCTATCGAGGTCAAAGGAAGCGTGAGCGTGTCCGGAAAGGGCACGGAACTGAATTCCGCAAACTACAAGAATTTCCTGTCCGGTACGACCTATACGTCCACGTCCCATGTAATAAATGCCTATTGCGAAACTCCGGCTCCGGCAAACCTTTATTATGCAGAAGGAAGCGTGAAGTACACCGACGGCTCTCCCGCTGCGGGCGTGAGCGTGAGCGACGGCTTCTCCGTGGTCGTGACCGACTCCGAAGGCAACTACAGGCTCACCACATCTACGGACACCTGGTATATCTACATTTCCATGCCTTCCGACGCAGTGATTGAAAAGAAATCGGATGGCAGACCGGACTTCTTCACCCGCTATGAGTATCCTAATACCCGCTATGATTTCACGCTCAAGCGCCAGGAAGTGGAGACGCAGTTCCTGCTCTTCGCCTTTGCCGACCCCCAGGCCCACAACGCCAACCGAGGCACCGGGAAAGCCGACACATCCCGTTTCAACGAGGAGGCCGTCCCGGCAATCAATGCCTGCATAGCGCAGCAGTCACTGCCATGTTACGGAGTCACGCTGGGCGATATAGTGTATTCCGAAGGCAGCCGTAATTCAAACGGCGGAATGACCACCATGCGTACGCATTTCGGAAAAGTCAACATGCCCGTTTTCCAGACCATGGGCAACCATGACTTTACATTCTTCTACGGCAAATCCAATCCCCTGACGGTCGATGATGCGAGCAGCACCCTGCACCTCCGTGCCCAGCGCAAGTTTGAAGATGCTTTCGGTCCCATAAACTTCTCTTTCAACAGGGGCGACGTGCACGTCATCTGCATGAGGGACATAATCTACGACAGCAATACCGACGCATCTTCATACCATTGCGGCTACACCGACGAGCAGTGGGCATGGCTGCAGGCCGACCTCGCCAACGTGCCCAAGACGAAGAAGGTCATACTCTGCGGCCACATTCCTTTCACGAACAATACCTCCGGAGAGCATATAAGCGACGCCCTGAACCTTATCAAGCAGTACAAGGGTTCCCAGGTGTTCTCAGGCCATACCCACTACAAACGCTATACAGCCAACCTGGCATCTTCCGGTGTTCCCGATCATATCCACAGCGCAGTCTGCGGCCAGTGGTGGTGGAGCAACATAGAAGGCGACGGCGCCCCCAACGGCTACACCGTCTACAGGATCAACGGTACGGCGTTTACCGATGAATACTTCCTTGGATTCAACACCCACATGAACACCCGTGATTACCAGTTGCGCGTGTACAGGGGCAACCTGAAGAACGGCGGCAGCACATGCTATTTCCAGTGGCCTCATGATGCCTCCCGCCTGTTTATCAACGTGTTCAACGGAGACAGCCGCTGGACGGTGAAGGTGTATGAGAACGGCACCCTTGGCGGGACCGCCTCCTTGATGTCCTACAGCCGCCAGACCATGTGGGACGGCAGTACTACTTCGTGCGTGAAGGGAACCACCTATACCGTGAACACATCCTCCAACCAGGACTGGTGGGCGATAGGCTACAACATAGGTGTACTCGGGCGCGGTACCGGCAATACTTCGTATTTCACGAGCATGTTCCACATGTACACCTACACGCTCAAGAATCCGGATGCTACCATCCGTGTAGATGCCACCGATTCATACGGCAACACCTATTCCTGCTCCGAAGTCATAAGCACCGACAGCTGGTATCCCGCATATGTGAAATACGGCAATGCCAACTGATACCTTTTATGACCCGCTCCGCTGCAAGGAAGTGGCGGCCACACCGGAAGAGAGGGTGCGCCAGTGGTTCATCACGCGCCTTCGCGACGACCTTGGCGTGCCTGCGCACCTGATGATGAGTGAGGTGGGAATGAAATTCGGCGGCAAGCCATACAGGGCCGATATACTTGTCTACGACCGCAGCGGGCAGCCCCTGGCGGTCGTGGAGTGCAAACGGCCGGATATCGAGCTCGGCGGCGAAACGGCGAGGCAGGCGCTTCGCTACGACATGGTCTTGAGCGTACGTTGGATTATGCTCACGAACGGCCACCGCACATTTGTATACCGCAGGTCGGGCGACTCCTTCGAGCCTTGTGCCACGATACCTGATTATGAGACAATGATATGCCCACGATAATGTCCCAATATCTCGACAGGCCGGTTTTCAAACTGGTCAGTGAAACCGCTGCCGAACGCGGCGTGCGGGCCTTTGTGATTGGAGGCTATGTTCGTGACTGCCTGCTTGGGCGCCCCTGCACGGACATCGACATCGTGGTGGAAGGCAGCGGTATAGATTTCGCCCGGGCGGTGGGGGAGAAGACAGGGCACAACGTGTCCTATTTCCCCAGTTTCGGCACGGCGATGCTCCGGTATCACGGCGACGAAATCGAATTCGTCGGCGCCCGCAAGGAATCATACCGCAGGGAATCACGCAAACCGATAGTCGAGAACGGCACCCTGGAGGACGACCAGCTTCGCAGGGATTTCACCATCAACGCCCTTGCCCTAAGTCTTCAGGCCGAGGACTACGGTGCCCTGGTCGACCCGTTCGGCGGTGTGCGTGACCTTGCCGCCGGCATTATCCGCACGCCTCTGGATCCGGATACCACATATTCCGACGACCCTTTGCGCATGCTCCGTGCCGTGCGTTTCGCCGCAAAGCTGAGCACTCCCGAACTGAAGTTCGAGATAGTGCCCGAATCCATGGCGTCCATGCGCCGCATGGCCGACCGCCTCTCAATTCTTTCCATAGAACGGGTGACGGAAGAACTGACCAAAATGATGTCCACGCCCCGCCCGTCCGTGGCTTTCCGCCTGATGGACGAGGCTGGCCTGCTGTCGCATATCCTCCCGGAAATCAGTGCCCTGAAGGGCGTTGAGACTGTGGATGGCCGGGGACATAAAGACAATTTCGAGCACACCCTGGCCGTGCTGGACAACGTGGCTGCAGTCTCCGACAGCCTTCCTTTGCGCTGGGCGGCACTCTTCCATGATATAGGCAAGCCTGCCACGAAGCGCTATGAGCCTCCTGTGGGCTGGTCTTTCCATGGCCACGACATTGTGGGCAGCAAGATGGTGCCCGGCATTTTCGAACGGCTGCGCCTTCCGCTCGACACTATGAAGTACGTGAAGAAGCTGGTCTGGCTGCACTTGCGTCCCATTTCCCTGGTTGATGACGAAGTCACGGACAGTGCAGTGCGCCGGCTGCTGTTCGATGCCGGAGACGAGATTGACGGACTGATGATCCTGTGCAACGCTGACATCACCTCCAAGAATCCTGCGAAAGTGGCCCGTATAAAGGCCAATTTCGAACTGGTTAAGCAGAAGATGGCCGTGGTGGAAGAAAAGGACCGCATACGTAATTTCAAGAACCCCATCACCGGGGAATATGTGATGCAAGTCTATGGCATTCCGCCTTGCCACGAGATAGGCCACCTGAAGGAAGCAGTCAAGGAAGCAATCCTGGATGGCGTGATTGGCAATAATTTTGAGGAGGCAGATGCATACATGCGTAAGATTGCATCCCGCTTCGGCCTTCATGAGAAATAGTTATATTTCATACCTTCGCGACGTCCGCCGCTATTCGGAGCGCACCTGTGCCATATATGCAGAGGTGCTGGACTCTTATGTGGAGTTTTGCGAAGGCGACGATGACTTTTCCAAAACCCTCACGGTGAACGGTGTCCGTGCTTATGAAGTTTGGCTGTTCGACAAGCGCAAGCTCTCGCCGGCCACCGTGTCCCAGCATCTCAGCGTGTTGTCCGGTTTTTGCCGCTACCTCATGAAACAGGGGGCGCTGGAAAGCAATCCCGTACACCTTGTCCGCCGGCCGCGCCAGGAAAAGCGCTTGCCGCTGTTCTACAAGGAGAAGTCCATGGAAGCCTATTTCGAAAGCACCAAGGGCGATCCGGAGTTCGGCACGCTGGAGCAGAAACTCAGCAGGCTGATAATCAGTTTGCTTGCCTCGTGCGGGCTGCGCCGTTCGGAACTTATCGGGCTGAATGTGGGCAGCGTGGATTTCTCCCGGCAGGTGCTCCGCGTCAAAGGCAAAGGAGACAAAATGCGAGAAATTCCCCTGATTCCTTCGCTTTGTCAAGAAATATCATTATATTTGAATGCAGTCAGTTCTTTGTCGTATGATGCTTCAGACCCCCAGGCCCCGCTACTTCGCACGCCAAAGGGCGCACGCCTGTATCCGGTGTTCGTGGACAGGGTGGTGAAGAAAGAGCTTGCGGCGGTGCCGGACATCACTGTCCGCCGTTCCCCGCACGTGCTACGCCACACCCTCGCCACCGAACTCCTCCAGGACGGCGCCGACCTAAGTTCGATTAAAGAATTGCTCGGCCATTCCTCGCTTGCAGCGACCCAGGTCTATACGCACAATACGGTAGAACGTCTGCGCAAAGTTTATACTAACGCCCATCCACGGGCAAAAAACGGAGGTAAAAATGGAGATTAAACTCAAAGCCCTCAAGTTCGACGCCGGTGAGAAGCTCACCGCATTCGTCGAGAAGAAAGTGGCACGTCTGGAGAAGTTCTTCCTTCCCGGTGTGGCCCCCGAAACTGAAGTCACCCTTGAAGATCTCAAGGAAGGCAAGAAAGCAAAGCTTCACATCCATCTTCCCGGAGACGACCTGATCATTGAAAAGGTGGCCGACACCTTCGAAAATGCCATCACAGGTGCAGTTGACGCCATGAAAGAGAAACTGACCCGGGTAAAGGAGAGGGTATTCGACAAATAAAAAACGGGCGGTCCGATCGGGCCGCCTTTTTTATTGCTTTTCGCCGAGGAGCTTTTCCCTCAGGTGCTTGAGCATGTCTTTGGTCATGGTCTCCAGGTTGTAGGAAGGCGACCAGCCCCATTCCTTGCGGGCGCAGACGTCGTCCATCTTGTTGGGCCAGGAATCTGCAATAGCCTGGCGCACAGGATCGACCTCGTAGCGCATCGTGAATGTGGGAATATGTTTCCGTATGGCATCGTAGACTTCCTCAGGATCGAAGCTCATCGAAGCGATGTTGAAGGAATTGCGGTGCACAAGGTACCTCGGATCAGCTTCCATAAGGTTTATCGCGGCCTTGATAGCGTCAGGCATGTACATCATATCAATGTAAGTGCCATGGGCAAGCGGGCACACGAATTCTTCGCCCTTGACTGCGGCGTAGTATATTTCTACAGCGTAGTCGGTGGTGCCTCCTCCGGGAAGCGTCTTGTAGGAAATCAGGCCGGGGAAACGGACGGAACGGGTGTCGACTCCGTATTTATGGAAATAGTAGTCGCTGAGCAGCTCGGTGGCCACTTTCGTCACGCCATACATGGAAGTGGGGCGCTGGATGGTGTCCTGGGGAGTGTTGTCGCGGGGAGTGTCGGGACCGAAGGAGCCTATGGATGAAGGGGTGAACACGGCGCAGTGCTTTTCCCTTGCCACTTCAAGCACATTTATCAGGCCGTTCATCTGGATGTCCCAGGCCTTTAGCGGCAGGCGCTCGGCCGTTGCCGACAGCAGGGCGGCGAGGTTGTAGATGGTGTCGATGTCGTATTTGTCCACAATGTCGGCAATCTGCTTGCCGTCGCAGACATTCGCCCTTTCGGCAGGGCCGCTTTCAAGCAGGTCGCCCGTGGGCTCCGAACCGGGAATATAGCCGGCCACGATACGGCCGTGGCGGTAGGTCTTGCGGAGTTTCATGGTCAGTTCCGAGCCGATCTGGCCGGTGGAACCTATGACGAGAACATTTTTCATATCTAGTTGTCAATTGTGCTGCAAATTTATTAATTTTGTGGAAGAAAACGACGATAAAACCACATATTATGTACGGAAAATTCCAATCCTACCTTCAGCAGGAGCTGAAATCCATCGATGAGGCCGGCCTCTACAAACGCGAACGCACCATCTGTTCCCCGCAGGGGGCTGAAATCATTCTGGACGACGGCAGCAAAGCCCTTAATTTCTGTGCCAACAACTATCTCGGGCTATCCGACAATCCCCGTCTCATCGCGGCCGCGAAGAAAGCCATGGACGAGCGAGGTTTCGGCATGTCTTCAGTCCGCTTCATCTGCGG
This sequence comes from Bacteroidales bacterium, assembly GCA_017617715.1. Lineage (GTDB taxonomy): Bacteria > Bacteroidota > Bacteroidia > Bacteroidales > UBA932 > Cryptobacteroides. Next base: position 2,302 of record JAFZVQ010000064.1, on the reverse strand, counting down.
CCGCCAGGACCTCCACAGGGACCTTGAGAAAGCCATTTCCGCATATTTTCACACCGACGACACCATTCTTTATGCCGCCTGCTTCGACGCCAACGGCGGCGTCTTCGAACCGCTCCTGACTGCTGAGGATGCAATCATATCCGATGCGCTCAACCATGCCTCGATTATCGACGGCGTGCGCCTTTGCAAAGCTGTGCGCTACCGCTATTCCAATGCCGACATGGCAGATCTCGAAAGATGCCTCCAGGAGGCTCAGGCCCAGAGATTCCGCATAATCGTGACAGACGGCGTGTTCTCAATGGACGGCAACGTGGCTCCGATGGACAAGATTTGCGAACTCGCCGAGAAATACGACGCCCTGGTGATGGTGGATGAAAGCCACAGCGCCGGTGTCGTGGGCAAGAGGGGCAGGGGAGTCGCAGAACTCTTCGACCTTTACGGCCGCATCGACATCCACACCGGCACGCTCGGCAAGAGCTTCGGCGGTGCGGTGGGCGGTTTCACGACCGGCCGCCAGGAAATAATCGACATGCTGCGCCAGCGTTCCCGTCCGTACTTGTTCTCCAACTCCCTGCCTCCGATGATATGTGCCGCCGGTATCGAGTTGTTCAAGTTGCTGGACGAGAGCGACGAGCTCCATGACAGGCAGCAGGAGAATGTGGCATATTTCCGTGACAAGATGATTGCCGCCGGATTCGACATCAAACCCACCCAGAGCGCCATCTGCGCCGTGATGCTCTACGACGCTCCGCTTTCGCAGAAGTTCGCCGCTGCGATGGCAAAGGAAGGTATTTTCGTGACCGGTTTCTACTATCCGGTGGTGCCGAAAGGCCAGGCCCGTATCCGCGTGCAACTGTCCGCCGCCCACACCCGTGAGCAGCTCGACAAAGCCATCGCCGCCTTTATCAAAGTCGGCAAGGAACTGGGGGTGATTAAATAACTACTTGCTGTAGGCGTGCTTGACGATGGTGTCTTGGGGGAGTTCCTCAAGACGCTCCATCATCGTTTCCGGGTTGAGCATCAAATCCCGTAACTTATTGAATGCGTTGACGAAATAGAATCCGTCGCAGAAGCGTTCGTCGGTGACTATGCGTATTGGCAGAAGTTTGCCGGGCACGACTTCGCCGTTACGTACGACCGGTTGAAGTGATTCCTTGCCCATGGCGAAGAACATGCCGGTGTTGCCGAAATTGTAGATATGATGGTAGATGGAAGGGCCCTTGATGGACTTGAGGTTGGTCACGAATGCAGTGCAGTGGAACGGAAGCAAGTCAAGTACAGCCTTGGGAAGCAGGCCGTGCATGTCGGCAAATTTCAGCAGACCGACCATGGTACTGATCAGGAAGTTGGGCACGATTGAGAAAAGACGGGCTATTTTGTCAGTGCCGTTCTTTGTGTCCAGACTCATGTTCTTCTGGATGGCTTCATTGATCCTGTCCCTGATTTCAGGCAGGGATTCATGGCCGGTGAAATCCAGTTTTATAGTGGTGTCAGCTGCTTCGGAACTTAAAACTTTCTTTACGACAAATGATATTTGTATGCAGTTGCGGGCATAGATGCGGCCGTGGCAGATAAAACGGTTGATTCTGGGGAACAATGCCGTGCCTCGTACAATCGCTGCGATAAGGATGTGCATGTAGTTGAATTTTTCCCCTTTTTCGTCCTCTTTCTTGATGAAGGCATTTATCGGTCCGCAGGGAAAGTCATAACTCGTAGAGTTCTGCGCATCCGCACGACTGACCATAATATGAGGCATAAGCCTCTGGATAGGATCGAGGTTCTTAACCTTTTTCCCGTCTGCTCTGTATCCAAACATAGGTTTCAGGTGTTAGCTATTGCAAATATAATTAAATTATTGCAACTTTGCACCACTTTCCGGGGGCTGTTCTGGTTTTGACAGCATTGACGGCGGAAGGTAAGCACGTCGGGAGTGGATGGTTGGCCCGTTAATCCCAGCCGTCGAACCAATAGTAGGCAACTACAACTATTCATACGCTTGCTAATCTCCAAGAGATTCAGCATTAATCAGAGCCGCCAAGGCTGCGGCACTGACGTATATCCCTCCGGCTTTAAGCCGCTTATGTCCGGACCCAGGGGTATCATTCAAAGCGGATGCACGGGGCCGCCGCCTCCAAGCCCCGCCAAGATTCAGAGGATAAGCTGCTGCTAAGGGCGTCTTCCCTCGTACAGCCGCCGACAACCAAAGGAAGAATAAGCGTGTAGAAAGCTTTTCGTTGCTTTGTTTGGACGCGGGTTCGACTCCCGCCAGCTCCACGAATAAACGCTCAGCGGCTGCTGAGCG
>JAFZVQ010000006.1 GCA_017617715.1 Bacteroidales bacterium | reverse complement strand
TGAAGAAGGTGTTGACCTCAGCATAATCGTCAATCAATTGGCGATAGTCGCTCCTGGCCAGGTATTTATCATCCTGCAGCAGGGCGTTGAGGCGTTGGGTGAACTGCAAGAGGGACGCATACTCCGGCGTGGGCGCATCTGGTACAACAATGGACGGCTCCTGCTTTTGCGGAGTCTCCTGCGGCTTTTTGCGCTTATCGGGGAATATGCGGTTGAAGAAGGACACTATTATCTTGGGGTTACAAGTACAAAGATAACTATTTATACTTTGACATGCCCCACAAATAGTGTATATTTGCGTTAATCTCGCAAGGGAGAGCGTTCCAGTTCCCTTTTGACGAACGGGTATGCGGTCAGAATAGGCCCTGGAGGCCCCTCAGAAATGATTTTTGAGGACATTTATGGACATGTATGGCCGAATAAACGGACGCAAAACCGGACGCATTTTAGGAAAACATGCCCTGTGTGCACTGAGAGCCCTACTACTCGTTTTTTGGAACGAAGAGGAATATTAGTCTTTTCGGTTTCTTGTGATTATTCAGGCCCGCCTTTCCGGCGGGCTTTTTTCGTGACGTGATTCCTGCACCCTATTTGTTCACGTCGCAGGCCGATTTTTGCAAAATCTGAGGGAAAACGGCGGGTGACGTGAATGGGGAGACCCCCGGAATCACGTCAGCAAGCAAAAATGGGAATAGCCGCACTTGGCCGAAGCGAGTTTTTTTACTATCTTGGCGAAAAACAAAGAATAACGACAGTAGATGAAAGTTTTACTTATTAACGGAAGCCCCCGTCCCAAGGGCAATACATCCATCGCTTTGGCGGAGGTGGCAAAGCAGCTGGAGAAGAACGGAATTGACAGCGAGACCGTCTGGATTGGCAACAAACCGATTCGCGGCTGCATTGCATGCAACAAGTGCAAACAGAATCCCGGAGCCTGTGTTTTCAATGACGATGTCTGCAACAGCATCAGCGCCAAGTTTGCGGCGTGCGATGCTCTGATCGTGGGCTCTCCGGTGTATTGGGGACAGCCGAACGGCGCGGTGCTTTCCATAATCCAGCGGGCGTTCTACTCCAACGGCGCCGCGATTGCAGGAAAGCCGGCAGCTGCCATTGCCGTATGCCGCAGAGGAGGGGCGACGGCGTCGTTCGAGACTCTTAACATGCCCTTCCAGATGATGAATATGCCGGTGGTGACTTCCCAGTACTGGAATATCGTTTACGGCCGCGAGCCCGGTCAGGCAGCGCTTGATACCGAGGGCCTGCAGACGATGCGCACGCTGGCTAACAATATGGCGTGGTTGCTGAAAGCGACCGGAGGTGTACCAGCGCCGGGAAGAGCGGCAGATGAGCCGTGGGAGCCGATGCATTTTATTAGATAGTGAAACAGGTACTTATCGTTGTCATTGCATTGCTGTGCGGGTCTTCAATCCTGCATGGGCAGGTTGCGGACAGTACGTCGTGGAGAGGACAGGGTGAGCCCGTACTTGCGACAGGCAAAGGGATGATGCTGGGCGGCGCGATGACTGCTGGTGCCGGAGGAGGGCTGATGTTGCTGGCCGTATCGCCACTCCTGAATCCGCCGGTGCCGGAAGGCGAATTCAGCGAGAATGTGCTGGCCCCTTTAGTGTACATCGCCGGCCTTTGCACTGTTATGGCCGGCGCAAGCATCCTTCTGGCCGGTATCCCGGTGACCGTCGCCGGCAATTCAATGATGAACTGCGATGTGTCCTGGCGGGATGCGAGATATGATAGCAGGGGACTAGGAGCGATAATAGAAGGAGGATACTGGCTCCCGGACATTCTTGAAGCCCGTGCCTCTCTTGGGTATCACTTCAACTCTCATATCTTCCTGGGAGCCGGTGTGGCTCCGGGCTTTTGGTTGGACAAATCATCTCGCGATCCAAGCATATCCCGCCTCTCGCTACCGGTATATGCCGACTTCCGCTGGAGCTTCTGCAATCGTCTGCTTACACCCTACCTCGGTGTCTCGGCTGGAATGGAGATGACCGATGACCCGCTGTCTCCCTACCTTGGCGCAGAACTCGGCACCAGAATCCGCACGAGCCGCATTTCGACACGCTCTTTCTGGAGTGCGATATCGGCTGAAGCGGCTGGCGGTTATATGAGGGTAGGAATCAAGATGGGCTATTCGTTCTAAGGCTGCAGGCATTCAGAGGTCACCCCTACGGTCAGATCGTTATAGAGTACGGTTTTTTGATGTCGTATCTGTCGTTTGCCATCTTACGTGCGAATCAGCTTAAAAGATTCTTGACGATGGTGGAGATGGTGCGGCCGTCGGAGAGGCCGGCGAGGGCCTTGTTGGCTGCTCCCATGACCTTGCCCATGTCCTTTATGGAGGTGGCTCCGAGCTGGGCGATGATTTCCTTGACTTTGGCTTCGACTTCCTCAGCGGAAAGTTGCTTGGGGAGGAACTTCTCCATCACTGCGGCCTCGGCGAGTTCGTTGTCGGCAAGCTCCTGGCGGCCGGCGGCGACGTACTGCTCGGCGGCCTCCTTGCGCTGCTTGACGAGCTTCTGGATCATCTTGAGGACGTCTCCGTCGGTGACTTCCTTGCTGCCGCCTTCTGCGGTCTTGAAGAGGAGAATCTCGCCCTTGATGGCGCGTACTGCGTTCATGGCCACGTGGTCCTTGGCCTTCATGGCCTCCTTGATGGCTTCCTGGATTTGCTGTTCGAGTGTCATATTATTAGTCATTTGATTTCGTGTAACTACAAATATATAGTTTTTTCCTTGTAACAATTGACATGGTATTTGCATCTTTAGTGGTGAGAGACAATCTATCGCTATGAAACCAAAGAAGAAAGGGAAGAAGCTGCGGATCACGGAAGCGGACTTTATGCTTGCGAACCGCAGGGCGGCAAGGCTTGTGGAGATTGCCGAGCACGGTAGGCCGGTTTCATTGCGAAAGATGTTGCATAAGTCTAAGAAGTTGTATGACCGGAAGCGGATGAAAAGGTTTGACGGTCTTGAATAAGTTCTGGTCCGGGATTTGATTGACAGATTATCGAAATGTGTACTATACGATGAAAAGGATGATTCTATTGGCCGCAGGACTGGCGGTGGCGCTGTCTGCGGCGGCTCAGACAGGTGGCGAAGGACAGAAGAGGCCGGAGGGTCCCCAGATGAAGGAGCGCCCGACTGTAGAACAGGAAGCGCAGGCTCTTACTGACCAGATATCCGCCGAACTCGAGTACTGCTCACCCTCATGAAGTCCCGAAATTACCCGATCTGGAGATTAAGCAGTAACCCGCGGAATCCTGAGTGTCAGTTGCGGATTTCGACGCCGCCGAAGCCGACTTTCCCGGTGATGACAAGACAAGGAGTTCCGCTGGCGTCAATCTTTGAGCGGCGGTTGTCTGTGACGCCGCCGAAGCCGCTGCTGACAGCAATCTTGACGGAGAGATCTTCCGGGACGATGATGGTGACGCCACTGAATCCGACGTTGAGGTCCAGGGACGCTTCCCCTTCAATCCCGGCACCATGGAAGTCGAGAATCAGTCCGCCAAACGACGACTGTATTTCGGCCCCTTCGAACTTCTCTCCAGCGAAGGAGATACTCTGTTTGCCGAAAGAAGACTCTATCCGGCGGATGTCTTTCCCGTCACGGAGAACGGTCTTCTGTTCAAACACGCCATGCTGGTTCCAGCTCTTCCAGAACAGTATCTTGAGTCCGAATCCGATTATTATCAGAGCCAGGCCGATTTGCCACATCATCCGCCATGTGATAATGTCTCTGGCAGCAAGCAGCAGCAGGACGCCCATGCCTATGCCAATGCACGGTCCGATTTTATCTTTATCGGTGATCAGTCCATAGATACATGGAACAATGATGAACAGCGCCCACCAGCCCTTGGTGGAAAACTCGAAATTAAAAACTCCCAGGATGCTAAGAATCCACAGCAGGCCGACGATAATCAGTACCAGGCCCAGAATGATTTTGAACGATTGCTTCATGGCTGTTTGCATTATAAATCAGACAAAGATATCGATTTTTCACGAAAAGACCGTTAAATGGCTGTGTCGAGTATAAGACCGAGATCGTCGATGAGGGCGCGGACCTCGTCCGCGTTGGAGAAATTGGCTGCAACAAAGAGTTCCATAATACCTGTACTTTTAAATTACAGTGCAAAGGTACAGGCCCGGAGTGTCAACTTTTGACACTAATTAAAAAATCTGCTACTTTTTGAACTTTTTCTGGATAAAGGCTCCTTTTTCTACCAGCCAGGCCTTCAGCAGCGCTCCCTCCTCAATCACGATATCCTCCGCCAGCCCTATCACAAAGCGTCCTATACCCTCCAGCGAATTCACATCCCCCTCCCAATACCACCAGCGCTTGCTCTGGTAAACCTCCGAACCCGTCACCGGATACTCCTCGGTAAGGAGGTTCTTCGCGCGCAAGGAAAGCCGCAGCCTTACATGCTCCACAGGACTCCCGCTCATACGGAAAGAATCGATTATCTTCTCCTCGTGCCTGTCCTCGAACTCCCAGTCCTCCAGCATCTTAACCGAACCCATGCGGGAAATCTTAAACACTTTGTTGATTCCCGCCGCCGTATCGTACGCAATGATATCCACGAAGCCCTTGGTGAACTTATACGGCTCAACAACGTAGTCCTTGGTCTCCCCGGAATGCGCCGAAGCATAGTCTTGCAAAAGGGCCTTCCGCTTCCCGCGGACAGCATTCGCCAGCGCTTCTACAATCTCCGACTTGTCCTTCACCTCGATGAAATCGCTAATGGAAGTGGAATCGTAGACCGCCGCCAGTTTCTGCTTCAGGCCCGCCTTAAGCGCGTTGGCGGCGTCCAGGTTCTCGATCAGATGACTCACAACGATTGCTTCTTCCTCGGAGAAATACACCAGCTGCGACAGGTCTGCCAGCTCCTTGTTGTAGGTGGTCATCTTGTAATAGCCGTCGCCCAGGCGCTGGACCACGAAGCCAGCGTTCTTGAACGTGTCTATATAGCGGAAGATGGAACGGCGGGAAAGGTCCAGCTTCCCGGCCATCTCGTCCAGGGTGTAGTTGATGTTGCCGGAGAGAAGTTGCATAAGGCGCAGCATTCTCTCGATTTTGGGTTGGTCCATAGTGACAGTGTTAGTTTGCCGGCCGTGCGTCGGAGCCTGATGAACATGCATCGTTCGTGATGCTTTCGATTCTTAGCCGCAGTGTCCCGGAGGGCACTTGAGCTTCGGCAATTTCGCCGACCTTCTTGCCCATAAGGGCGGCTCCGATAGGGGATTTCAGCGAAATCTTGCCTGCCTCGAGGTCCATCTCGTGGGGGCTGACGATCTCGAAACACATCCGGGCGTTTGTCGAGAGGTTCGTGAATTCTACCCGGCTCAGGAGGCTGACCCTGTCTTTGGGGAGGAATTCCGGGTCAATCACGCGCGAATGCTCCAGGATCTTCTGCAGGAAACGGATGCGGCTGATGGTCTTCCCCTGGTTGCGCCTTGCTTCCCGGTATCCCGCATTATCGCTCCGGTCCCCCTGGGCGCTGGCTTCCGCAAGGTCATCCTTCACCTTGGGGTAAACCTCCTCAATAAGGTGCCTCAACTCGGCGGCAATCTCGTCGTACCGTTGCTTTGAGAGGTATTCCATAGATGCAAACTAAACGTAAGGCGTTTAGTTCAGTCTGACGGCCGTGCCGGAAGCTGTGACCATCAGCATGCCGTTGTTTTCGCCCAGGACTTCATAGTCGATATCGATACCCACTACGGCATCAGCCCCGAGAGCCCGTGCGCGGTCTGCCATCTCATTCATTGCCTGGGTGCGGGCTGTGATAAGTTCTTCCTCATAGGATCCGCTGCGACCGCCCACGATGTTGCGTATGCTGGCGGCAAAGTCGCGCAGAAAGTTGACGCCGGAAATCACTTCTCCGAAAACGACTCCTTTGTATTCAGTGATAGTGCGTCCTTCGACGCTGGGGGTAGTTGTAAGTATCATAGTGATATTGTGTTAATCAAATATTTGCTTTTAGGCCGGTGAAAATGGCTTCCTCAAGCATCCTGGCGCCTTCGCGCTGGGGATGGACGCCGTCTTTCATGTAGCTGGAGTCCGTGAAAAGATCCTTAAGGTCTATCAGTTCGAGCCCCATGTCGGAAGCGATTTCCCGGATGGCGGGACGGACTCCGTTTTCCATAGTGTCGGAGTATAGTCCAAGAATCGGCAGCTGAAGTGGCTGGAAGACTTGGATGGGGGCTATGAGAATCACTCGTGGCTTGGACGGCAGCTCCAGATAAGACTCCACAATCTTTCGGTAATCCCTCCTGAATATCTCCGGATCCCAGTTGCGCTTCTTGGTGTCGTTGGTGCCGAGCATCAGCAGCACTACGTCCGGATTCCAGTCAAGGCTCTTCTTATACGCGGCTTTCTTTACGTATGGCGTGTCGGCGTCGAAACGTGCGGACGCATCGTTGTAGCCGAAGTTCCGGACTTCATAGTCAGGCCCCAGCCGCTGCTGGAGCAGGGCGGGATAACTGTGCTTTCTGCGGTTGATTATGGTGAATCCCCAGGTGATGCTGTCGCCTATGCATGCAATCTTTTTCATAAGTCAATCTCAATTCTACAACCATTCCATGGCTCAAATTTAAGCATTTTCAGCGAGACTTCAGCACGTGAAAGGCTTTCATCTATTTTGCCCCGTCGCCCGGACACTGTACATTTGCCCAAGAAACCAAAACACAACGCGCCATGAACATCTACAACGTAATCATCCTTGACGAGAGCGGCAGCATGTCCGCCATCTACGACCAGGCCCTTTCGGGCATCAACGAAGTGCTCTCCGGCATCCGCAAGAACCAGGAGGATTTCCCCGACCAGCAGCACTACGTGACCATCGTCACCTTTGAAGGCAACGGCATCGCCGGAATCAAGACCCGCCGCGACCGCGTGGCCATCGGGAAGGTGGAAGACTTCTCCAGGAAAGACTACCGCCCCGGCGGCTGCACACCTCTGTACGATGCCATGGGGAAGACCCTGAACGCCCTGGAAGGCCAGATCCAGGAGGGCGACCGCGTGATGGCCACCATCATCACGGACGGCTATGAAAATTCCTCCGAGGAGTACTCCGGCAAGACGGTAAAGGCCCTCGTGTCCCGTCTTCGCGACAAAGGCTGGACCTTCGCATACATCGGAGCCAACCAGGACGCAGTGGAAGTGGCCAGGGACCTGAACATCGACAACGCCCTGAACTTCGACGCCACGGCCGAGGGCGTGTGCAAAATGTCCGTCCGCTTCCGCAAGGCCGGACGAAAGTTCGCCACGCTTTGCGATGAAGCGGCCCCGGCGGCCATGTATGACAAGTTGTTTGAAGAGGAATAAGATTCCCGTTCAAGCCGGGAATGACGGTCAATACTCCCAGAGCACGAGGTCCCGGTCCAGCGGGACCTTTTTCACATCCCCGGCGGCGCCGTTGATGTAGTAGAACCGGGCGATACGGTCGCTCACCACATTACGGAACGCCGTCTTGACGCGGGAAGCGTTCACGTTGAGAGCATTGCCAAACGGGTCCACCAGAAGGTCGATGCTCTTTTCGATTTCCTCAGGCTCGTCTCGGCCGGAAACACTACCGTAGATATGCAGCAGTTCGTCCTTGTGGGCGGCAATCTCCTTGTAGCGGAGGCCCTCCGGGTGCAGCAGGTACAGGAAATACAACGCCTTGGCCACGTTGGTCATTTTCACCTCCGTGTCGCCGTAGCCGGTAAGGAAAATCCTGCCGCCCCGGGTGATGCGGAGGGGGCTCAGCTTCACGGTGTAGCCCAGCATCAGCTCCAGTTCGTCGATGGTGACGCCGTACTTTTCCTGGAGGCGGCGGATTTCAGCAAGGATCTGCTCCGTGCGCGGGTCCAGGCCCTCGCTGTCCGGTTCCCGGCGGCATTCGGCCTCACGCTTTCTTTGCCGGCCGAAGATGGGTGCTGCCGCCCTGGCGGTCTTGCGTTCCAGCCGGACCGTCGCCGGCATCTCACACTCCTCGAGCGCGCTCAGATAATAGCAGGGGGCCTCTTCCGGTTCCTGCATACCGGGGAAGAGGTATGCGCGGATCTCGGGAGTGAGCTCGCTGAGCAGGCGGTCTTTTGTGTGCCGGTCCATAATCGGGCGCAGAGCGACAGTTCCGTCAATGGGATTCGATGAGATCCACCCCGCACTCCCTGCCTTCATACATATAGTCGAACCAGGGGAAGTTCTTCCATTTGTTGATGTGGTAGCGGTGCATCTCCTCGGTGAGGATGGTCAGTTTGCCGGCGCACCGGTATTCGGGGCGGAAGTCGTAGTATTCATTGTCGACGTAGGTCGAGACAACATCCAGCATCACGGAGGAAGGGTAGGTGAATATCTGGTTGTAGTCCAGGTCGAAACTCCATTCCTTGCCGTGGCGTGTGCCCCTGTAGTGGACGCCCTTGTGGTCCACGGTATAGATGCCCTCGCCGCAGATTTCGGTCGTGCGCTCGTCGGTGAGCAGATGGTCACTGGGGATATAGCCGAGCTGGACCTTGACGGAGAAGGAATAGTCGGGATCCTTGCGGATTTCATCTATGATTGCCTGGCGCTCCAGGTGGACCCATTCAGCGGGGGATTCAGGGATTACGCAGTCTTCGGAAGCTTTGTGGAATTCGTAGTATTCGTCCATCGTGGCCTTGTTGCCGCAGTGCTTGCACTCGATGTAGTCTTTCCCGTCCGTCATTTCGAACTCGGTGCCGCAGCGCGGACAGCGATAGCATGCGTCGGCGAGGTTGACGCACATTCCCTCCTTGGAAACATAGCGGTAATGATGCTCCTTGTTCCATTTGAAGTCATCGTGGTGGAGCAGGCTGTTGATCTTGTCCTCGATCTGTTGAGGCGTCATCTTCCTGAGGTCTTCAGGCGAGAAAAGCAACTGTATCTGGGTGCAGAACTTTCCGGGACGGTCTTCCTTGCTGAATTTGCTGGTGGATAGATAACCGCCCTGGAGCGAAGCGAAATACACCGGGATGCCGAAAACCTGCAGGAAGCGGCCCGTCCCGGGGACAATCGGCTGCTGGTCGCCGAACACTGTCGCAAAACCCTCAGGGGCAAAAGCCACCACGCCGTTCTGCTTGATGACGTCCCTGATTGCCCGCATGCTGGACAGGTCGTTGGACAGAACCTTCTTGGGGATGATCCGGTTAAGCTTGAACACCGTCGCCAGGTGGCTGCGGAAGAAAGACGCCTCTTCCGCCAGGAAGTTGATGCGCCTGGGCCAGGCTGCCCTGACCAGCATTGCGTGGTCCCGCCGGGACTGGTGGTTCCATATCAGGAAAGCCGGACCTTTGCAGTCGGACAACTTATCGATAACCTTGATCTCCGGATGGAAAGGCCGGGTGATGATGAAACGGCACGCGAACCAATATATAAAGTAGAAAACCGGATTGGGCCTTTTGTACTTGCGCGTGGCAAGTTCGTATTTGTAGTCTTTTTCCTTTTTCATCGCTTGGTAGCGTTTTTGTCCAGGAAATCAAGCACATCCTGCACCGTGTCAAAGTGTACGGGCTCACGGAACGAAACGCCGAATTCGTCTTCCAGTGCCATGGAGAGCATGAGCATGCCTATGGAGTCCATGCCCAGGTCGGCCAGCAGACGTGCTGAAGGGGTGGCCTTGGCTATCTTGTCTTCGGGAAGATACTGTTTGATGAGTTTTAATAGTCTGTCGTACATAATCTTATCAGTGAATTGATTCGTAAACGGTCTTGTTTTCTGCCAGGTTGACGAGAATCTGTGCGGCGTTCTTCACCGCATCGCGACGGCAGGAGCCGCGGTTTTTCAGCACGGGCTTGCTGGTGCCGAGCATGATGCCTGCGCCCAGGGAGGCGAAATCGAAACGGGACATCAGGTATCCGACTATTTCCTTTGCGGCGGGCACGTTGTGCATCTTGCCGTACTTGACAATCTCGGTGATCAGGTTCACCGCCATGCCTTCGGAGTTCTTCAGGACCTGGTTCCCGGCGAATCCTTCGCACACCAGGACGTCGCAGAGGCCGGACAGGGTCTTGTTGCCTTCAATGTTGCCCACGAAGTTGATGCCTTCTTCTTTGGCAAGGAGGGCATGCGCCTCTTTCACCAGCTTGTTGCCCTTAGTGGGTTCGGCTCCGTTGGACAGAAGTCCCACCCGGGGGGCGTCAATCTTGTAGAGCGAGCGCATGAAATCGCTGCCGCGGTGGGCGAATTCCACCAGTTGTGCCGGGCCGCAATCGATGGAGGCTCCGGTGTCCACCAGGCAGGTGAAACCGCCCTGGGTGGTGGGAAGGATGGCGGCGATGCATGGCCGGACGGTCTTGTCGGCCAGAAGGAAACGGATGGCTCCGGCAAACAGGGCTCCCGTGTTGCCGGCGCTGATCACGCCCAGCACATCGTCGCAGCGGCCGGCCTCTTCCAGCGCCATGAACACCGATACGGGCTCCTTCCGGTAGAAAGCTTCTATTGGATTGTCGAGATTGGTGACGGTCTTGTCGGCCTCCAGGATGCGGTAGCGGCCCTCCGGCAGCTGTGCGGCCTCGATGAGTGCCTTCGGGCCCGCCAGCACGAGACCGGTCTGCGGAAACGCCTCCAGGACCAGCCTGGCGCCTTCCAGCATCTCTTCCGGACCCATGTCGCTTCCCAGAAGGTCAATGATGATTTCGCGTTTTTTCATGGTTGTCTGTTCTACTTAAAACTGACAAATATACAAATATATTTATTGCAGTTCGACATCTTCCGGTTCGGGGATGCCGGTTATGCTGCTGTCGAGCATGGGTGTGATATTGATTCCCAGCACTTTGCCGAGCTGGTCTTTTTTTGTGGAACTGACCGCGATGAGCTGTTTGGAGTCGGCGCCGAGTTTGACCAGCTGGGCGGCGGTGGTGATGATGCTCTGGCCTTCGGGCGACAGCTTGATGCTGCCGGCCTGGTAGGCTGCGGCGGCTTTTTTCAAGGCTTCGCCTATGGCGTTGTAGCGGACCACGTAATCTCCGATCCTCTTGATCATTTCATCGGCCAGCTCGAACACTTTCTGGTGGTTCTGGGCCTGCTTGATCTGCATCCAGGTCATGTCCACGATCCGGAGGGCGCCATACAGGCTCTGCTCGTCGGCTATATAGACATTCATGTCGGCCGCCCAGCGCCAGAGGCTCGGCTCTGCCCGGAGCGCAGACCACAGGGCGCCGGCGTTGGGGACGAACATCATCACGAAGCCGGATGAGACCTTGGGCGGCTGGATGTAGGAGGAGTAGTCTTTGTTGGACAGCTCCTTGACGTGCTTTTTGAGGCTGTCTATGTGTTCTTTGAGGTAGCGTTTCTTGTCTTCGTCTGTTGTGGCGTTGACGTAGTCCACGTAAGCCTTGAGCGACACTTTGGAGTCGATGACCACGTCGCGGTCGTTGCCGAGGTGGAGGATTACGTCCGGTATCATCTTCTTTCCTTCTTCGGACTTGAGGGCTACGCCTTTTTCGTCGCGGATGGTGTACTGGGTGTCGAAGTTGACGCCTTTGGTGAGTCCTTGCGAGGAGAGGAGTTCGTCGAGGATGGTTTCGCCCCAGTCTCCCTGCATCTTGCTGCCGAACATGAAGGCGGCGGCGAGGTTGTCGGCGCTCTTGCTGGCGGCGTCGCTGTGCTTGAGCATGGCGTCCACGTGGGCTTGCATCTGGGCTTTGAGGTCGATCTGCTCCTTGTTGCCTTTCTCCATTTCGCCTTTCAGTTCGGCTATCCTTTCCTTGAGGGGATTGAGGATCTGCTCGATGTCCTGATTGCTCTTCTTGGAGAATTCTTCCTGCCGGTCCTTGAGCATTTCTCCGGTCTTGACTTCCACTTCAGATTTTAGCTTCTCCAGGGCGACGCCGAAGCGTTTGTCGAGCTCGGCCATGGCTTTCTGGTGCGCTGCTTCGTGTGCCTCGAGGTCTTCGGCATATCTTTTTGCCGCGTCTTCCCGGGCTTCTTTCACGAGGCGGGCCGCATCTGCCTGGGCTCTAGCGAGTTGCTCTTGAAGGGCGTCTATCTGCTTTATCGCATGGTCGTGGTCGGAATCCAATTTGGCGAGCTGTACTTTGTAGTCGGATTCCACTTGCATCCGGACCGATTCTGCGGTCTGGGCGACGCGGGATTTGACAATGCTTCTTGCGATGAAGAAGGCTATCAGCGCGGCGATTACGATGCCGCATAAGAAGTATATAAGTATCTCCATGTGCACGGTTTCCTGATTAGGTTGTAAAGATATTCCTTTTCGGGAATTTCTCCAAATATACTGTGGGGGGATGGGGGAGTGGGGAGGCTGAGGGTGCCGTTGCTCTCCGAGTCCCTTATTGTCATTCTGAGCGAAGCGAAGAATCTTGCAGCGAAGAATCTCTCCCTCGTCATGCCCGACTCGATCGGGCATCTCCCTTCCCCAACAGCGACGTGAATGCCGCACCCCATTTGTTCACGTCGCAAGCGGTTTTTCGCTACTATGGGCATTATAAGGGGCTGTGTCGTGAACAGATAGAGCAAACCGTTCACGTCGCACCGCAAAAATGGGATTAAAAGAATACCGATTGCGATTCTTTCGAAAGATATTTTTTTCCTCCTTTAAAAATTCGCAAAATCTGTACTCTGGCTATTGCAGGAGCGGCTTTCTTTTCGTAGTTTTGCCGCAAACCATTATTGCTTATCGCTATGAAAAACACTCTTACCCCAGAGCAATTCGCTCAGTACGAAGCCATCGTCAATGAGTACGACCGCTATCGCAAACTCTCCCAGGAGG
>JAFZVQ010000063.1 GCA_017617715.1 Bacteroidales bacterium | reverse complement strand
GGCTTCGGCGGCGGCCCTCAGGGAGGTCCCCAGGGCGGTCCCGGCCCCGACTACGGCAACGGCCAGCCTGACGAACAATAAAAAAAGTGGAGCGTCCTGCTCCACTTTTTTTATTGTTCTCCGAACCACCATCCCGCCGATTTGCAGGTTCAGGAGGAGCAACTGCTCCTCAGTGTAGAGCTGTCAGTGGATTTTCTTCAGGGAGCGGGCATATTCGCCGGGGGTGATGCGCTCGTTGAGCTTGAAGGCCATGTTGAAGGAGACGATGGTGTGGAAGCCGCACATCTGGGACAGTTCGATCATTTTCAGGCTTGGATCCTTCTTCAGGAGGGCAAGGGCATACTTGACGCGATAGAAATTGACCAGCTGGTTGAAGTTCCGCCCGGAGTGGAAATTAATCGACTTGGACAGATACATGCGGTTGGTGTGCGTCATGCGCGCAAGGTCGTCTATCGTAAAGTCGTCCTGCAGATAGGGCTTCTTGCTATCCATGATGCGCACCACGTCATTGAACAGGTTCGCCGACCTGCTCTCCGAATCCACATACTGGATCGGCCTCTTGAGCACTGCATTCTTCTGCCCCAACTTGATCTCATCTTCCTTCCGCACTCCCATAAACACCGTGCTACGAGTCCGCACGCGATAGTATTCCACCCCCAGCAATAGCAGCAGAGCCACAAAATACCCCCACATCAACTCCGCCCTGCCTGCCGGGAAGGCAAGCAGCACCAGTCCGGCGAAAAGCGTCAGAGCCACATGAAGCAGGTACATATAGTCTTCCACCCCCGTCCAGACGGCAGAAGCGTGGAACAGCATGGGCACATCCCTGTACTTCTCCACCGTCTTTCGGGCCAGGAATACCATAAGCACGAGGCCGGCCGCCTGGACAAGCGCCCCCTCCGGCACGCGCAACACTTTCAGGGCCAGAAAGATAATAATGGCGCCCCCCACGAAGAAGAGCGACGGATGTACAGGCTCACGCGATACGGGATACAGCAACAGGAGCACTACGGCGCAGAAAACATCGGTGCACACAAGGCCCGGGCCGGGAAAGCCGGACATCAGCGCATCGGCGAGAAGCAACAGCGGAAGCGCCGACAAAGCCAGCACCCGCACAACCCGATGGACACAGATTTTACCTTTCATAACGAAGCAAAATTATAAAAGCGCTTCGTTATCCCGGTGGTCCCTAAAGGGGTATTTTTAAAGGTTTACGATTCTTTAGAAAGATTATTTTTTCCCTTCACCTTACCCTTTAACTGGTCGAATCCCTTGCCGTACACACCGGTCACTGATGCCACAGAAAGGAAGGCATCAGGATCGATAGCCTTTATGGTGCGGAGCAGCAGGCTCAGGTCGGATTTACGGGTAAGAACCATCAGCACTTCAGTATTGTGCTTGGTGTACCAGCCCTTGCCGTCCAGGACAGTCACACCCCTGTGGAGGTCGTGGGTAATCACGTCCGCAATCTCCTCAAACTTGCGGGATAGGATGAAAAGCTGCACGGACTGCTTGGAGCCAGAAAGATACAGGTCGATGACGGTGCTGTTCACCATGACCAATATGAAACCGTACACCACCGTGGTCACTTTCTCCGTCCATGGCAGCTGCGAACCGTCCGGAGTATAAGAGGGCACGAGCATGGATGAAAGTATGATCACGACATCCATCCAAAGTATCATACGACCCGGGGACACATTGCGATACTTGTTCACTATCAGGGCGATAATGTCGGTGCCGCCGGTGCTGCCGCCCTGCGACATGGTGAGGCCGATGCCGACACCGGCCATGATGCCGCCCATTATGGTGCTCATCAGTTTGCCGTTTTCTACCGCCAGCGTCTGCACGATCTCGGCAGGAATCACGTCCTGCAGCACGTTCAGGCCAATGGACGCCACAATCACGGCATACACGGTCTTGCCGCCGAAACTCTTGCCCAGGATGAAGAGCGCAATTATGAGCAGTATGGCGTTAATGAAAAAATAAGTGGTACCTAATTTTATGTATCCATGGGTACCGTACTGGACTATGGACGCCACACCGGACACTCCGCCGCCGACCAGGTTGTTCGGAATAAGAAAAATTGCCCAGGCAAGGACGTAAAGCAAGATACCCAGGGTGATGAGAGAGTACTCTTTAAAAAAAGAGAGCACATTTTTTTTACTTAGCGGCATTTTTCTTAGATGCAGATTTGATTCCTGTTTTGATTTCGTCGAAGCCTTCGCCATAGACGTTGTTGGTAGGCGACACGCTCATGAAGGCCCGGGGGTCTATGCTTTTTATTACGCGGGACAGTTCCGGGAACTCTTTCTGGTTGATGAGGATGAGCAGCACTTGCCTGTCCTGCTTGGTGTACCAGCCAGTGGCGTTCAGCACGGTGACGCCCCTGGACATGACATCCGTGATGTAATCAGCAATCTCCTTGTATTTATGCGAGAACACCATAAGCTGGTAGGACGACTTCTTACCTCCCACCACGAAATCTATGATCATGGAGAAGATTACCACCTCCACGAGACCGTAGCAGGCATCCGAGAAAGTTTTGTCCGGAAGGAACAGCAGCAGCGAAATGATGACCAGGTCGGAAATGAGGAAGGTCATGCTCAGCGACACCGGATAATACTTGTTGACCATCAGCGCAATGATGTCGGTGCCTCCCGTGCTGCCGCCGTACCGCAGCACAAGACCTATTCCCACAGCCTCCGCGACACCGGCAAGTATAGGGATCAGGATGGTCTCCTGCACGAAGAAAAACTCCCCGGGCACGCTGTGAAGGGCCGTCCAGCCCGACAGCAATTCCATCAAGACCGTGGACATGAGAATGCAGTAGATGGTCTTGAAACCGAAACCTATGCCCATGGCCAGCACCGCCACAATAATCAGCAAAGCATTGATGGCAATATACGTGTACTGGGCCGGGATGAGACCTCCCGTGGCATACTGGATCACGGTGCAAAGGCCCATCATGCCGCCGGCGGACATACCGTTGGGAATCATGAAGCACTCCCAGGCGA
This sequence comes from Bacteroidales bacterium, assembly GCA_017617715.1. Taxonomy (GTDB): domain Bacteria; phylum Bacteroidota; class Bacteroidia; order Bacteroidales; family UBA932; genus Cryptobacteroides. The sequence continues at coordinate 6,072 of JAFZVQ010000063.1, read as the reverse complement.
ATCCGAAAATGAAACAGGCCACGGTCAGGGCCAGATACTCCCAAACGGTCTTCAGTACTTGCTTCGAACTCATTTCAAAACTATGTTAACTATCCTGCCGGGCACCACGATCACCTTCACTATGTTCATCCCTGCCACATACTTGGGAGTCTGCTCAGCTGCACGCACGGCCTCCTCCACCTGGGCGGGAGAGGCGCTCTTCGGAAGGTCGAGGGTGAAACGCATCTTGCCGTTGAACTGCACGGGATAAGTCACGTTGTCTTCCGCGGCATAGGCAGCCACGAACTCGGGGAAGCTGGCGTCGGCCACGGAACCGGAGTGTCCGAGGCGCTCCCAGAGCTCTTCGGCGATATGCGGCGCGAACGGACTCAACAGCACCACCAGGGGCTCCAGAATCTCACGTTTGTTGCACTGCATGGCCGTCAGGTCATTCACAGCAATCATGAATGCGCTTATGGTGGTGTTGTAGGAGAAGTTCTCTATATCCTCCTGCTCCTTCCCTATCAGCTTATGCAGGGCCTTGAGCTCCTCGGGGCTGGCCTTGCCGTCCTCCACAAGCCACTCGGACCTGTTGTAGAACAGCCTCCAGAACTTCTTCAGGAAACGGTTCACGCCGTCGATGCCCTTGGTGTCCCACGGCTTGCTCTGCTCCACAGGGCCCAGGAACATTTCATACAGGCGCAGGGTGTCGGCGCCATAAGTGTCGCACACGAGGTCGGGATTCACCACGTTGTACATCGACTTGCTCATCTTCTCAATGGCCCAGCCGCAGCGGTATTCGCCGTCTTCGAGCACGAACTCGGCGTTTGCGAATTCAGGACGCCATTTTTTGAAAGCCTCGATGTCGAGACGATCGTTATAGACTATGTTCACATCGACGTGGATTTCCGTGGTGTCATAGGCATCCTTGAGGCCGGCGGACACGAAGGTGTTGGTGCCGACAATACGGTAAACGAAATTGGAACGGCCCTGTATCATTCCCTGGTTCACCAGCTTACGGAAAGGCTCGTCCTCGCACACATAGCCGAGGTCGTAGAGGAACTTGTTCCAGAAACGGGAATAGATGAGGTGTCCGGTGGCGTGCTCCGTGCCGCCGACGTAAAGATCCACCGAACGCCAGTATTCATCCGCTTCGCGGGACACCAGGGCCTCGTCGTTGTGGGGATCCATGTAACGCAGGTAGTAGGCGCTGGAGCCGGCGAAGCCGGGCATGGTGGAGGTCTCCAGGGGGTAGCCGTGCCACGTCCAGTTTTCGGCGCGCGCAAGCGGAGCCTCTCCAGTGGGCTTGTAGGAGCTTATCTGCGGGAGCGTCAGGGGCAGTTCGGATTCGGGCAGCGGACAGGGTATGCCGTCCTTGTAGTAGATGGGGAAAGGCTCGCCCCAGTAGCGCTGGCGGGAGAAAATGGCGTCGCGGAGGCGGAAATTGGTCTTCCTGCGGCCGAGCCCTTTCTCTTCCACATAATCCTTCGCCTTCTCGATGGCATCCTTCACATCCAGGCCGTTGAGGAAGCCTGAGTTGCACATCTTACCTTCCTTTGCGTCGAATGAAGCCTCCGACACGTCGCAGCCCTCGATAATGGGCACAATGGGGAGGTCGAACTTGCGGGCGAAGGCGTAGTCACGGCTGTCGTGGGCCGGCACCGCCATGATGGCGCCGGTGCCGTAGCCTGCCAGCACATATTCGGAAATCCATACGGGAATGCGTTCCCCGGTGAGAGGGTTGATGCCATAGGCGCCGGAGAACACGCCGGTGACCGACTTGGTCTCTGCAATACGCTCACGCTCAGTCTTTTTCTTCACTTCGGCAATATAGGCGGCAACGGCTTCCCTGCGGTCGGCGGAGGTGAGTTCATCCACCAGTTCGCTCTCGGGAGCCAGCACCATGAAGGTGACGCCGAAGATGGTGTCCACGCGGGTGGTGAAGATGGTGATGGTCTTTTTGCGGCCGTCGCATTCGGTCTCGAAGAGCACTTCGGTGCCGTCGGATCGGCCTATCCAGTTGCGCTGCATCTCCTTGAGGGAATCGCTCCAGTCCAGACTTTCCAGGGACGCCAGCAGGCGCGGCGCATATGCCGACACGCGGAGCTGCCACTGTGTCATCTTCTTCTGTTCCACAGGGAAGCCGCCGCGCACGGAGAGGCCGTCCTTGACTTCGTCGTTGGCCAGGACCGTGCCGAGCCCCTCGCACCAGTTGACAGATGTTTCTCCCTGATATGCAATACGGTAACGCATCAGGATGTCGGACTTTTCCTTTTCGGACGCTGCCTTCCAGGCATCCGGGGTCACGTCCTCATATCCAGTGCTCTCGAAGCGGGCCACGAGCTCTGAAATCGGCCTTGCCTTGTCGGCTACCGGGTCGTACCAGCTGTCGAACATCTTGAGGAAAGCCCACTGCGTCCATTTGTAGAAGGCCGGATCGCAGGTGCGGACTTCACGGTCCCAGTCATATGAGAAACCGATACGGTCGAGCTGGCTGCGGTAGCGGGCCACATTGTCGCTGGTGGTCTTTTCCGGGTGCTGGCCGGTCTGGATGGCGTACTGCTCGGCAGGAAGGCCGAAGGCGTCGTAGCCCATGGGATGCAGCACGTTGAAGCCCTTCAGGCGCTTGTAGCGCGAATAAATGTCGCTTGCAATATAGCCCAGGGGATGCCCTACGTGAAGCCCCGCTCCCGAAGGATAGGGGAACATGTCCAGCACGTAATACTTTGGCCTGGAGGGATCCTCTACGGCCTTGAATGTCTTTTCCGCAGCCCAGCGGGCCTGCCATTTGCTTTCGATTGACTTGAAATCGTATTCCATTGTTCGTTTACTTTTTCTTCTCCAGCCGGAATTCCACGTTGAGCGAAATCCGGGATTTCACCTTCTTGCCGCGCACCTTCCCCGGCTTCCAGTCGGGCGAGGCCTTGATTACGCGCAGTGCCTCCTCTTCAAGCAGCGGATGGCTGCTCTTCGTGGCTTCCACTTCCGTCACCTTGCCTTTTTCGTCGATGACGAAATCCACAAGCACGCGCCCCTGTATCCCCTGCTCTACCGCCGCCTTGGGATAGCGCAGGTACACATAAACCCACTTCTGCATGAACACGGCAGGATCGCTGCTCCCGAGGAACGAAGGCCGCACATCGCACTCATAGTAAGGGATGACGCCATCCTTGCGCCCGGTCAGGTAACGGTCCTTCGAAGCATCGGACGGGTTGAATTCGGGCCTGGAGCCGTTGCAGAGTTCCACCACGAAATTGTAGATGTACTCAAGTTCCCTCTCCATGTAGTCGTACTGCAGCACGGAAGGGGTATCGTGCTCGCTGTTGTATTCCGGATACATTCCTGTGGTGAAGAGCACTGCGGGTATCTTGCGGTCGTAGAAGATGCGGTGGTCGGAATTGCAGGGCTCGAGCGCCACCAGTCTGGGCTGCACGGGCTGCAGGGTGTTGGACATGGCCGTGACCACTTTGTTCAGGTCGGCGTTGGAAGCGGTATAGGCATAGAAACCGGCCGCGCCGGTGCCGAGCATGTTCAGTTCCACGCAGGCGTCGATGTCGCCTGCAGAAGGGAACGAGCGGTTGAGGAAGTACCACGAACCGGCGCCGTCCCGGAGCGAGGCACCGGGGGCCAGCAGCAGCACGGAGCGCTTCAGGAGCACCCTGTTGGTGCTCAGTCTCCCGGCAAGTTGCAGCAGCATGGCAAGTCCGGAAGCGTTGCCGTTGGCGCCGTAGTAGGTCTTGGTCTGGGGCACGCCGTCCACGTTCACCGTGGCCTGTCCCAGGTTGTCGAGCCGGGCGCACACCACTATGTAGTTGTTTTTCAACTTCTTGTCGTAGCCGGGGATGAAGGCGGCGACGTTACGGGAGCGCAGGGTGTCCCCTGCCTCTTCGCGGTTGATGCCGAACAGGTCGCCGTCCCGTCCGTACAGCAGATCCACCCCAAGGGCCTCGAGGCGGGACGACATATACCGGGCAGCCTCAAGCTCGCCTTCGGAACCGGCCGCGCGCCCTTCAAGGGCTGCCGAAGCCAGGAAACCCACGTCCTCCTTCAAGGCCCGCACCGCCTCGCTCTCCGACAGGTCGGAATAACCGGGAGTGCGATACTGGGCGGACGCTGCAAGGGGAAGCAGCAGCAATAATGACAATAACAAGCGTTTCATACTCACTCGTTAATCAAAATCCAGGCCTCTTTGGGGGCGAAAGGCAGTTGTTTTATGCGCTTGAATGCATCCATGGCGTCCGTAATGCGGGAGCATGGCTCCACGAACACGGCCGTGAGCTTGCCATAGTAGCGGAAAGGCTCGGCACTGAAGCCTGCGTCCTGGTATCTGGCGGCAAGCCTTGAGGCGTTGGCTTCATTGGAGAAGGCGCCCACCACTACATAATAACGGCTCCGGAGCCGCCTGGACGGTATATTGCGTATGGATGATGCCTTGCGAAGCTTTCCCGCCTTGAGCAGGCTGTCCGTGTAGAAAGTGGAATCCGCCACAAACTTCTCGGCCCTCAGCACGGAATCCTTCCTGGCGCGTTCCAGCGAATCCCTGACCGCTTCCGCCCGCTTCTGCGCCTGCTCGATCCGGACACGTTTGGCTTCAATTTCAGATGAGAGCGGACGGCCGGCAAGTCCACGGAAAAAGTCGCAGGACGACACACTGCAGAGCAGTAACAGGGCAAGCAGGATGAAAGAAAGCTTTTTCATAACCTACAAAGTTAAATAAAAATCTTATATTTGCGAGTGCGCAAAACCATAATAATAATTCTGCTGCTGTTGCTTGCCGCCCCCTGGGCCAGAGCGCAGTATCTCTATAAAATCGCTCCTCCCCAGGCGATCTACCTCCCCTGCGACACCACGAGCCTTTTCATTATCGGGGACGTGATGATGCACAGCAAGCAGCTGGAGCACGACAAGGAATACTTTCTCCGCTATATCGAGCCGCGCATGCAGAAGGCCAATTTCTGCATAGCCAACCTGGAATTCTCGCTCGGAGGGCCTCCCTACACCGGTTATCCGGCATTCTCCACCCCCGACGATTACCCTGAATACGTGGCCCGCTGCGGCGCGGATATTTTTCTCCTCGCCAACAACCACATACTCGACCGGGGCAGCACCGGGCTGGAGCGCACTATCAAGGTATACGACAAGCTGGCCGACTCGCTTGGAATACGCTACACCGGCATCGGCCGCGAGCCGCTGATGATCAGCCGCAGGGGCCTCAGGATAGCCCTCGTGAATTTCACCTACGGCACCAATACAGGGCCGGGAAAGGCGGCTCCCGATGTGCTGAGGATGCGGAAGGAAGATATCAAGCACGCCATCGACGGGGCCAAGGAAGCAGGGGCGGATTTCATTGTGGCTCTTCCCCACTGGGGCAACGAATATGTGCTGAAGCATTCAGCCAACCAGGAATTTTGGGCGAAGTGGCTCGTGGATCAGGGGTGCTGCGCCGTGGTGGGCGCCCACCCCCATGTGGTGCAGGACAGCACCCACATCAAGGGGGTGCCGGTGATATATTCGATGGGGAATGCAGTTTCCAACATGAGTGCGGAAAACACCCGTCTCGAGCTTGCCGTGACCTTGCGGTTCGTCCGGGACCAGAATACAGGCGAAAGCCGCATGCTGGAGCCGGAGCTCAGCTTTATGTGGTGCACGCTACCGGGCAAGCTCACAGAAAGTTACGCTACCATCTTCGTCGACGAGTGGCTCGACCGCCGCGACGCCTGGCTCACCCCCTCCGACTACGACAACATGCTCGCCACCCTCTCCCGCGTCAAGTCCATTACGGGTATTAAATAGTCCGGCGGAGGGGGTGCAACCGCAAAACAGTGGCCGCCCGTGGCCACTTGAACGGGAGGGGCCCACAAGCACAGAGAGTCTGAGAGGAACGCCTCTCAGTCCCTTGGGGGTGCAGGGGGATAGTGGTTTCGCTCTGCGGAGCATAGGGATGGAGCGAAGCGGAAGTTTTGAGGTGCTACCCCTCCTCCGAACTATTGTATTCCTGTCGCGGTTTTGACGCGGGAGAGGGTGGAGACCATGTTGTCGTAGTCGTCGGGGGAGAGCCAGGCATCGCGGCGGTCGATCCACTCGTCGACGAAG
>JAFZVQ010000062.1 GCA_017617715.1 Bacteroidales bacterium | reverse complement strand
CGTCCGCCTTGCGGATCAGCGGGCAGGTCAGCGCGAAAGCCTCGCCGCCGTCCATGCGGCGAATGAGCTCCGTGCCCGTGGTGATGTTGCCCCACTGGTCGGAGCCGCCGAGCTGCAGCACGCAGCCCTTATTCTTCCACAGCCAGTAGAAATCATAGCCCTGCATCAGCTGGTAGGTGAATTCGGTGAAGGACATGCCCTCGGAGGAGTCGCGCTGCAGGCGCTTCTTGACGGAGTCCTTGCTCATCATGTAGTTGACGGTGATGAGTTTGCCGATGTCGCGGGTGAAGTTGATGAAGGTGTAGTCCTTCATCCAGTCATAATTGTTGACGAGCTCCGCCTTGTTGGGGGCGTCGGACTCGAAGTCGAGGAACTTGCCGAGCTGGGCCTTGATGCAGGCCACGTTGTGGGCGAGGGTCTTTTCGTCGAGGAGGTTGCGCTCCTGGCTCTTCATCGAAGGGTCGCCTATCATTCCTGTGGCCCCGCCGACCAGGGCGTACGGCTTGTTGCCGCAGGCCTGGAAGTGCTTGAGTATCATTATGCTGACCAGATGCCCGATATGGAGCGAATCCCCGGTGGGGTCTATTCCCACATAGGCGGACATCGGACCTTTCTTCATCTCTTCTTCCGTGCCAGGCATGATGTCGTGGATCATTCCTCTCCACTTGAGCTCTTGAACAAAATTTTTCATATCACATTTTTATATTTAGCCTGCAAATTTGGGCAAATATTAGTAAATTTGCAATCCGAAATGCAATTTATTATTTATAAATAAAGTATGAGAAAGAAAATTGTTGCGGGAAACTGGAAAATGAACACCACCGTTCCCGAGGGCGTTGAGCTCGCCAAGGCCGTCGTCGCCGCTTCCGGCGAAGTGCCTGCCGATGTAAAACTGATCATTGCCACTCCTTTCACCCACCTCTATCCCATAGCCGGAATCGTGGCGGGCACGCGCGTCGGCCTTTCCGCCGAGAACTGCGCCGACAAGGAAAAAGGCGCCTACACCGGCGAAGTCTCCGCTGCCATGCTCGCGTCCGTGGGCTGCCAGTACACCATTCTCGGGCACTCCGAGCGCCGCCAGTATTATGGCGAGACCGACGAGAAGCTTGTCGAGAAGACCCGCCTGGCCCTGGCAAACGGCCTGGACGTGATACTTTGCGTCGGCGAGAATCTCGAAGAGCGCGAGGCAGGCCGTCACTTCGACGTCTGCGAGACCCAGATCAAGAACGTTCTCTATAACTTCAGCGCCGAGGACATGAAGCACATTGTCATCGCCTACGAGCCCGTGTGGGCCATCGGCACCGGCAAGACCGCGACCGCAGAGCAGGCCGAGGAAATCCACGCCTTCATCCGCAAGACCATAGCCGCCAAGTTCGGCGCCCAGGTCGCTGAAGACACTACCATCCTCTACGGAGGCTCCTGCAAGCCCTCCAATGCAAAGGAACTGTTCGCACAGAAAGATATTGACGGTGGATTGATCGGCGGCGCAGCCCTCAAGGCGGCCGACTTCATCGGTATCGCAGTGTCATTCTAGCACCCGCACGACGGCAGCAGTCCTTTTGCTTTCGTCGCACAGCCAGATAAGATCACCCTTGATGAGCTTTGCTTCGAGGGTGATATTTTTTCTGCTCCTTTCCCCCTCGGAGGTGCTCCAGTACACGTTTGCCGTGGCTGAATCTCCAGCCCGACGGGGCATGGCGTCCATCTCGACCACGAAATAGTCGAGCATGGTGTCGGTGTGGCAGCGGAAGCTGGCGCGCTGCCTGTTGAAGGAAAGCTGGCAGGTGGTCTCGTCGTAGATGAATACCTTTTCACCGTCCAGTTCGAGACGTATGGTGTCGTCCTTCGCGAAAGCATCCAGGAGCGTGATGCCCGGATTGCAGGCGCACAGCAGGGCGAGAGCGGCAAAGCCGGCAATCAGGATACTCTTTCTCATCGTACGACCATTTTTTTAGTGATTATTTCAGTGGAGCCGTCCTGGTAATGTATCGCCGCCATGAGGGTACCGCTTGATTCCAGATGCCAGAATCCATCCAGGCCGCGGCTGATGGGCTTCCCGTCGAAGAACCAGTCCACGGCGACGGCGTTGTCGGCGTTGTAGATCCGCATCGAAAACAGGTCTCCGGCCACAAAGCTGCCGTCCTCCCTGCGCTCGAGCTGGTTTAGATATATGAACGGCCGCAATCCGTTTATGAAGCTCTTGGTGGTGAACGTCCTGTTGACGGAATAGGTGATTCCTTCTTCGCCTGTGGCCCTAAGCTGCAGATCATAGCTTGTGGCGGGCTTGAGATTCTCAAGCACTACGCTGAAAGTGCCGTCCTCCTGCGTGGCGAATACAGAAGTTTTCAGGGCCGAGGGGCTCTTGTTTTCCGAAGGGTGCCACGACGCTCTCAGGCTGCTTATTTTCAGCGCCTTGTCGGCGATGCCGTTGAACAGTGCCGCATCCTGGAATACCTGGCTGGTGACTATCGTCATCGGGGAGATCAGGCGGAATTCCATGTATCCGTTTCCGGTCAGGCGTATGTTGTCGATGACCTGTCCGGAGAACTCTCCGCTCCAATAATGGAACGAAGGGTCGGTGTCGGACCCGAAGGCGTTGTGCCCCGGCTGCGGGAAGAAGATCTTGCTTATTTCCTTAGTGCCCGGGGTGGCTTCGATCACGCGTGCGCACGGGTGCTCGGGCCTGCAGTTGATAAGGTTGTACATCCAGCGCTCGCGGGCGGTGAGGTTGTAGAAGGAATAGTTGGAGGACCAGGTGTTGTTGGAGGATTTGTCGATATGGTAGATGACCAGGCCCTCGCCGCCTATTCCGGCGTCCCAGCCTTCCGGTTTCCTGTATTCGAGCAGGAAGTATTCGTCTTCGTTGTTGCTGTCGATGCGCAGGTATTCCTTGCTGCTGCTGACCGGATGCAGCATCAGGTAGCCCTGGCCAAAAGGTATGGGATTGCCTATCCCGAGTATCTCAAGTTCTATTGCGCTGAAATTGGGAGGCGTGGGCCTGTCTTTGGACATCACGCCGTCGTCCATGGGGGAGAGGACGCTCCAGAGGCCCTTGGTGGTGCCGCCGCTGCCGTCGCCGTCGGTGTCGTAAAGGTCGGGCAGGCCGAAGCTGTGGGCCAGCTCGTGGCAGAAAATGGCCACCGAAGAGGTCTCGGTGCACACCGTGAAGCAGTTCACGGTCTTGCCGCCGGCCTGGCAGGTGCCGCCCTGCTCCGACAGGTAGCCCTGCTGGGGCCACAAGCGGTCCGCTCCGTCGCCGTCGGATTCGGAGCCGCCGGCGGCAATGATGCAGACATTGTCTATGGAGCCGTCGCCGTCGTTATCGTAGGCGCTCCAGTCCACCTTGGCGGCGGCGCAGGCTTCGCGCACGAGGTCCCCGACCTTTTCATCCTTCTGGGTAGATGAATTCGCACCGAACCAGGAATATTTGCGGTTGATGCGCACGGTGGGGGCTATATCGAAAGAAAAAGTACGGCTTGGGGAGAACTGGTCGTTGAAATATTGACAGGAAGTCTCGATTTTTTTCACCACGCCGGACTGGCGGTCGGTGAAGAAGCAGTCGTTGAATTCCACCGGTATCACTAAGCCTCTATAGCCCGTTGCACTTGCGGCAAGGGGGAGGATTAGGGATAACACGCTGAAAATCAAGCGTTTCATAGTGGAGATAAGTTTAGATGCAAAAGGCCGGTAACCTCGCGGCTCCCGACCTTTAAACGTGTACTAAAACCTAAACCTGCATAATAGATGCAAAAGGTTTTAGAAACGTTGCATCAAAATGCAAAAAAAATTATTTTTTTGCGTCAGCAACGGAAACCTTGCGGAATTCCTTAAGGTCCTTCATAAGCTCGAGAGCGGCCTTACGGGCGCGAGCGCCAGCTGCTTTGTTACCTTTAACAACCTGAGCCTCAGCATTGGCCTTGAAGGCCTCAATGTTGGCGTTGATTTTTTCAACAAGTGCTTTCATAAATTAAAATGTATTAAAATGTTTGGTGTTAACTCTTAAAACCAGCGCAAGTTATAAACTTTTTTTCGAAATAACAATTCTTTTTCAAAAAATAACTTATTGACTTGGCGCATTATCCGTTTTTTCTGTCCGTGTGTTGAGTTCCGTCATGGCTTTTTGTCCTCCGACGAAGGCCCAGGTCTTGATTCCGGCAATCACCCGGTCGGCAATGTGCGGCAGCTCAGGCACTTGCTCCGGCGAGAATCCGCTGAGCACGAAATCGATCTGGCTGCCCTCCGAAAACTCGTGTCCAATGCCCACGCGCACACGCGCATATTGCCTTGTCTCAAGCAGTTCCTCTATGTTCTCAAGTCCGTTGTGCCCTCCGGTGCTGCCGCTCATCCTCATACGGGTGGTCCCGAACGGGAGATTGAAGTCGTCGCAGACCACGATAAGGTTTTCCAGCGGGATTTCGAGCTCCTGAAGCCAGTACCGTATGGCGTTGCCGCTCAGGTTCATGTAGGTGGAAGGCTTCAGGAGATAGAAACTGCGGCCTTTGAAGGAATCGACCGCGACGTCGCCGTAGCGTCTGGTCTCAAACGTAATATTGGACGCCTGAGCCCAGGCGTCCAATACTATGAATCCGATGTTGTGTCTGGTGCCGGAGTACTCGGCGCCTATGTTGCCTAAACCGGCTACCAGGTAACTCCTGTCGGCCACAATTAAGCCTCCTCGGTGGTGACCACGGTGTTGCGGGTGGTCTTGACACCGCAGATGATGGCGTCCTTGTCGGTGGTCACGGTGATGCCTTCGAGTTTCACGTCACCAGCCTTGATGCGCTTGTCCAGACCGAGTTTGGAGATGTCCACGGTCACGTCGTCGGGCAGCTTTGCCATAGGGGCGCATATGCGGATCTTGCGGGCGTTCTGGTAGAACTTACCACCCTGCTGCACACCGATAGCGTGTCCGGTGATGACGATGGGGACCTCGATGTTGATGGGCTTCTTTTCATCCACGGCGAGGAAATCCACATGCAGGCAGGTGTCGGTGACGGGGTGCCACTGAAGCTCATGGAGCACTGCGGTGAATTTCTTGCCATCGTCGAGAACGAGGTCGATGATGTGGGCCTTGGGGGTGTCGGTGACTGCCTTGAGGGCCTTTGCGTCAACGGTGAAAAGGACGTTCTCTACGCCGCTGCCATAGAGGTTGCAAGGGACGAGTCCCTGTGCGCGGAAGGCCTTGAGGGCTGCTTTGCCGGCCGCCTTGCGGGTCTGGCCTTTCAGTTCAAAATGTTGCATTGTCTAAAAAGTTAAAATGTGTTACTCATCCCGGATCGGGTCCGGGACCCATTGCACCAAAACCCTGGGGTTTTCATAATGCGGGCGCAAAGATACGTAATAATTTTGTTTTTCAAAGAATTACGCAAGCAATTTCTCACTTCTGGCGATGAAGTCGGCGAGGGCCTTGCCTTTTAGCATGCCCTTGCCGAGGAGGGCGAGGTCAACCACCTGCCGGAGCAGCTCGGAAGTGCCTTCCCGGTCGGCCCAGATGCGGGCGATGACGGGGTTCTCCATATTCACCTTGACGTCGTAGGATTCCGGCATCGATCCATAGAAGTTCATCCCGCCGCCCAGGGCGCTCATTTCGCGCCAGCGGCGCATGAATTCGCTTTGCGTGAGCACCACAGGAGCGTTGTCCGCGCCGAGGTTCTCCGGCTCCACACGGTAGTCGGCGCCTTCGGGCAGCACGCCCTTGAACAGTTCTTCAAGGGTTTTCTTGTCCTCGTCGCTCATTTCCGGCTTCACCTTATCTTCCTTCGGTATGAGATTGTCGGGGGTGTCGCTGTCCACGCGTGCGAACCTTGCGTCCTTCAGTTTCTGCTCGAGCATGTTCACGAAGTGGCTGTCCAGCTCGCAGTCCATCAGGAGCACGTCGTAGCCGAGATTCTTCGCCGCTTCGATGCTTCCGTACTGGGCTTCGGCGTCGGTGGCGTAGAGGTAGACCACTTTCTTGTCCTTGTCGGTCTGGGTGCCTTCGATGGCCTTGCGGTAGTCTTCGAAGCAGAAGTACTTGCCGTCCGTGTTCTTCAGCAGGGCGAATTCCAGGGCGCGCTCGCAGAACTTCTCGTCGGAGAGCATGCCGTATTCGATGAACAGCTTGATGTTGTCCCACTTCTCTTCGAACTGGGCGCGCTGCTCCTTGAAGATTTCCTCCAGCCTGTCCGCCACCTTCTTGGTGATGTAGGTGCTGATTTTCTTCACGTTGGCGTCGCTCTGCAGGTAGCTGCGGCTGACGTTCAGGGGGATGTCGGGGGAGTCGATGACGCCGTGGAGCAGTGTCAGGAAGTCGGGCACTATGTTGTCCACGTGGTCGGTGACGTACATCTGGTTGCAGTAGAGCTGTATCTTGTTGCGGTCGATGGCCATGCGCTCCTTGATCTTGGGGAAGTAGAGCACGCCCGTCAGGTTGAACGGGTAATCGACGTTGAGGTGGATCCAGAACATGGGGTCCTCATCCATGGGGTAGAGCGCCTTGTAGAAGCCAAGGTAATCTTCGTCCTTGAGCTCCGAGGGGGCTTTGGTCCAGATGGGGTCGATGCTGTTGATCACGTCGTCCTGGTCGGTCTCCACGCTCTTGCCGTCCTTCCATTCGGTCTTCTTGCCGAAGACCACGGGCACGGGCATGAACTTGCAGTACTTGTCAAGCAGGCTGCGTATCTTGCCTTTGGTGCCGAATTCTTCGGCGCTTTCGTCGTCGAAGTAGAGGGTCACCACGGTGCCGCGCCCGCTTTTCTTTGAGGCTCCCATAGTGAATTCCGGGGAACCGTCGCAGGTCCAGAGCACTGCTTCGGCGCCTTCCTGCCAGCTCAGGGTGTCGATCGTAACCTTCTTCGCCACCATGAATGCGGAGTAGAATCCGAGGCCGAAGTGGCCTATTATGTTGGTCTGGTCCTTGTATTTTTCGAGGAATTCGCCGGCGCTGGAGAACGCTATCTGGTTGATGTAGCGGTCCACTTCGTCGGCCGTCATTCCTATGCCGTTGTCGATTATCTTCAGGGTTTTCTTCTTCTCGTCAAGCTCCAGCTCCACCTTCAGCGCGCCGGTGTCTCCCTTGAGCGTGCCTGCGGAGGCGAGCGCTTTCAGCTTCTGCTCCGCATCCACTGCGTTGGCCACAAGCTCGCGCAGGAATATTTCGTGGTCGCTGTAAAGAAACTGCTTGATTACCGGAAATATGTTCTCGGTAGTTACTCCGATTTGTCCTTTTGTGTTCTTTGCCATATTCGTATGTTTTAAAAAAAGCCGGCTCAAACGGCCGGCTCTTTCACACTCAAATTATATTCCAGTGACAAAATGTCATTATTTGTAGAGAAAACGCTTGATGCTCATCTTGGGGGTCTTCTCGAAAGGAGTGAGCACGGTCTCGACCTTAGCTATCTGGCTGTAGACAGGGAGCTGGCGGTTGGCGCCGAGGCGCACCTTTTCGGGGATGTCGGAGATGGCTTCGCTGTCGAGCTTGTCGCGCTTGATGGCGTCGGAGTCGAGATACACGAGGGCAACGATCTTGCCGGCGCGGTCCACGACCACCGATTCGCCCACGTAGGGCTGGTTGTTGACAATTGCCTCAAGCTCTTCGGGATAGACATTCTGGCCGTTGGCGGTCAGGATCATGCTCTTGGAGCGGCCCTTGATGAAGATGTTGCCTTCCTTGTCCATGATGCCGAGGTCGCCGGTGCGCAGGAATCCGTCTTCGGTGAATGCGTTGGCGGAGGCTTCAGGGTTCTTGTAGTAGCCTATGGTGATGTTTTCGCCCTTGGCCTGGATCTCGCCGGCGATGTGCTGGGGATCTTCGGAGTCGATACGCACCACGGCGCAGTCGACGGCCTTGCCGCAGGAGCCGGCCACGTATTTGGTCCAGTGCTCATAGGCAAGCAGCGGGCAGGCTTCCGTCATGCCGTAGCCCACGAGATAAGGGAACTTGATGCGCTTGAAGAGCTTTTCGACCTCGGGGTTGAGGGCGGCGCCGCCCATGATGAACTCCTGCACGTTGCCGCCGAAAGCCTGCACGAGGCCGTCCTTTACCTTCTTATATATGATATTGTTGATTCCGGGTATCTTCAGGAGCACCTTCATGACGGGCTTGTCGAGGGTGGGCTTGACCTTTGACTTGTAGATTTTCTCCATCACGAGAGGCACGGTGATGAGCAGGTAGGGCTTCACGTCCGCAAATGCCTTGAGAAGGGTGGCGGGGGTAGGGGCCTTGCCGAGCCAGTAGATGGCTGTGCCGTTGCAGAGAGGGTAGATGAACTCAATCACGAGGCCGTACATGTGGGCCATGGGGAGCATGGAGACCATCTTGTCGCCTGCCGGAACGTGGCGCTGGCTGTAATCGACGCAGGCGCTGAAGTTGCGGTAGATAAGCATCACGCCCTTAGGGTCGCCGGTGGAGCCGGAGGTGTAGTTGATGGTGGAGAGGTCGTCCCAGTTGTCGGTGGGGAATACCACATTCTCGGGGCCGTAGCCGTCGTGCCACTTTTCCTCGAAGAGCTCTTCCATGGTGTCGTAGGTGGCACGGGTCTGCTCATCCTTTGCCCAGAGGCAGCCCCAGGTGTCCACGTCGATGGCGATTTGCAGGTTCGGCATCTTGTCCAGCACCATGTTGTTCCATTTGTCGGCGTTGGTGAACAGGGCTATGCTCTCGGAATGGTCCACAAGGAAGGACGCGCTCTCGGCAGTGAAATCGGCCAGGAGGGGCACTATCACGGTCTCATAGGTGTTGACCGCAAGGTAGGACATGCCCCAGCGGGCTCCGTTGCGGGCGTAAAGGGCTATTTTCTGACCTTTCTTGAATCCGAGCTTTTCGAAAACCAGGTGGAATTTCTCGATTTGGGTGGCCATCTGGCCGTAGGTGAATGAATCGCCTCCTATGCTGTTGAGTGCAGCTTTGTCCCAGAACTTACGGGTGGCGTTCTGGAGGCGTTCAAGGTAATGGGGATAATTTGCCATTTCTTACAGATTTTGGTTTAGCGGCGCAAAAGTAGAGGTCTGCTCCTTTTTTTGCAATCGCCTTTGCACGTATGTGGTGAATAATTACGATATTTGTGGCGAAATATTGATAATAGGGGTGAAAAATGAGTAAAAAACCTATAGTCGCGTTGATCTACGATTTCGACGGCACGCTTTCTCCCGGCAACATGCAGGAGTTCGGATTCATACAGGCCGTCGGTTCCACGCCCGAGGAATTCTGGCGTATGAGCGACTCTATCGCCATCGGCCAGGATGCCTCCAACGTGCTGGCTTACATGAAGTTGATGTTTGATGAAGCGCACAAGCAGGGGATAAGGCTGAGGCGTGACCAGCTGCGTCGCTTCGGCAACGGCATCGAGCTTTTCGACGGCGTACGTGAGTGGTTTTCAATGGTTAACGCCTACGGGCGCGAGCACGGGGTGCGGGTGGAGCACTATATCAACTCCAGCGGCCTAAAGGAAATCATCGAAGGCAGCCCGATTGCCTCCGAGTTCAAGCACATTTTCGCCGGCTCCTTTATTTATAATTCGGACGGTGAGGCGGAGTGGCCGGGCATCGCGGTGGATTACACGGCGAAGACCCAGTTCCTTTTCAAGATATCCAAGGGCATTTTCAGCTCCAGGGACAACAAGCGGGTGAACGCATCCATAGCCGACGACAAGAAGCGCATACCGTTTTCGCATATGATTTATTTCGGAGACGGGGAGACGGATGTGCCCTGCATGAAGATAGTAGGCATGTTCGGCGGCAACAGCATAGCCGTCTACAATCCCGCTTCGGAGAAGAAAAAGGCTTCGGCGCTGAAGCTTAAGAGGCAGGGGCGAGTGGCTTTTGCCACACCGGCAGTCTATACGCGTGATTCCCGCACGTTCAAGGTGGTGTGCGCCATCATCGACAAGATAAAGGCGGACAGCGAACTGGCTTATCTGGCCAAGTCCGGCGATTAGCGGATCAGGTTCAGGAATTCGTTCCGTGTGCGTGAGGAGCTGAGGAAGGCTCCGCTGAACGCGGACGTGGTGGTGACGGCGTTGGATTTCTCCACGCCGCGGATCTGCATGCAGGTGTGGTTGGCTTCGATGACCACCGCCACGCCCAGCGGATGCAGCGCTTCCTGTATGCAGTCACGTATCTGCACGGTGAGCCGTTCCTGGACCTGCAGCCGGCGGGCGTACGTCTCCACCACGCGGGCAATCTTGCTCAGGCCGGTGATCTTGCCGTTGGGAATGTAGGCCACGTGGCACTTGCCGATGAACGGCATCATGTGGTGCTCGCAGGTGCTGTAGAGCTCGATATCCTTGACCAGCACCATCTGCTGGTACTTTTCGTCGAAGATGGCCTTCTGGATAATTTCCCGGCCGTTCTCGGTATAGCCTTTCGTGGTGAACTGCAATGCTTTAGCCACGCGCTCAGGGGTCTTCAACAGACCCTCGCGCTCCGGATCCTCGCCCAGCAGGCGGAGGATTTCCTTCACGTGGGCGGCGATTTGCGCCGTCGTTTCCTGAGGGTATATTTCTTCCTTCGTATAAGACATGTTGCAAAAATACTCAAAAATATTTGCACTTAAGAATTATTTTCTATCTTTGCGGCCTAAACTATAAATGTTTGATGCTATGTATTGGACACTTGAATTAGCCAGCAGCCTGGACGACGCTCCGTGGCCCGCAACAAAAGACGAACTTATCGACTACGCCAACCGCTCCGGCGCCCCCGAAGAGGTCATCGAAAACCTCCAGGAGCTCGAAGAAGAAGGCGAGATATACGAAACCATCGAAGACATCTGGCCGGATTACCCGACCAAGGAGGATTTCTTTTTTAACGAGGAAGAGTATTGATTTTGATAATCAAATAGTTGTATGCTTTTGGCCCGTTTTGATACGGGCCTTTTTTGTTATAACCTTGCAAAGATTTGGAATAGCCTTTCGTATTGATTAAATTTGTGAAAATTGTCGAGCTATGTCAGATATAGAGAAAATACAGCTGTTTGAAGATCAGAAAGTCCGCACTATATGGATTGAGAGCGAGGAGAAATGGTATTTCTCTATCAAAGATGTCGTTTTGGTACTCGCCGATGCTAAGGATCCCAAAGATTATCTTTCCAAGATGCGGCGCCGCGAACCGGAACTAGCCAAAGGGTGGGGACAAATTGTCCACCCCCTTGTCGTACACACTCCGGGAGGCCCTCAGAAGGAGAATTTCGCTAATCTGGAGGGAATGTTCCGCATTATCCAGTCCATTCCTTCCAAGAAAGCAGAGCCCTTTAAGCGCTGGTTCGCGCAGGTGGGCGCCGAAAGGATTCACCAGATGCAAGACCCGGAACTGGGCATTCAGCAGTCCCTTCAGGATTATAAGCGGCTGGGCT
>JAFZVQ010000061.1 GCA_017617715.1 Bacteroidales bacterium | reverse complement strand
TGATGCCGCCGTGCTCCTCTTTCCAGGCCCAGGCGTGCCTGAGGAACTCCTCGCGGCCGATATCTTCCTTGGAGATGCCTTCGGCCCTGAGCTTTGCGACCACCTTGTTCTCCGTTGCGATGGAGGCGTGGTCGGTGCCGGGTACCCAGCAGGCGTTCTTCCCGTGCATGCGCGCATTGCGGATGAGCACGTCGTTGAGCGTGTTGTTGAGCACGTGGCCCATATGCAGGATGCCCGTCACGTTCGGGGGCGGAATCACGATTGTATAGGGTTCACGGCTGTCCGGTTCGGAATGGAAGAATCGGTTCTTTTCCCAATAGGAATACCACTTGTCCTCCACTTCGGCGGGATTGTACTTGGCACTGAGTTCCATATAAGTCTAATATTTTGCGAATTTCAGAAGATGCCCGTACACTTTGTGCACGGGGAAGCCCATCACGTTGTAGAAGGAACCCTCGAGGCGGGTGATGGCCACATAGCCTATCCACTCCTGCACCCCGTAGGCTCCGGCCTTGTCGTAGGGCTTGTATTTGTTTATGTAATAATCTATTTCGTCCTCGCCCAGCTCCGCGAAGGTAACCAGGGTGGAGTCGGTGAAAGTCTCCTCGTGGCCGAGGCCGTCGCGAAGCGTAACTGCAGTTATGACCTCGTGGGTCTGGCCGGAAAGGGTGTGCAGCATCTGCACCGCCTCTTCGGCGGAATGGGGCTTGCCCAGAATCCTGCCGCCGAGCAGCACCATGGTGTCGGAGGTGATGAGGATTTCGTCCGCCTCCAGAGGCCTGTGAAAGCCGTGACTCTTGCCCCTGGACATCAGCGCCGGCACCTCGGAGTGAGGCGTACCGTCGCTGAAGTGCTCCTCGAAGTTATTCTGCGTATCTATCACAAAATCAACGTCCAAACCCTTAAGCAGCTCCTGCCTTCGCGGGGAGTTGCTTGCCAGAATCAGACGTTTTCCGTTAAGGTTCATCAGAATATCTTTTCGTATTCGTCCTCTTCGAAATGCCAGAGTTTGCGGGCGCGCAGAACCCTCTCCACGACCTCGCGCACACAGCCGCGGCCGCCGGGAGCGTCGCACACGTAGTCCGCCGCATCCTGGGCATCTGCCGAAGCGTCGGCGGGAACCGCCCCTATACCCGCAGCCTTGATCACGGGGATGTCGGGAATATCGTCGCCTATGAACAGCACCTCGGAGGGCTTAAGACCGTATTTCTCGCAGAAGGCGGCAAAATCGTGCATCTTTCCGCGGCAGCCCAGATGGATATCCTCGGCGGGCACGCCGCATATCTCCAGACGATGGCGCACACCCTCGGTTTCGCCTCCGGTAAACACGCCCAGATGCAGTCCGCGCATCCTGCCGGCACGCAGTCCGAAGCTGTCCTTGGCGTTGAACACGCGAATCTGGTCGTGATTGTCGAAAGCGATGAGGCTTCCGTCAGTCAGCACGCCGTCCACGTCCATGGTGACGGCCTTTATATCCTTCCAGCCCATTACGACTTGGCTCCCCCGCCCTGCATGAGGTCGCCGAGGTTAAGGGTTGCGCCCTGTCCGTCGGAGAGATCCACCGGGCCGAAATGCGACTCATACTTGCCCATATTCTCGGCAAGCGCGCCCAGCAGCCTCTTGGCGTGCTCCGGAGTCATGATGATGCGGCTGTTGACCTTGGGCCCGGGCATACCGGGAAGGGTGCTGGCAAAATCCAGCACGAACTCGCTTTTGGTATGCGAGATAATTGCCAGGTTGGAATAGCTTCCGCCTGCAATCTGGGGGTCCAGGTTGATATTGACTTTCTTTTCTTCCATAATCTAGATTCTCTTGAGGATTTCCTCGGTCTGGGCCTCGTAGCCGGGCTTGCGAAGCAGGGCGAACATATTCTTCTTGTAGGCCTCCACGCCTGGCTGGTTGAAGGGATTCACTCCCAGCACATATGCCGAGATACCGCAGGCGAACTCGAAGAAGTAGAAGATTGCGCCGAGGTTATACTCGTCGATCTGCTCCACGCTCACCTCCAGCTGGGGCACTCCGCCGTCGATGTGGGCGAGCTTGGTGCCGAGGGCAGCCATTGCGTTGCAGTGCTCCACCCTCTTGCCTGCCAGGTAGTTGAGCTGGTCGAGGTTCTGCCCGTCGGTGCCGATGACCACCTCGCGGCGGGATTTCTCGATCTTTACGACCGTCTCGAACATAACCCTGTCGCCGTCCTGGATGAACTGGCCCATGGAGTGCAGGTCGGTGGTGAAGTTGACGCTTGCAGGGAAGATACCCTTGCCGTCCTTGCCCTCGGACTCGCCGTAGAGCTGCTTCCACCATTCGCCGAGATACTGGAACTTGGGATTGTAGCTCACCAGGATCTCGACCTTCTTGCCATATACCGAGTAAAGCAGATTCCTCATTGCAGCATACTGCACAGCGGGGTTGCATTCGCACTTCTTCAGAAGGGCCTCACGCTCGTCGGCGGCTCCCTTGAGCATTGCGCGGACGTCGAATCCTGCAAGCACGATGGGCAGAAGTCCCACCGGAGTGAGCACGCTGAAGCGGCCTCCCACGTTGTCGGGCACTATGAAGCTGCGGTAGCCCTCCTGGTTGGAAAGGGTCTTGAGCGCACCCTTGTGCTCGTCGGTGATGGCCACGATGCGCCTTGCGGCTTCGGCCTTGCCGTATTTGCCTTCGAGATATTCCTTTACCACGCGGAAAGCGACCGCGGGCTCGGTTGTGGTGCCGCTCTTGGAGATGACGACGCAGGCGGCGTCGCGCTCACGGACGAGGTCCATAAGCTCGGCGAGATACTCTTCGCTGAGGTTGTTGCCGGCGAAAACCACCTGGATTGCCCCTTCGGGACGTACGAACTGGTGGCTGAGTGCTTCGATGGCGCAGCGGGCGCCGAGATAGGAACCGCCGATGCCGATTACCACGGCGAGGTCCACGCCCAGTCCCTTCCAGTCGTCGCGGACCGCTTCGCAATCGGCGATAAGGGATTCAGGGGTATCTACGGGCAGGGTTTTCCAGCCAAGGAAGTCGTTGCCTTCGCCTTTTTCGCTTTCGAGCACGTCGAACGCCTCGAGAGCCTTTTCTTTCCAAAGTTTGAATTCTGCGTCTTTTACAAAGGAGGAGCAGCCTCCGAAATCTACTATAACCATAATCGTTTCCTTTATTTTTAGGAGTTGCAAATTTAGCGAAAATTTCCGTAATTTTGTAGAAACTAAAACGCCCATTTTCATGAGATTCGGAAAATTCAGCTTTGCTGCCCTTGCAACGCTCTTCATTTGCATCACTCTTCCCGCACAGGAAACCTTTCACCCCAAAGCCAGCGCCGGAGCCGAAGTAGTTGCCGGCAAGGCGCGCTTCACAGTGCTCACTCCCCGGCTGATAAGGATGGAATGGGCCGAAGACGGCGTCTTTGAGGACAGGGCCACGCTCGGAGTGGTCAACCGCGAGCTGCCGGTGCCTGCGTTCAAGGTTAGCAAGAGCGCAAAGAAGGTTGTCATCCGCACCGACGCCCTAACCCTGACCTATACCGGGCAGGAGGAATTCGATGCCAAGAACCTGACGGTAGTATTCAGCATGGCCGATCCGAAAGCGAAGAAGGGCGTAAAAAAGGTAAGCTGGAAGCCCGGAGACGACGATTCAGGTAACCTTCTGGGCACCGCACGAACCCTGGACGGATTTAATGCCGAATACAAGTATAAGTACGGCGAAGGCAAGGGCGAGGGCTACACCAGGGACCCCTTCGACAAGGGCGTTGTGTCCCGCGACGGCTGGGCTGTCATAGACGAAAGCGAGCGCCATGTCTTCGTGCCGGTGGACTGCGACTGGAAGTACTGGGTGACCACCCGTCCGGAGGGTAAACGCAAGGACCTATATATCTTCGCCTACGGCCACGACTATGCGCAGGCGGTAAGCGATTTCACCAAGGTGTCCGGCCGCATCCCCATCCCTCCCAAGTACGCCATGGGCTACTGGTGGTGCCGTTACTGGATGTATTCCGACTATGAGCTGGTGGACCTCGCACAGCATTTCAAGGACCTGAGCATCCCTGCCGACGTGATGATTATCGACATGGACTGGCACGAGACCTACGAAATGAAGGGTTACAGCAAGGAGTACGGCGTGGATGAGGCCGGCGAGCGCAAGGGCTGGACCGGGTACAGCTGGAAGAAGGAACTCTTCCCCAACCCCGAATCCGCGCTTCAGACGCTTCACCACTATAAGCTCAAGACTTCCCTTAACCTGCATCCTGCCTCCGGCATACAGGCATTCGAGGAGCCCTACGAGCGCTTTGTAAAGGATTATCTGCAGCGCGCAGGAGAGGATTACGACGGCCCCCGCGGCTACCGCAAGGCCGACGGCTCCCCCACCTACGTGCCCTTCCGCATGGACCAGATTGCCTGGGCGGACAGCTATTTTGCTACCGTCCTGCATCCTATGGAGGAGATGGGCGTGGACTTCTGGTGGCTCGACTGGCAGCAGTTCATCTACAGCAAATATGTGCCGGGGCTCAGCAACACCTTCTGGCTCAACCACACATTCTGGAACGACATTGCCCGCCGCAGCGCCTCCCAGGGCCTCGACGCTCCCCGCCCGATGATCTATCACCGCTGGGGCGGAATCGGCAGCCACCGCTATCAGGTGGGCTTCAGCGGCGACACCCACGCCACCTGGAAGGTGCTCGGCTACCTGCCTTACTTCACCGCCACCGCCTCCAACGTGGGCTACGCATACTGGGGTCACGACATAGGCGGTCACATGCAGCCCCACGGCGTTCGCAGCACCGACCCCGAGCTCTATACCCGCTGGCTCCAGGAAGGCGTCTTCACCCCCATCTTCAAGACCCACTCCACCAAGGATATGAGTATGGAGAAGCGCTTCTGGGTGTTCCCCGACCACTTCGACGCAATGCGAGAAGCCATCCGCCTGCGCTACGACCTCTCCCCTTACATCTACACCGCTGCGCGCCAGGCATACGACAGCGGTCTGGGCATCTGCCGTCCGCTCTATTACAGCTGGCCCGAAGAGGAGAAGGCCTACACCTGCGACGAGGAGTTTATGTTCGGCGACGATATCCTTGCCACGGTGGTCTGCAAGCCAGCCGACAAGGTCACTGGTCTTGCCGAAAGGGCGATGTGGTTCCCTGCCGGCTGTGACTGGTGGGATACCGCCACGGGCACTCTCCACAAGGGCGGCAGCGAGGCTGTCCTGCACTATACCATTAACGAGAATCCCTGGTACGCCAAGGCCGGCAGCATCATCCCTCTTGCCGGCGCAAGCATCTCCAACCTGCAGGATCCTTCGAACGAGCTCCGCATAATGCTTGTGCCGGGCGAAGGCAAGTTCGAGACATCCCTTTACGAAGATGACGGCGTATCGCAGGCTTACGAGAGCCGATATGCCACCACAAAACTTTCCCGCGAAAGCACCTCAAAGGGCCTCAAGCTTACCGTAGCGGCCCGCGAAGGCGACTGGAAGGATGCACCCGCAACCCGCGTCCTTACCGTCATTCTGCCCGGTTTCGAAGCTCCCGCAAAGGTTCTGGTAGACGGCGCCGAAGTGCCTTACAGCCGCTTTGCCGCTAAAGATGCCGCAGAGGGCAAGCTGGTCTGGGGTTATGACGGAGCCGAGCTCGAGGCACGTATCTACATTCCCGAAGCGCCCGTTTCAAAGGCACAGGTAATCGAAGTCGAAGGCAAGTATGCGTTTGTGGCCGGCGAGAAGGGCCTGGTCAAGCGCATGCGCGCCATCACCCCCGAGGCCAAGATGGTTTTCGCCGCCAGCGTCAGTGCGCTCCTGCAACTCACGCCCGAACTCCTGGCCTTCGCCGGTACCGGCAGCTTCATTACCGAGGACCCGTTCCACGCTGCCTCCTACATCGAGGCCCTCGATGTCCCCGCCCTCGAAGCCAGCCTCCGCGCCTTCGGGAAAATCCCGGAGGAGTTCATCACGAAACTGTTGGCGCAGATTGGCATCACGTCTATTTTACGCAGAGAAGACCGTTCCAGTCGGTAGAGTACTGCGGCGAGCAGTGCTCGCGGCGGATGCCGTCGGCATAGTGGCCGGGGCGCTGGGTGGCGACGCGCAGCAGGTTGCAGCCGGCCTCGTAGTTGACCTTGTCCATGATGGCGGAAATGCGGTTGTCGCGGTCGCGGGTGGCGGCGCCGGCATCGAAAAGCGACCCCTGGATGGCGTCTGCGGGGGTTGTGTCCGAGACAATGACGCCGGCGCGCTTGTAGCCGTAGCCGTCACGCCAGAGCCCTTCCAGAAGCTTTGAAGCGGCGGATACAATTTCCGGCGTGCTGCTCACCGGCGGATCCATGCGCATGACGGCATAAGGCGCATACTGCGGCAGGTCGGGCCGGAAGCGGTTGGTCTGTATGAAGATGGCAACCTCCCCCGCCACGGAGCCCTCCTTACGGAGTTTTGCGGCGCAGATGCCCGCGAAATCGGAGACGCGCAGCAGGAGCTCTTCCTGCGAAGTAATCAGCTCGGCGAAGGAGCGCGAAGTGCAGATGCTCTGGCGCCGTTCGCCGTTGTTGTCTTCCACCGCCGGGATGCCCTGCAGCTCCTTCCAGGTGCGCACCCCGACTATGCCCAGATGCGTGTGCACCCAGGATTCGGGCCTCGCCACGAAGTCGGCCGCCGTACGCACACCGGTGGCCTCGAGCTTGGGAGCAGTGCGCCATCCGATGCCCCAGACATCCCCTATCGGCGTGAGCGCAAGGGCCTTGGCGCGCTTGTCCCCGTCGTTTATTATGCACACGCCGCGGTAGCCCGGGTAGCGCTTGGCAAAATGGTTGGCCACCTTGCCCAGGGTTTTAGTGCCCGCTATGCCTATGCTGATTGGAATTCCCGTCCATTTGCGCACCTTGGCCACTATCCCGCGGCAAAGGGGCACCATTTCGGCCTCCTGGAGGCCTTCGAGGTTAAGGAAGGCCTCGTCTATGGAATACACCTCCATGTCCGGGATAGCCTCACGCAGGATGTTCATCACGCGGCGCGAGAGGTCGCCGTAAAGGGCGTAGTTGGAAGAACGGACTATCAGCCGGCCGCTATCCACAAGGGGTTTGAGCTTGAAGATGGGCGTCCCCATGGGCACGCCGAGGGCCTTGCTTTCGGCACTGCGCGCAACCACGCAGCCGTCGTTGTTGCTCAGCACCACGACCGCCTTGCCCTCGAGTTCGGGCTGGAAAGCCCTCTCGCAGGATACGAAGAAATTATTGCAGTCGGCCAGGGCGAACATCGGCCTTCTTTATAATATAGGTGACCACTCCCCACACGGAGAATTCGGAAGAAGCATCCACGCGGATGGGCTTGTAGACGGGATTCTCGGCGTTCAGTACCCAGGACTCCCCTCCCGTAGCCACTCTGCGAACCAGGAACTCGCGTTCGAGACAGCATACCGCTATGCAGCCGTCGCGGGCCTCGAGGCTGCGGTCAACTATGAGCACGTCGCCGTCGTCGATGCCGGCGCCGGTCATGGAGTCGCCTGCAACGCGTACGAAGAAGGTCGCGTCGGGGTGGCGCACAAGTTCTTTATTGAGGTCGATGCCCACGCCCATATAGTCCTGAGCGGGGCTCGGGAAACCCGCGTGCACCGCGGATTCCGACATTTTCGGAAGGTCTGCCATTGCCTGGATTGCTTTTCTGCAAATTTACGGAAAAAACACTATATTTGTGAGTTGCAACATTCAAAGAATTCATGAAAAGACTCTTCATTATCCTCGGCGCCGCTCTCGCACTCGCATCCTGCGGCAAAAGCGATGTAAACGCCAGCAAAGACAAGTATTTTGTTATCACCCAGGACGCTGTCGTGCATGGAAAAACCGTCACCCTCACCGGCAAGGTGGGCCCGGACATTTCACTTTCAAGCGTAGAGCGGGCGGGTTTTTACTGGACTGACGGTGCCGACGTACCCGAAGACGGCAGTGCCAATTTTGCCGAAGCCGTCTTCCCCGAGGACAAAGAGTTCACTGCCACGATAACCCTCACCGAAGCGGGAAAGCTGCACCGTTACAAGTCTTATGTGGAGGCGGGCGGCAAAAAGTACTACGGCAAGCAGAAGAGCTTCGAAACGGATCCCGTCAAGCTTACCGGAATCGCTCTCAACAAGTCCACTCTGGTACTCGACATCGGCGGTCAGGAGCAGCTCAGCGTAAGTTTCACTCCGTCGGATGCTACCAACAAGAAAGTTACCTGGTCGGTCGATTCCAAGAGCACTGCATCGGTTTCCGAAGATGGCCTGGTAAAAGGTCTTGCAAAGGGTACGGCCACGGTTACTGCAACGGCTGATGACGGCGGGCTAAAAGCCACCTGCTCCGTGACTGTCCGCGGCGCTGTGCCCACAGGTGCCGTAGATATGGGCACCAGCGTTTACTGGTCCACAGAGGACCTCTACGATCCGAACTCAACTGCTTACACAAAGTACTATTTCGCCTGGGGCGAGACAGCGTCCAAGTCTTCATACGACAAGGAAAATTATGTCTTCTACAGCAACGGCAGCATAGACTATACCAAGGGCCTTTCCAACGGAAAACTTGCCCTCAAATACGATGCAGCCAACAAGATCAAGGGAGGCAGCTGGCGAATGCCGACATTCGCCGAGTATCTGGAGCTCAAGAACGCCTGCACGGTCGAAGAAAATTATGAAAACCGCCGCTATGTCACGGTATTCACCAGCAAAACCACAGGCAAGGTTATCAGACTTTACAGGGATGTAGGATGCTATGTCGGCAGCGAAAACAAGTGGACCGATTTTCTGACGTTGAACTACCTGCGGGCTGATCTTGGAAACGACGGAAAACCTGACACCTTTGGTGGTGGCAATCCGGAGTATTCCGGCTTCCGCATCCGTCCCGTCTGTGATTAAGTCTTTCAGCGCCCGGAGAGAACCTCCAGAAGGCGCATGATCAATTCTGCACGCTTACGGTACACCGGCCAGTTCAGACTGTCCGGTGTATCTGTTTCTTTGTTGGTGTTCATGGTGATGCCCGAGGTGAACATCAGCGAGGGAACGCCCGCCTCCACGAAAACGCTCTGGTCCCCTATCCTCCGGTAGAAAAGGTCGGTGAACGAGGGACTGCCGTAATAGTCGTAGTACAGATGCAGGTCCAGGCCGGAGTTAAGGTCGGACAGCTCCTTCTTCCATTTATCGCCGCCCAGGGCTATGAGATAGTCAGGCTCGCCTTCCTTTACCGGCGAGAGGCTCGCGCCGAGGATATCCAGGCTCACCGCACAGGTAATCTTTCGGTCCTGAAGGCTCTCGAAGAGGGCCCTGGAGCCGGACATGCTGGCGCTGTGGCCGTCCAGGAAAGCAAAGACCAGATTGTTCTTTGAACCATACACATACATATGGCGCAGGATTGCGAGCATCGCCGCCACGCCGGACGCATTGCTGTCCGCCCCGGGGAACAGCCTGCCGGAATGAGTGCCTATGCCGTCGTAGTGAGCCATAACCACAATGGTGCCTGCCCTGGACCTGTACTGGCGGCTGGCATATATCTCCACGAGCACATTGCAGCCGTTCTTTATTGTATCGACCTCGGCGGCAAAGCGCTGGAATACGGGGCGGAACCCCAACCCGCTCAGCTGGCGGCTCAGGTAGGCCTGGGTTTCCACGCTTCCCCTGCTGGCGAACCCGCGGCCACCGCACAGGCTGTCGCAGAGGTACTCCACGCCCTCGCGCAACTCGGATTCGGGTATACGGAACGGAATGCCCTGCGCAAAGCCCGTAAAGGAAAGGGCGCTCACGCAGAAAAAGCAAAATATTTTTGCCGCCAGTCTCATTCAGGCACAATTAATGTTATCTTTGTTCCTTCGGAAAGCGGAACAAAAGTAGTGAAAAAGATTCTTACCGCAATAATCTTTTTGCTTTTCCTGGGCGCGGAAGCCGGTGCCCAGTACGACCGCGACGTATTCTTCCTGCGCGGCCGCACCGCCCTTTCCGACGGCAAGTACGCCCTCGCCATAGAGAACTTCAACGTGCTTGCACGGCTGGACACCAACGACTACTGGAACTTCTTCTTCCGCGGCATCGCCAAATACAACCTGGGCGACCTGCGGGGAGCCCAGCAGGACTTCGAGCGCAGCATCCGCATCAACCCCGTCTTTACCAACGGCTACCACTACAGGGCCATCACCAAAAGCCGTAACGGCCAGTACGAAGACGCGCTCAGGGACCTCCAGACCGCCATCGAGCTTCGCCCGGGCTTCGACGGGCTCTACTACAGCCGCGGGGTAACCTACTTCCTCGCGCAGCGCTTCGAGGAGGCGGTGGCGGACTTCGACCGCTACATCCGCAAGGATCCCAAGGACCCGGGAGCCTACCTTAACAGGGGCGCATCCTATCTGTATATGCGCGACACCACCAAGGCCATGGCCGACTACAACAGGGCCATCGCGCTGGACCGCTTCGAGCCCGAAGGCTATGTGCGCCGCGGACGCGTGTACGCCGCCAGGAGCCAGTGGGACAAGGCTATCGCCGATATGAACGAGGCCATCTCCCTGGACCCCGACAACACCTTCGCCTACTTCAACCGGGCGCTGATGTATGCCGAGATCAAGGATTACAACGCCGCTATGGCGGACCTTAACCAGGTGCTGAAGAAAGAGCCCGGCAACGCCCTCACGCTCTACAACAGGAGCCTTCTGCGGGCCCAGGTGGGCAATTACCGTGAGGCCCTGGAGGATATGGACCGCGTGATAGCCATCAACCCCGACAACGTGCTGGCGCACTACAACAGGGCTGCCCTCTATATGGAGCTTGGCCGCTGGGACTACGCCATCGACGACTATACCACAGCCATCGAGCTTTATCCGGACTTTGCCAACGCCTACCTGAACCGTTCCTATGCCGAGAACATGATAGGCCGCAAGCGGGCTTCCAAGGCCGACTACGAGACCGCCCAGAAGAAGATCCGCGAGTATCGGAGCAAGAACGCCGCGGGGCTCTCGGAGTTTGCGGACACCACAAAGAAATACAGCGCCCTGCTGGCCCTGGACGCCGATTTTGCCAAGAAGGACTTCAACGACGAACTGCTCCAGAACAAGGAAATCGACATCAAGCTGCGGCCGCTCTACGAGTTCAGCATAGCCAGGGAACGCAGCACCAACCGGGCCCTCAGCGAGCGTTACGAAAACCCGCTGCTGGACCGATTCATTGCCGGCTGTCCCCTGCCGCTCACCGTGGATAACGCCCCCGCCGGGGCTGTGCAGCTGGAGCGGAGCCTGGGCAGCATCCTTTCCGGCGACGACAGCGGAGGAGCCGGGCAGACGCGCCTGAGCGACTCCGAAATCTGCTTTGTCAAAGGCCTTTACGAAGCCCAGCAGAAGCAGTACAACAGCGCCCTGATGTATTTCGACAGGGCTGCCGCGCTGGCGGAAAGCGACGCCTCGGCCGACAAATACGCCAGGTTCTACAAGGCCTTCTACCTTATGAACCGCGGAGTGCTTCGCGCCAAGATGATAGACTTCATAGCATCCATCGCCGGCAACGTGCAGACTCTCACGATGGACGAGAGCGGCACCGCCAAAGCCCGCGTGGGCGGCCAGTCCATCCATACCTACGACTATTCCGAGGCCATCGCGGACATCCGCGACGCCATCGCCATACTGCCGGACATCCCCTACCTGTACTTCGACCTGGGCAACCTCTATTCGCTGTCGAACCAGTACGTGTCCGCAATCGAGTGCTACGACAAGGCCATCAAACTGCATCCTGCCATGGGCGACGCCTGGTACAACAGGGCTCTGGTGCAGATATTCCTCAAGGAGAAGGAAAAGGGCTGCATAGACCTGTCGCGGGCCGGCGAACTAGGCGTGGCGGAAGCTTACAGGACAATCTCAAAGTACTGCAAGGGCGATGAAAAGTAGCATCCGTTTCAAATCCTTCTCCAGCGGAAGCAGCGGAAACTGCTATTTCATAGGCATATTCGATGCGCAGCGTAAGTGCGAGGCCGGCATACTTATAGACGCCGGAGTGAGCCTGCGGAGGCTCAGAAACGAACTCGCTGCCGACGGGCTGAGTTACGACGATTTCAGCGCGATTCTGATAACCCACGACCACAATGACCATATCCGTTCGCTGGGATCCTACTGCAAGAAGCTCCAGAAGCCCGTGTGGCTTACGCCCGTGCTCCGCAAGTCACTTTCCGTGCACTGGCTTACCGGCGAATACCTCGCAGGAGTGGTGCAGACGCTGGACTACGACGGCTGGAACGAGATTGTGCCCGGACGCATCCGCGCAAAGTGCTTTATTATGCCCCACGACGCCACCGAAACGGTAGGTTTCTGCATCGAGCTGGACGGGCAGCGCTATGTGCATATCACCGATGCCGGAAAGATGACTCCGGAGGCCCTGGAGTACTGCAAGAGCGCCCCTTCGGTTACCATCGAAGCCAATTACGACCCCGAGATGCTCGCCAACGGGCCCTATCCTCCGGACCTTCAGAAGCGCATCCGCGGCGGCCACGGTCATATCAGCAATTTCGAATGCGCCGATGCGGTGGCGGCCTTCGCCGGCGAAGGGACGAGGAATGTGTTTTTGTGTCATTTAAGTGAGCACAATAACACTCCGGCGCTCGCGCTGGAGACTGTGAAAGAGAGATTGCCGATCAGGTCGGCAATGACGATTATAGCCCTGCCGCACCGCAGCGCGTCGCCCCTTTTTGAACTTTAGCAATAAAATTGCTATCTTTGTACGATTATGAAACAATTCCTGTCGATGCTCAGGCGCTACGCCAGGCCGTACGCCAAATATGCCGGAGGTTCCGTGGTGATGAACGTGCTGAGCGCAGTATTCAATATCTTCTCGTTCACGCTGGTCATCCCGCTGCTGCAGATCCTGTTCAAAATCAATGACAAGGTCTACACCTTCATCCCCTGGGACAGCGTCGAGTTCGGATTCAAGGAGAAGGTCATCAACAACGCATACTGGTGGGTTGGCAACTTCATGGAGGTGCACGGAGCGCTGTTCACGCTCATCATGCTCTCCGGCTTCATGGTTCTGATGACCCTGCTCAAAACCACCTGCTACTTCGGTTCCACGGCGGTCATGGTGCCAATGCGCACCGGCCTTGCCAAGGATATGCGCATGCAGATCTACAACAAAATTCTAGACCTGCCGCTGGGATTCTTCTCCCAGGAGCGCAAAGGAGATATAATCGCGAGGATGAGCGGCGACGTGAGCGAGCTGGATTCTTCCATCACCGGAAGCATCGACATGCTCATCAAGAACCCCATCCTCATCATCTTCTACGTAGGTACGCTCTTCTTCATATCCTGGAAGCTCACCCTCTTCGTGATGATCTTCGCGCCCATAATGATCTGGCTGATGGGAGTCATCGGGCGCAATCTCAAGAAGCGCTCTACCGAAGCCCAGGCCCTCTGGAGCGACACTATGAGCCAGGTGGAGGAAACCCTCGGCGGCCTTCGCGTAGTCAAGGCATTCCTCGCCGAGAAGAAGATGTCCGCCCGCTTCGACAAGGTTACCGGCGCGATGAAGCGCAAGAACACCCGCGTCGCCACCAGGCAGGCGCTCGCCCACCCCGTGAGCGAATTCCTCGGCACCGTGATGATCTGCATAGTGCTCTGCTTCGGCGGAAGCCTCATCATAATGGACAAGTCCTTCATCGACGCGCCTACCTTCATCTTCTTCATGGTAATCCTGTACAGCGTCATCCAGCCTATCAAGGACCTCTCCAAGGCGGCATACAACATTCCCAAGGGACTCGCCAGCATGGAGCGTATCGACAAGATCCTGCAGGCGGTTAACACCATCGAGGAGAAACCCGACGCAAAGGACATCAAGGAATTCAAGGACAGCATCCGCTTCGAGCACGTCAGCTTCAGCTATGAGGACGGCCGCGAGATTCTGCACGACATAGACTTCGAGATAAAGAAGGGACAGACAATCGCCATCGTGGGTGCTTCCGGCGGCGGAAAATCCACCCTGGTGGACCTCATCCCCCGCTTCTACGACGTGAACGAAGGGCGGATCACCATCGACGGCGTCGACGTGCGCGACCTCAAGCTCGCATCGCTTCGCAGCCTCATGGGCAACGTGAACCAGGATCCCATCCTCTTCAACGACAGCATCCGGGCGAACATCGCCTTCGGCGTGGAGAATCCCACCGACGAGCAGGTGAGCGAGGCGGCCAGGATTGCAAACGCCGCCGAGTTCATCGACGCCAAGGAAGAAGGCTACGACACCAACGTGGGCGACCGCGGAGTGAAGCTTTCCGGTGGCCAGAGGCAGCGTGTGAGCATCGCCAGGGCCATCCTCAAGAACCCTCCAATCCTCATTCTGGACGAAGCTACCGCTTCGCTTGATACTGAGAGCGAAAGGGCCGTGCAGGACGCTCTGGACAAGCTTATGAGCAACCGCACCACCATCGCCATAGCGCACAGGCTCTCCACCATCAAGGATGCCGACGAGATAATCGTCATCGACTCCGGCCGCATTGTGGAACGCGGCAAACACGACGAGCTCATCGCCAAGGGCGGATATTATCGTAAACTCCACGACATGCAGGCCCTGTGACGAGCGCTAAATCCATACTCTCCAGGGTTCTGTTCGTGCTCTATCTGGGCGCGGTGGCGGCGCTTTGCTTCCTCAGCAGCGAGAATCTGCCGGACATTCAGCGCACCATCTGGGGCATCCCCACGGACAAGGTTGCGCACTTCGCCATGTTCCTGCCCTTCCCCATCCTCTTCTATCTGGCATGGGACCACAGGAGCGCCAAGGCACTGGGAGCAATCACCTTCGCGCTGCTCAACATGGCCGCCGGAGCGCTTGTGGCGGCCATCACCGAATGGGTGCAGAAGTATCTTCCCACCCGCAGCATGGACCTTCACGACTTCGGCAGCGACCTGCTGGCACTCGGCATAGCCACGGCGCTGGTCTTCATAATCGACGTCACCCATCTGAAATCCAGGAAGAACGTATGAGGCGTCTCCTGCCACTGCTGGTAATTGTTCTTGCGGGGCTCCCCTGCCACGGGCAGACGGGGGTTCTGAGGGATTTCAAACCGATGTGCGACAGCCTTACGGCGCGCACGGTTCAGCGCTTCGGCACCAAGGGAGAAGTTAACCTCTGGAAGGCGGTCAAGACCAAGGCCGGCAAGTACGACCTGCATTTTACCCGGGACCTTGCCGACTGGCCCTGGAGGGCCGAAGACGCCCGCTGGTTCCGCAAGCAGCTGGACGAGCTCTATCCCGCAAAGCACAAGGCTCGCAAGGGTGGCAAGCTCTTCTGCCGGAACACACCGTTCGACGACCTGCTCACCCCCGAAGCCGGCAACAGCGGCAGGCCGCCGGGCTACCGTTATGTCGCAGGCAAGAAGACCGGGGCGCCCGTCGTAAAGCGGCAGGACAGCTGGAAGCGGGGACTTTCCGGGCGCACAATCGCCCTCTGGCAGAGCCACGGACGCTATTATAACGAGAAGGAAGACGCCTGGATGTGGCAGCGGGCCCCAATCCACCGCACCATCGAGGACCTCTATACCCAGAGCTATGTGCTCCCCTACCTGATTCCGATGCTGGAGAATGCCGGGGCCTACGTGATGACTCCGCGCGAGCGCGACATCAATCCGCACGAGGTAATCTGCGACAACGACGCCAGCTTCCTGCGGGACACCGTAAGCATAGACTTCGGGGAACTGCCCATCCGTATTACGGGTGCGTATGAAGAAAAAGGTAAATGGCAGGATGCAGGAATCGGGTTTGCCGACCTCAAGGCGCTCTATACCCGGGGCGACAACCCCTTCAGGGCCGGCACTGCGCGAATGTCCAAATGCGCAGCCACGGCCACGCCCACCGCTTCGGCAGTGTGGACTCCGGACATCCCCGAAAGGGGCGAATATGCCGTTTACGTCTCCTACAAAACCTGGGAGCACAGCAGCAAGGCCGTGCGCTACAAGGTGCAGCATATGGGCGGCGAAAGCGTTTTTACGGTGGACCAGACCAAGGGCGGCGGCACCTGGATATATCTGGGCACCTTCGAATTCGACAAAGGGCGGCAGGGCTTCGTGACTATGGACAACGGGCTTCTGCCCGGAGCCGCAAAGAGCAGCTGGGTGAGCGCCGACGCGGTCAAGTTCGGCGGAGGCATCTGCAAGGTCGCACGCGGGCTGGACAGCCTGGACGTGAAGGTGTGGGAGCCTTCCTATCTGCCCGCATACCTCGAAGGAGCCATGTACTGGATGCAGTGGGCCGGCATCGACTACGACCGCGTGATAGCCCGCTGGAACGGCGATTACACCCGCGACTACGCTT
Organism: Bacteroidales bacterium; assembly: GCA_017617715.1. Classification (GTDB taxonomy): domain Bacteria; phylum Bacteroidota; class Bacteroidia; order Bacteroidales; family UBA932; genus Cryptobacteroides. The sequence goes on along the minus strand of JAFZVQ010000061.1, from coordinate 4,589 downwards.
CGCGCGGGGCCTGGGTTTGCGAGATGAAGGACAGGCTCGGCGTGCCCGTGGACCTTTCGCTGGCGTTCCATTCCGACGCCGGCACCAGCCCCGACGACAGCATCGTGGGCACTCTTGCAATCTATACCCTGATGGCTGGCAACAGCCGCAAGTACTCCGACGGGCTCGACCGTATGGGAGGGCGTCTGCTGGCCGATTTCGTGCAGAGCCAGGTGGTTTCTGATTTACGTGCGGAATTTAACCCCGAGTGGAGCCGCAGGCAGCTCTGGGACCGTTCCTACAGCGAATCGCGCACTACCGACGTGCCGGGCATTATCCTGGAGCTGCTCAGCCATCAGAATTTTGCGGATATGAAGTTCGGGCACGACCCGGCCTTCAAGTTTGCAGCCAGCCGTGCGGTATACAAGGGGATTCTTAAGTTTCTGGCATGCTGGTACGGCGGGCCTTATACGGTGCAGCCACTGCCGGTGAAGGACTTCAGCGCTGTGTTCTGCGCCCCCGGACGCGTACGGCTGAGCTGGACCGGGGTGGAGGACGCCCTGGAGCCGACTGCCAGGCCTTCCGGCTATATATTATATACAAGGAAGGACGGCGGGGCCTTCGATGCCGGCGTGCGCGTGAAGGACGAGAGCTTTGAGGTGGATCTGGAGCCGGGAGTGCTGTATTCCTGGAAGATTGCCGCCTTTAACGACGGCGGCACAGGGTTCCCCTCCGAGATCCTGAGTGCCGGAATGGCGCCCGCCTCCAGGGGAGATGTGCTTGTGGTGAACAATTTCACCCGAGTGAGCGGCCCGGCCTGGTTCGATACCCCCGGCTATGCCGGATTCGACGGCCAGCTGGACGGCGGAGTGCCGTATATACGCGATATCAGCTTCTGCGGCGATAACTACGAAATCCGCCGGGGCAAGCGCTGGACCACCGACTATGCGCCCGGATTCGGCGCTTCGGACACGGGAAGCGCCGGGCTCGTGATAGCCGGAAACACGTTCGACTTCCCTGCCGTGCACGGTCGTGCCCTTATGGATGCCGGCTGGTCGTTCTGCTCGCAGAGCGCCTCCGCCTTCGACGGCAAGGGTTCCTGGAAGGCCGTGGATATCGTCTGCGGCAAGCAGACAAGCACCCTGCGCGGCAAAGGCACCGCCGACTGCCAGATATTCCCCGCAGCGCTTTGTGAGGCTGTGAAGACCGCTGCAGCGAACGGCAGCGGCATCATCGTATCGGGTGCCGACATCGCCACTGATGCATGGGACTGCATCTACCCCATCGCTGACACCTGCATTACCGCTGACGGTGTGGCCTTCGCGCAGTACCAGCGCGACGCACGCGAATTCGCACAGGATTTCCTCGGCTACAAATGGGTGAGCAGCCGCACGGGCACCGACGGCATCCTGCAGGACCGCAAGACCTTCGGCCGCAGCACGGCGCACTACCGCTTCTGCACCGAGCCCGGCCCCCTGCAGTACTGTGTGGAGAACGCCGACGGAATTCAGCCCCTCTCCAAGGACGACCGGGTTCTGCTGTACTACTCCTCCAAGATTCCGGCCGCCATAGTGCACCGCTCCCCCAAGGTCCGCTGCGCCGTCTTCGGCTTCCCCCTCGAGTCCCTCTGCTCCCCCGACGACCTCCGCACCCTCCTCTCCCAGGCCCTCTCCGAAATCGCCCTCTAGCCTGCCCATCCCCGCTGCTCGCCCGTCATTACCAACCCGATCGGCAATCTCGCCAGGGACCTTTTGCGTTTTTGGCCTTTTTTGCAAAAGGTCTATGACATTTTTTAGTATCTTTGCGTCACCAAACTTTTGAACTATGAAGATTAAGGGAAATAATGTCCTGATTACCGGAGGAGCGTCCGGATTGGGCAAGATAATGGGCAGGATGTCGCTGGAGCGCGGCGCCGCCCATCTTTTTATTTGGGATCTGAACGAGGCTAATATTGCCGCAACAATAGAGGACTTCAAGGCCGCGGGCTTTGACGCAGAGCGCATACGCGGGTATCGCGTGGACGTTACCGACGTGGAGAATATTGAGCGCTGCTACGGCGAGATCAAGGCCGGATACGGGCAGGTGGACATCCTTATCAACTGCGCCGGGGTATGCACCAACAACAAGGTCTTTGCGGAGCAGAGCATCCGCGACATCGACCTCACCATGGACATTAACGCCAAGGGCTCTATGTATACAGCCCTGACGGTGCTCAAGGATATGATGCCGCGCAACTCCGGGCACATCTGCAACATCGCCTCCGAGGCGGGCATCCTCTCCATTCCCAAAATGAGCCTCTACGTGGCCAGCAAATGGGCTGTGATAGGATGGTCGGACTCGCTGCGCATCGAATTCGCCAAGGCGAAGAGCAAGGTACGCGTCACAACCGCAGTGCCGTATTTCATCAACACCGGCCTGTTCGAGGGCGTCCGTTCCCCGCTCATCCCCATCCTCAAGCCTGAACCCACCGCACGCAAGATACTCAACGCAATCGAGCGCGACCGCAGTTACCGCGGCATACCCTTCAGCTACCACTTCTCGCGCATGACCGAGACCGTGCTGCCCACATGGCTCTTCGACTGGTTCTTCGGCACCGTGTGCGGGGTTTACACCTGCATGGACCATTTCAAGGGCCGCCCGAAACAGAACGAACATATCCGCAATACAGCAGACAAGAAATGAATTACCAGATAAAAGACATTCCCGCCGTAGTGCAGGCCCAGAAGGAGTTCTTCCGCAGCGGGGCCACACTCGACGTAAAGTACCGCAAAGCAGCTCTCAGGAGGCTTCTGGCATCGGTCGAAAAGCACGAAAAGGAGATTTACGACGCCCTCTGGCACGACCTTCACAAAAGCGAGGAGGAGGCCTATCTGTGCGAAACCAGCATAGTCCGCAACGAGATAAAGGACCATCTGCGTCATGTGGCCAGGTGGGCAAAGCCGAAGCGTGCCGCGACACCCCTGACGCACTTCCCGTCCTGCAGCAGGGTGCTCAGCGAGCCTCTGGGCAGCACGCTCATAATCGCCCCTTGGAACTACCCCGTAACGCTGCTCCTGTGCCCCCTGGTGGGCGCAATCAGCGCCGGATGCACGGCAGTGCTGAAGCCTTCGCCCTATGTGCCTCAGGTTTCCGCAGTGCTGCAGACTATCGTGGAAGAAGCCTTTGAGCCGCAGTACGTGGCAGTATTCCAGGGCCACCGCGACGTGAACACCGCGCTCCTGGAGCAGCGCTGGGACCTCATCTTCTTTACCGGAAGCCCCGCTCTCGCCAAAACCGTGATGGCCGCAGCGGCAAAGAACCTCACCCCGGTGATTCTGGAGCTCGGCGGCAAGAGCCCCTGCATAGTGGACAGGGACGCCGACATCGAGGTCGCCGCCCGCCGAATAGCCTGGGGAAAGACTCTCAACTGCGGGCAGACCTGCATCGCGCCGGACTACCTGCTGCTGCATAAGGACATCAAGGAGCGCTTCGTGGAGGCCTTCAGGGAAGAGCTTGTCGCGATGCACGGAGAAGACCCCGCCCAGAGCCCCCATTATGTGAGGATGGTAAGCGACAAGGCCTTCCGGCGCGTCACCGGCTATCTGTCTGACGGAAAGATAATTGCGGGCGGTCACTTCGATGCCGCCTCGAGGTATATCGAGCCCACGCTGCTGGACGGTGTGAGCCCCGACGACCCGGTGATGCAGGAAGAGATCTTCGGCCCTGTTTTCCCTATCCTGGAGTTTACCGGGCGCCAGGAGGTGGTGGATTTTGTGTGCAGTCGCGAGAAGCCGCTGGCGTTCTACTACTTCGGCAAGGACCGCGACGGCTGGGAGATGCTCCGCCGCACCAGTTCGGGAGGCGCCTGCATCAACGACACCATAATGCATTTTGCGAACTCACGCCTGCCTTTCGGCGGTGTGGGCAATTCCGGAATGGGACGTTACCACGGAGCCGAGAGCTTCCGGGCCTTCAGCAACCGGAGGGCCGTAATCGACTCGCCCCGCAGCTTCGACCTGCCCTTCCGCTATATGCCTTACAAGCTGATGTGGGCTATGAAAATGCTGCTGCGATAGGCGATTTTCGCCCGGCTGCAAAAAAGTTCGAAAAAACTGCAAAAAAATTTGGATATTTAAGTGTAAAGCGATACCTTTGCAGTCCCAATTAGGGGACTCGTTAGCTCAGTTGGTAGAGCATCACACTTTTAATGTGGGGGTCTCGGGTTCGAGCCCCGAACGGGTCACAAAAGTCAGCACCCCTAGCTCAGCTGGTAGAGCAACTGACTCTTAATCAGTGGGTCTAGGGTTCGAATCCCTAGGGGTGCACAAGGGCGCCGGTCTTGCGATCGACGCCCTCCTAAAAAAGGGGGCACTTAGCTCAGTCGGTTCAGAGCGCTTGCTTCACACGCAAGAGGTCGGCAGTTCGAATCTGCCAGCGCCCACGCTTCCGAGCGGGAGTCCGGCAACGGATTTCCGCTCAATTTTTTTGTATTCATCTAGATAGCGGTATAATGGACATTTTCAGTTGGTAAAACCACATCTAACGACTTGATATATTGATAATTGCAGCTACTTTTATGGAAAGCGTTTCATAAAAGTAGTGATATGGGTAAGAATAAACAGCGAAAACGT
>JAFZVQ010000060.1 GCA_017617715.1 Bacteroidales bacterium | reverse complement strand
CTTGTACTTATCTTTTTCTATATTATATATAGGCTCGTAGCTCAGTTGGTTAGAGCGCCACACTGATAATGTGGAGGTCCGCGGTTCAACTCCGCGCGGGCCTACTTTTTTTTCTACGGGGGTATAGCTCAGCTGGTAGAGCACATGCTTTGCAAGCATGGGGTCGCCGGTTCGAATCCGACTACCTCCACAACACAGACACCAGGTCCGACGACCTGGTGTCTGTGTTGTAGAGGCTTACCTACTATGGCGCAGGTCCCAAAACAGGGAGACCTCCTGCGCCATAAATCTGCCTCCCACGATTTCCGCTGGCGCCGGTCCTCAAGGAGAAAACAGACCTGCGCCACAAAGAGAGGAGACTTGCGCCAAGGTCGATGGCTTACTTGTTTCCCTGAGCTGAGATGCTATGCCGGGACATTCTGATTGCGTTCTCCACTTCGTCCCGTTTCATTTGGAGGCATCTGGCAAGTTGGGCCGGGGTGGTGTTGCATGTGCGATGCAGGTGCATGAGTATCCGGAATTTTTGCTCCCTGTTTAAGCATTGGATGTCCTTGGCGAACCATTTTTCTGCGATGTCGGAGATAGTTATGTGAAAGGTGGCGTCATTATGTCTGGTGCGTGGCCCCTCGACAATCCGTTCGTGCATTTCGGCATAGTTCAGTCCGCCGATGGTCCTGAGAAAGAATGCCTGGTCGCCCAGAAACGCATCTTCCAGATATTTATGGTCGCAAGCGGTTTCCGGCAGAAGCAATCCGTTCGTGCCGATCTTCCATGGAACACGGCTGAGGTCGGCATGGGTATGAAAGAAACTCTCTTTGTCGCGTCGGGTCAGGGCTCGTACCGGAATAGCGTGGGTGTCGGCATGACCTCTTGAAAACATTGCGTTGTAGGAAGACCAGCGGTAGTCTTCTATCCGGCATCCGGCATCCAGCGCATTTCTTGGTATATATGCGAGAGCGTTCCTAAGATATTTATCGGAATCCAGATACAACACCTTCACTGATGAGCGGGACAGGGTTCTACTTTCTCCGTACTTATGTGTCAGGTACTGAGAATGGTTCTTTTTTATAGCCTCTCCTGTTCGGACGGCGGCTTCCATGCTCTCGGCAAGCAAAGCGAGGTGCCCATGATTTGACATCTCGATGTCAATAATGACAATAGTGTTATTGACCCAGCTGCAGACATGGAAATACTTCTGCATGACGTCGAAATCTTCATCGTCCCTGCACAGTAGCACAGATTCCATCCCTTCCAGACTGATGTGGAAGGGATAGACTTTGGTCACGGTGCCGTCTGGAAGCTCCCTAAGAGTAATTCTTTGGAACGGCATCTTCGTTAATATTAATGGGAAAGATACTGCCGGACATGAAAGCACCGGGATTACCGAAGACTTTCGGCCTTATGACTAATTTGGTGTCGAATCCGTAAGGGGATTTCACCTTGTCACAGAACTTTTCGTAATGAGGTAAGTAGCTGAACATCATTGTGGACCAGAATTCCTCCGCCATATTGTATGGCTCTGCGGTGGCAGCGATTTCAGCCATGCTCAGCAGCCGGACAGCCTTGGATGGCTCATTATTTCTGTCTTTCCAGATACATTCTGTCCATGCTTTGATGGCAGCCTTGATCAGTCCCTCACTGCGCTCGGGATGATCGGGGTCTAAAATTTGGGAAAAATCCATTTCTGTTTCGATGTGCAACTGATCATTGTCATCGATCAAAACTTCCAAAAACTTTTTCATAGTTGTAGTTAGTTATACAGTTAATAATTTGAAGGCTTTTATGCCCTGTTTGCAAAGGACGGAATAATTATCCGTTTTAAAAAGTTTTGCAACGTTTAATTGAAAAACAGGCCTCTGGAGGCCGCGGGAGAGTGCTATGAGAATTGCCAGAGCGAAAATAAGGGTAATATTTGTCTTGGCGCAGGACTGTTTCCAGGGTGGCGCAGGTCCCCCTTCCCTGTGGAGCCGGTCTGTTTTCTCTCTGGAGACCTGCGCCAGCGGAAAACGTGGGAGGCAGATTTGCGGCGCAGGAGGTCTTCCAGTTTTGGGACCTGCGCCACGGATGGGGGGAGGAGTCAGGGAGACCTGCGCCAAAACGGAGATGTCCGGCTCAGGGCTCCTCCATGAAGAGTTCGGCTTTGATGTAGTTTACGCTCTTCGTGGCGAATTCATATCCCTGAGAGCCCGGGCGGGCGACGGCCAGGTATTTCTCATACCATTTGAGGGCCTCCTTGTAGTCTTTCTTTATTTCGTAGCAATAGGCGATAGTGGAGAGCGCCGAAATGTACTTGGGGTTGTAGCGGTAGGCCTCCTTGTAATGCTCGATGGCTTTGTCCCATGAATCCTGCAGGCGGTAGTATGCCAGGCCATATTGCTGCTGGATGCGGGAGGCGACCAGAGGGTCCGGCTGAATCATGTTCCAGGCCTTGTCCAGCCATGGTTTCACTTCTTTCTCGAACGAACGGTAGGCTTCCGACTTCACGGCCGCAATCGAATATGCCAGGTTCACGTCGCTGGAATCAACCTGCCAGGCGGCGACAAGTTCTTCCTCCGCTTTGTACACCACCTTGGTGTGCCAGTAACTCTGCCCCAGATAATAGTGGACGGGGTAGGTGTCGTTGCCTATATCTTCCTGACGCTTAAACACTTCGGCGGCCAGGTCGTAGTCCCCTTTACGGTACAGGGCAAGCCCTTTGAGGGGCGCAATCGTGGTGTTGTCGGGATCTTCGGCAAGGAACGCTTCGCAGATGCCAAGGGCCCCGTCGTAATCCTCCTCCGAAATCAGAATGCCCATCGCCTTGGACAGTACCGACTGGTTCATGGGCTTCATGGCGAGAGCCCTGCGGTAGTAGAAGAGGGCAGAATCGGCCTGCTTCATCTGGTTGAAGGCATCGCCCACATAACCCGCAACGGCGGGAATGGAATCCAGCTGCAACGCTGCCTGCCCTGCCTGGATGCTCTGTGGATATGCCTTAAGACGATAGAACGCCTGCATGAGACGTATCTTGTAGAGGATATTGCCGGGCGAGTGGGTGGACAGCATGAAATACGTCCCCGCCGCATCTTCATAATCCCCGCTCTGGAAATGGCAGTCTGCCAGCTCGGCCAGCACTCCGTCGTCCATGGCTCCCGGCCCGACCAGGGCGGACAACGCCTCGATGGCGTCGTCGGTGCGGAAGATGCTCTTCAGGTACCGCGCCTGGGTGAGCACGGAATCCCGATGGCTGGTCTGCGCCACGGACATCACGCAGACAATGAGCCCGAATAATACAATCAGTGCTTTTCTCATTTCCTTATCTCGCGTCCAAATGTAAGAATTTTCTTGTATATTTGCGTTTTGTGTACCGGATAATGAAAAAGGCATTACTGATATTGCTGCTGGTGGCGGCGGGGCGCGTGGCCCTGGCGCAGGAGGGGCCGAAGACTCCCGAACAGCGCGAGAAGGAGTTCTATGAGGCCATCGAGAACCAGGTGAACCGCCTGACGGAACAGCTGGACCTTGCCGACTGGCAGGTGTTCTATGTGGATTCCATCCTCACCCACGATTACAGGGAGATGCAGGCTGAGTTCAACTCCATGTCTGCGGCCAAATATGCTAATTCCGACTTGTTCTACGACGTGCAGGACAAGTGGATGGAAAAGATGTACCAGGCCATGCACAAGGTGTTTGACGAAGAGCAGTGGGCCAAGTATCTGAAGACCGGCGCCGCCCGCGAGAAAAAGCAGCGCGACAAACGAGCCGCAAAGAAGAACAGATTATGAAAAGAGAAGACATAGACCGCATCGCCGCGTTCGTCGGCGATTTGAAGTGCAAGACACAGAAGGAAGTCGAGGAAGCCCGCGTGCGCCTGCTCGGCAAGAAAGGTGAAATCACCGCCCTGTTCGACGATTTCCGCACCGTGGACCGCGCCCAGAAGGCCGAGTTCGGCAAGGCTCTCAACGAGTTGAAGCAGAAAGCGTTGGCCCGTATCGAGGAGCTTAAGGGCACCGTTTCCGACAGCGGCGAATCAGGCGCCCCCAAGGCCGACCTCACCATGCCCGGCGACCCGTTCGAGCTCGGCTCCCGGCACCCCGTCAGCATAGTGCGGCAGGAGATTGTGGATATATTCCGCAAGTTCGGCTACGACGTGGCCGAGGGCCCCGAAATCGAAGACGACTACCACGTGTTCGAGGCCCTGAACTTCCCCCCGAACCACCCCGCCCGCGACATGCAGGACACCTTCTTCGTGTCCGCCGGCCATCCGAATCCCATACTTCTCCGCACCCACACCTCCAGCGTGCAGGTGCGCACAATGGAGAAAATGGACGTGCCCATCCGCGTGATCTGCCCCGGCCGCGTGTTCCGCAACGAGGCCATCAGCGCCCGTGCGCACTGCATCTTCCACCAGGTGGAGGGCCTCTACATCGACGAGGGCGTGACCTTCGCCGACCTCAAGCAGGCCATACTCCTCTTCGCCCGCGAGATGTTCGGTCCCGACACGCAGATCCGCATGCGTCCCAGCTACTTCCCCTTCACCGAGCCGTCCGCGGAAGTGGACGTGAGCTGCAACATCTGCCACGGCAAGGGCTGCAACATCTGCAAGGGCACCGGCTGGCTGGAGATCCTGGGCTGCGGTATGGTGGACCCCAACGTGCTGGAAGCCAGCGGAATAGACTCGAAGCGCTACAGCGGCTTCGCCTTCGGAATGGGCCTTGAGCGCATCGCCATGCTGAAGTGGAGGGTCAACGACCTCCGCCACTATTTCGAGAACGACATGCGTTTCCTCCACGAGTTCGCCACCGCCCCCGAAGTCTGATGCGCACCACCGAGCAGGATTCCCATTACGACCACCTTGACCGCATGTCCACCGGCGAGCTGCTGGAGGGCATCAATTCCGAAGACCGCATGGTCACGGACGCCGTGGCGCAGGCTATCCCCTCGATTGAGCGTCTGGTGGACGGCATAGTGGACCGGATGAAGCGCGGCGGCAGGGTGTTCTACACCGGCGCCGGCACCAGCGGCCGTCTCGGCGTGGTCGATGCCTCCGAGATACCCCCGACATACGGCGTACACGATAAATTCATAGGCCTCATAGCGGGCGGCGACGGTGCCATCCGCAAGGCCGTCGAAGGCGCGGAAGACGACTCTGCGCAGGGCTGGCGGGACATAGAGGCCTTCGGGCCCGCCGCCGACGACACCGTGGTGGGAATAGCGGCGTCCGGCACCACGCCCTACGTCCTTGGAGCCGTCGAAGCGGCGCGAAGCAGGGGCCTGCTGACCGGCTGCATCACCTGCAACGAAGACTCCCCCCTGGCCCGCGCGGCCGAAATGCCAGTGGTGGCGGTGGTGGGGCCGGAGTTCGTGACCGGTAGCACCCGCATGAAGGCCGGCACTGCTACCAAATTGATACTCAACATGATATCCACTGCCGCCATGATACGGCTCGGCCATGTGACCGGCAGCAAAATGGTGGACATGGAACTGACCAACAGCAAACTGGTGGACCGCGGGGCAAGGATGATCATGGACGCCACCGGCATCACGGATTACGAGCAAGCACGCGCGCTTTTGCTCCGCCACGGCCACGTGCGCGAGGCGGTGGAAGCCTGGAAACACAGATGAAAATAATAGTTGAAAGCGGCGCCACCAAGAGCGACTGGCGCATCACGGGCGAAGGAGCCGACTCGTCCCGGGGCCGGCTGTTCCCCGGAATGAACGTGTCCACCATGCCCCTGGACCATGTCCTGGAGGTGCTCACCGGCGCCCTGGATTCCCTCGGCCGGCCGGGGCTCGAAGGCATCTATCTCTATGTGGCAGGCATAGTTACGCCCGCTATACGCGAAGCTCTCGAGGGGCGTATCCGCGAGTGCGTGAAGGTGGGCGAGATCGACATACAGAACGACCTCGTGGCCGCCGCCCGCGCCGTCTGCGGACGCTCTGAGGGCATAGTGGCCATCCTGGGCACCGGGTCCAACACCTGCTTTTACGACGGCGCGACGGTGTCCCAGAAGGTGCGTTCCGGCGGTTACATAATCGGCGACGAGGGCGGCGGCGCCTGCCTGGGCAAGCTGTTCCTGGCAGACTTCATCAAGGGGCTCGTGCCGGACGAGGTGGCCTCCGATTTCGCTTCGAGGTACGATGCTTCGTATGCCGGTATAGTGGAGAACGTGTACCGCAGTCCCGCGCCCGCGGGCTTCCTTGGCAGCCTCGCGCCCTTCATCCTTTCCCACTATGGCAACCCCTACGTCAAGTCGCTGGTGGACGGCAACTTCCAGTCTTTCGTGGACAGGGCGCTACGCCACTACGACACCGGCCGCTACCCCGTGGGCGTGGTCGGCGGCTTCGGCTATGCCTGCCGGGATATCTTCTCCCGCATCTGCGCGGAAAACGGCCTCCGCCTCGGCAGCTTCGAGGCGGCGCCCATAAATGGATTGTTAAAGTATCATGACTGATATGAAACGGAAATACATGCCTCCGGTGCTTGAAACTGCGCCTGTGCTGACAGCCCAGAGTATTCTGTTGGCGAGCAACGAAGAATTCATTATCGACCCCATCGACGCAGGATTGCAATGAAAACACGTTTATTTCTTGCAGTCCTGGCCATTGCAGCAATGGCCTCCTGCACGGTGGAAGTTCCGCAAACCGCTCCCGTCCCCGACACCCGTAAAGTGTTACGGGCTTCCTTTGATGACGACGGCACCCGCACCACCCTTGCCATAGGCCCTTCAACCGCCCAGGTGCTATGGGAGGGAGGCGATCAGATTATGGTCGTGGGTCTGATGCCTGCCGGTGGTTATTACAGGCGGGCTTTCACTACTTCGAATGGCGGTTCTGTATCGGCAGAATTTGCTTGCGATAACTGGTCTCCGAACCCGGAAGTTGAGCACTATTGTGCGATGTATCCGGCCGGACGATTCTTTGCCGCCGAAAGGATTACTTCCAGTACCTGTTATCTTGGCATCGTCTTTCCGCCGGTGCAGCAAGCGGTGAAGGGAGGGGTTGAACGCGGCCTGCTTCTTTCCGTCGCCGATCAGCGTGATAAGTTGTCCGGAGAGCTGAAATTCAGCAATATCGTTTCGTTGGTGCGTTTCCGGATGACCGGCCGCAGCGCCTCCAAGGTGAAGACCGTCAAGTTTGTGACCACTACTGTAATATCGGGAGACGGTGTCTGTGTCGTGAGCGATTCCGAACCGTACGTTGACTTAAACATTTTTTTCCCGCCGATCGAAAATGATCCATCGTCGTCAGTAACTCTCACAGGATCGTTCGAAGCTGATGAGGACTACTTTATCGTGATTCCACCTTGCGTGACCGAAGGTTTTTCAATCATTTTCATGGACGAGGAGGGCAACAGTATTTCCCGTTTGTCTTCCAAGACCGTTGAATTCAAGCGCTCACGGATTGCTGACTTGGGCACTATTGTGCTTGACGAGGAGTTTGGGGCATCGTCCGATAAGGTGGTGAAGTATATGGAGTGCACGTCCGGTTTCAAACCGGTGGTGCTTCCCGTCCTGGCTGATGGCTTCACCGCCTCGCAGCAGGACCTCTTCCTTTCGCTGGCTAAGAGTGCTATCGACAAACTCTTTGATACGGAGCCATATAAGACCTACAAAAAGTATTTCACCGTTTATTTGCTCCCCGTGGTTTCAAATGAAGCCGGAGCATCTGTGATTGATGACAGCGGCACAATCACTACCAAGGTGGATAATTACTTCGGTTCCGGATGGAGTGAGAACTATTCTTCAAATATGGATGCGGATGACGGCAAAGTCAGGTCTTATCTGGAATCGGTGATTCCCGAACTTGTCAGAGGCAGCCATAGCATCTCGGAAGTCCCTGCGGCGCTGATAATCAATGACTCCCGTTATGGGGGAATTTGCCACATCTCATATAATGGATATGCCTATGCGCTTGTACCATACTCATATAGCGGTGAGGGCATACAATGGAGTTACCCGACCCAGTGCGCGGCCAGCGATTCCGATCCGTCGGCCGGAGTGCGGAAGACCACCAAGGAAGAGAAAGATGCTTTGGGCTACAATACCGGCGACTGGCGCAACACGTTTATCCACGAGTATGGCGGGCATGCCATCGGCCGTTTATTGGATGAGTATTGGTACGATTCCTACGATACGTCATCAACGTTAAAAGAACATGACTGGCCTGTTCCATTGGGATTGAACATATCGGCAGTCTACGACAACGTGCCCTGGAAAGGGGAGCTGCTGGATAACATGAGTGTGCTTTCTACCATCGATTCCCGTTATCCCGACCGTATCGGGCGCTTCCAGGGGGGCGATGTTTCCATCCTGAACCGCTGGCGTTCGGAACAGGTAAGTTGCATGATCGACAACCGGCAATATTTCTCCGCCTGGCAGCGGATCCTGATTGTCAAGCGAATCATGAGTCTCGCCGGGGACTCGTTCTCGATGAGTGATTTCCTTGATAAGGACGTGACCCTCGACCCTGTGCGTGACGGCGCTCCGGCGTCTTCCGCCCGCCTTGGCGCCCACACCTCCCCGCTCCGCTTCGCCCCTCCTCTCGCTCCCCCCGTCCTCCACGGCCCCCAACAAGCCGTCGCTGTAGCGCCGGAGGTGTTGTAGCACCGCAAAACCTTCGCTGCTTCGCAGCTCGTCCCTCCCACGCCTTCGGCGCGGGCCCCTCCCGTTCAAGTGGCCACGGGCGGCCACTGTTTTGCGGTTGCTACAACACCTCCGGCGTGAGGCGCTAGTTGAGTTCGAAGGAGGCGACGACATCGCCGAAGCGGCCGGTGACGACGTCTTCTTCCTCGAAGAAGCGGGCGGAGAGCTGGCCGCGCCACACGATGTCGTCTTTTTCGTTGTAGGGGATGTCGATGCTGACGCCGTAGGTCTTGGACTGGATCTTCACCGCTATTTCAGCCTTCCACTGTGTGCGGGTGCCGCCGTCGTCTTCGACAATCAGGAAGGCAAGCTTGTCGAGCTGGGAGGTGAAATCCGACACCAGGATGGCCTCGTAGGGCAGCTCCTTGCCGAGGTCGCGCCGGCGCACCACGATCATGAAGTCCGTGACGCTGGGGTAATAGAGCTTCAGCTCCGCGTCAGTGGTGGCGTTGAAGCCCTCGACCGACCCGCAGCGAATCCAGAATTCACTCGCCCCGCCGAACCAGGAATCATAGTTGCGAAGCATCTTGAAGGTCTTCAGCTGCAGCCTTCTCTGGCGCCCCGCCGTTGAAGGATAGGTGTCGAAAAACGACGGCTCCGGCGCCCGCAGGGGGGTGAAAGCGGCGTCGGAGTTGCTGTTGAACACCCACACCGGCCGCTTCATCGCCAGTGCCTCGTCCACGTAGACGGAATCCACTATGCGGGCGCCGTCCGGGCTGATGGAGAGCATGTAACCGTAGTTGGTTTCGATACCTGAACCCGGATCGAAGGTGATAATGGGGAAGGTCTCCCCGTCCCAGTCGCTGGAGTATGGCCAGTAGAGTTGGTAGTCGGTGCCGGCCAG
>JAFZVQ010000059.1 GCA_017617715.1 Bacteroidales bacterium | reverse complement strand
TGAACGGGATAAGACCTGGAAAGACAAGAAAAAGCAGGAATAGCGACAACAAGTCAACCTACACCAGTTATAAGTTAAACCAGAGTCAACTTCTATCAGGGAAAGGCTCCAACCGGAGTCAACCTAAATCAGGAAATGACAAGTCCCCGGCAAATAATTAGACCTTCCCCAGTTCTTGTTTTTTGGTATTGGCAAATAGTCCAGGGAGTACCCCGGCGAATTTGAGCGCAAACAGGCACTACAAATCATCCGCGATGCGCTACGGCACGTGTGCGATTAGTTATCATATTTGATGAATATTTGCTAATATTTGCATATTGACCTTCAGAACCGGCGATGGTGTCAAAAAGGACATCAAACAAGCCATGTATCATTACCGGAATGCCGATGAGAGCGGCCAATCCTTCCTGCACCCGAGGGACTTGCGTTGCTTCCATTGTGGTGTTGTGTGAAAACAGTTATCTTTGCAGTGAGATGAAGACGGCACTCATTACAGGGGGAAGTTCCGGCATCGGGCTTGAGTATTCCAGGGAGTTTGCTTCCCGGGGGTACCAGCTCGCGCTGGTCAGCAACAGGGAGGAGGAGCTGGCGGGTGCAAAACAGTCGCTGAATAAAGAATGCGGCGTGCCTGTCCATACTCTTTGTGCTGATCTGGCGGCATCGGACGGTGCCGAAAAGGTTATGGCCTGGTGCGATTCCCTCGGGCTTGAGGTAGAAGTGCTCGTGAACAATGCCGGCATGTTCTTTATGGAGTATCTCAGTCCGGCGAATCTTGGGAAGGCGGATACCATGATGGGGCTGCATGTGTGTACGCCCACAAAGATGTGCATACTGTTCGGCGCCAGGATGAAAGAACGGGGACGGGGGTATATTCTCAATATGTCTTCGATGACCGCCCGCATTCCGGCTCCCGGAATTGGCGTTTATTCCGCATCCAAGGCTTATCTGAAGAGTTTCAGCAAAAGCTTTTCGTATGAAATGCGTCCTTTCGGGGTCAAGGTTACGACCGTATGCCCGGCAGCCATAGATACCGGTCTTTATCCAATCAGCCCGGCACTCAGGCGCACCCTGCGCAGTATTGGCATCATACGCAGTCCCCGCTGGCTCGTGCGCCGCGCTGTGCGGGCACTTTTCCGCGGCCGCCGTACCATCAGCCCTGGAATAACGAACGCAATAGTGCCTGCCCTGGTCGCCATCCTGCCTTCGCGGATGATTGACCGCCTGGGCTTAAAGTGGATTATGCTATAGGGAGAAGGCAAAACACGATTATCCGGGAGCGAAAAATGGAAGATCGCTCCAATTCTGCCATTATTCTACCGCAACGGGAGCAGGATGCGGCGATTCGCTCCCGGGGCTGGGACCCGACAGAGTTTACGGTATTGCAGGCGCAAGTGGCTGTCCTACAATTTGATGCGTTCTCCGGAGGAGACGTTGCGGACGCGCTTCAGGAGGATGAATTCATTGACCTGGCCGAAGTCTCTGGTGTAGGACATGGTCAGTTTGACCTCATTCTTGTTCTTGTCGGGATTGTACTCCACATTCCAGGGGCCGCCCAGGTGGGAATTCATGAACAGGACGGTTTTCTTTGAGCTGACGCTGACGTCTTCCGTGTCGCCCAGGAGCAGTTTGGTGAACGAGTCGTCCGCCAGTTCGTTCCATATATAATTGACCGTCAGTTCTCCGGGTTCCCACTCCTGGCTTGTGATCATTCCGTCGATGAGAAATCCTTTGGACTGGTTGTACTCCCCGTCTATGCGAAGATTATATGAGTCGATTTTCCACAGGATGCCGGAGATCTCGGCTCTCTGGCTTTTGCCGCCGAACAATGAGGCTATACAGGAACTGCAGGTGACGACAATCAATGCGGCTGTCGCGAGCAAACTGGGTTTGATTTTCATGATGATGGAGTTTTGATTCGGACAAATATAACGTAAAAAAGCGTATCTTTACAAAAAAAATATGTACCAGTACAAAGAAGTCAAACCCTCCTGCTATGTGCTGAGCCTGGACAATCATGTGGAGATTTCCGAGGCCCTCTCGGCTTTTTGTCTGGAAAAAGACATCAAGTCCGGCACCATAGCCGGCCTGGGCGCCATAGGCGAAGCCACTTTCCGTTTCCTCAATCCTGCCACCAGACGCTATGTAGACAAGACCTTTGCCGAGCAGATGGAAATCACCAACCTCACCGGTAACATTTCCCGGAAAGACGGCAAACCTTATCTGCACCTGCACATCACGGCGAGCCGCAGCGACTACAGCTGCATCGGCGGGCACCTGCTCTGCGCCCGCATCAACGGAGCCTGCGAGTTGCTGGTCGAAGCCTACGATGCGCAGATCGGCCGCCGTCCCGATGAAGAAACCGGCCTCAACCTGTATGAGTTCCAGCCATAAACAACATCCCTTCAAGGTGCGTCTCCGGGCTTTCAGGATTTGGCAGAAGCTCGGGGTCTTTCCCTGGGCGAAGCCGAAAGAGAACAGGGGCAAAAAAGGGTCCGGAGACTTCTACAAGGGCGCTTTCTCCGGCATCCCGTTTCTGAACGACGACGCCAAGCGCACTTTTGCGCACCTGCTGCTGAGGCCGGGGTATATGATCCGTGACTATATCAAGGGCGATCACGATAGCTATCTTGCACCCCTCACCGCATTGATCATCTTTTACGCCTTTTTTGCCCTTGTCTCGTCGGTCCTGCAGCCGATGCAGCACGAAAGCCACCTTCCGATAAGTCTGTCCGATTCCAAGATCCTTATTGACGACAACTCGATAAGCCTGGAGTCAGAACGCGATTCTACGGAAATGAACCGGCTCACAAATAATACTGTCCATATTGTCCAGCGAGGGTACATATACCTGCACCTCGACCAGTATCCGGAAGAAGTCCATACGCAGGCGCAGGCCTCTCTGGCAGCGCTTGAAGGCGCCCTCCGCAGCCAGGGCATCCCCCTGTTCATAGGGGATTTCATCATCCTCTGGCTGGCCATGAGCATGACGCTCAAGCGGCGCCGGCTGAGCATGTCCGCATGCGCAGCCGCATCGGCATACGTGCTGTGCCAGTTCAGCTTTTTCATGCTGTTTGCGGTCGTCCTCTCCTGGGGCAAGAGCACATCCATCAGCGCCGGCCTGATGCTGCTGCTACTGGTGGTCGATTACCGCCAGTGGCTTGACCTGCCCTGGCGGAAAAGCATCAGGCAGGCCCTGTCCACGGGTATTTTCTACGGGGCGACATATTTGATGATTATCCTGGCCACCAGCGCCCTGGTGCTGATCCTGGCCTACTTTAAATAAGAAACCACATGGCTGATGATTCTTACATTTTCCGCCTGATATCCAACAACGTGCGCTTCGGCTACGGCCGGCGCACGGTGGACGGGCGGATTCAGTACTTCGCCTTCCACGGCTTCCCCGACAGGAACGACGACTACTTCACCAATGTCGAAATCAGTGAGGAGGAGTTCCACCGTATAGAGAAGGAGTACCCCAGGCAGATAGTGGGCAGCAGCGAGGACGGCCTCGACTTCCGGAAAAAATATGTGGACGGGCATCCGGTCCTGCTTGAGGGCTGGAGCCGTCTGCTATGACAGGACTGCCGGTCTACTTGTTCGCTTCCTTGAAGGTGTAGGTGGCGCAGTAGCCTTCGTCCACGTTCCCGAAGGAATAGTGGAGCTTGACAGTCACGCCCTTGAGGGGGGCATCAGGATGATACAGAATGGTGCGGTCTTTGTCGATAGTGGCGCAACGGCTGGTGAATGCATTCCCAGCCTTTTTGAGCATGGCGTTTTTCTCGCCGTCAAGCTTCCAATAATACGGAGCTGATTCCGGCTCCAGGCCAGCCAGGGCAAGCCCGTCAGCTATGGCATAGGCCAGCTCGAGATGGGGGTCTTCATAATTGCCAAGTTCAACTTTAAACAGGATAAATCCATGCTCATAAGGCTGACAGGAGGTGTTGAGCATCGAAGCCCCAAGCATTGCGCACACGGCGACGAGAACGGCGAATAATTTCTTCATCTGTACAGTTATTTTTCGCAAATATACTAAAATCTGAATATGGTGCCACGCCCCCGGAATCAGTTTTTTATCCAGGAGCGTATGGAGTTCTCGGACCTCCTTCCAAAAAAAATACTTACATTTGGAACTCAATGAACTGAGAAGCATGAACACACGTGTCCTCATAGCTTTTTTTGCGGCGGCCGTCCTCTGCTCTTGCGGAAGGATGCAGCCTGCCGCTCCCGCCCCCGACACCTCCAGGGCGGACGCGCTAATTGAAGCCGCCCACCTTGCCCACGACGGCGCCTGGATAATCTCCCTGGCCGACTCGCTCGAAGCCTCCGGCGCCTTCTCCAGGATCAAGGCCGACTACTGGCGCGGCTACGGCTATTTCTGCCAGTGGAACAACCACATGGCCCATCAGTACTGGTACGAGGCCGTGACGCTCGAGACCCGCGACAAGGAAGACGTGGCATTCTACGGCCGCGCCGCCAACCGCCTCACGGACGGCTTGCTGACCAGGGGCGACTATGAGGCCGCCCTCCGCGTGGCGCTGCCCGCCATTGAAAAGATGCGTGCCGAAGACATGTGTGAGTGCCGCGATTTCGGGCACCTCCTGATAGTGGTCGGATGCTGCGAGCTCGACAACCGGAGCAAGACTACCGCCGACCCCTATTTCGACGAGGCCTACAAGATATTCATGCGTCTGATCGCCGTACAGGGCCCTGCCGGGGGCGTTTCCCGTGAAGACAACCTGAAGACCACCGTGGCCGGCTTCACCACCACCGCCAGGCATTACCTCGACAAGAAATACTATTCCGACGCGCTCAAATGGGTGGACCGTCTGGAGACCGTGCTGGAAGACTACAAGCGCCAGCCTGAGACCCTTCCCGAAAGCGTGGACCGCCGCCAGACGCTTGCCTGCATATTCAGGGCCACCGCGCTCGAGGGCCTGGGAAGCAGCGAGGCTGCCGCAGCCGCTTACGACGAGGCCTTGAAACACGAGTTCTGCTCCTCCCCGCAGGGCAGGGTGGAGACAACCAGGTACCTGATGCTGGCCAAGCGCTGGGACGAAGCCGCCGAGAGCTACAAGCAGCTTAACGGCGTGGCTACTGTCTTCGGGGCCGGGCTCACCCTGAACAACATACAGCTGTACCTCCTGCCCAAGTTCAGGGCCAATTTCAACGCCCGCCGCAACGACGATGCGCTGGCCGCCGGAATCAAGCTCTGCGAGGCGCTTGATTCCGCCATAGTGTGGGAGCGCCGGGACAAAGCCGCCGAACTGGCCACCATATACCATACCCAGGAAATCAAACAGGAAATAGTGGACCAGAAGGCCCGGCTGGACCGCCTGCGCCTCATTTCGCTGGTGGGAGTCATAGTGTTGCTCATCATAGGTTTCGTCATTTTCACCCTGCTCCGCCGGCGCTCTTCCATGCGCCTGGAGGAGGCTAACAGGGAGCTGGAAGCCGCCAGGGCCCGGGCAGAAGAGGCTTCCCAGGTGAAGACGGCCTTCCTGCAGCAGATTTCCCACGAAGTCGGCACTCCGCTGAACCTGATCTCCGGTTTCGCGCAGGTGCTCACCACTCCTGGCGTGGACCTGGACGATGCCAGCAGAGAGGAAATCAACAAGGGCATCATAGACAACACCGGTCGCATCACGGGCCTGGTGAACAAGATGCTGGAGTTGAGTAACCTGTTGAGTATGACTGATTTGGCGGCGAACGACAGAGCGACTCCCAAGCAGATTGCCGAAGAGGCCGCCGAGACCAGCGGAATCACCAGGGCGCCGGATATCGACTTCGAAATCCGGGGTGCAGGAGACATGGAGTTCACAGATCTGACCACCAACAAGCGGGCGGCGGCGCATGTGCTTGCGCTGCTGCTGGAGAACGCCGTCAAGTTCACCGGAAAGGGCTCCGTCTGCCTGCGCGTGGTGCTCAAGCAGAAGTCCGTGTACTTCTTCGTTGAAGACACCGGCATCGGTGTCCCGGCGGAGGAAGCCGAGCACATTTTCGAGCAGTTCGTCCAGCTCGACGAGTACCGCGAAGGCACGGGCATAGGCCTCACCGTGGCCCGCAGCCTCGCCCGGCGTCTCGGCGGCGACGTGGTGCTGGACACTTCCTACAGCTTCGGCGCCCGTTTCGCCTTCTCCCTTCCCCGGGATAACAGTTAGACACCCCGATATGACAAACACCGCCCCCGAACGCATAGAGGCTCTTGTGAAGGCCCAGCGTTCTTTTAATGCCACCTGCATCACCCGTGACGTGCAGTGGAGAAAACGTCAGCTCAAGGCCCTCCGGGCCGCCCTGCAGAAATGGGAGAAGCCCCTTTGCGACGCCCTTTGGACCGACCTGCACAAGTCGGCCGAAGAGGCTTACATGACGGAGGTCGGCCTCGTGTACGGGGAGATTTCGGATGCCTTGAAGCATCTGGACAGGTGGGCGCGCCGGCGCCGTGTGACTACGCCCCTTACGTGCCTGCCGTCTTCGAGCTACATCATCCGGGAGCCGCTGGGGTGCACGCTCATCGTGAGCCCGTGGAACTATCCCGTGCAGCTGCTGCTCAGCCCGCTCGTGGGCGCGATCGCCGCCGGCTGCACCGCCATCCTGAAGCCGTCGCCGTATGTGCCGAACGTGTCCGCCGCCATCGAATCGATGATCGGGGAAGCCTTCTCTCCAGAGTACGTGGCAGTGGTGCAGGGCAACAGGGACGTGAACGCTGAGCTCCTCAGGCACCGCTACGACCTGGTGTTCTTCACCGGCAGTCCGGCCCTGGGGAAGGTGGTAATGCAGGCTCAGGCCAGGTATCTCACGCCGCTGGTGCTGGAGCTCGGCGGCAAGAGTCCGTGCATCGTGGACAAGGACGCCGACCTTGCCGTGGCCGCGCGCCGTATCGCATGGGGGAAGTGCCTCAACAGCGGGCAGACGTGCATCGCGCCCGACTACCTGTTCCTGCACGAAAGCATCAAGGACGCCTTCGTGGAAGCGTTCCGGAAGGAGCTGGCGGGCCTCTACCCCGACGGCACGCAGGACTCGCGCTTCTTCGTGCATGTGGTCCACGACCGCGCGTTCCAGCGGCTGCAGGGCTACCTTAAGGACGGCACCGTGATAGCCGGCGGGCACTCCGACCCTGCCACGCGCTGGTTCGAGCCCACCCTGCTGGACGGTGTGAGCCCCGATGCGCCCGTGATGCAGGAGGAGATTTTCGGCCCCATATTCCCGATAATGACCTTCCGGGAGCGAGACGAGGTGGTGCGCTTCGTCAGCGGCAGGGAGAAGCCGCTCGCGTTCTACTACTTCGGCAAGTGCTCCGACGCCTGGGACATCCTCGGCCGCACCACTTCCGGCGGCGCCTGCATCAACGACGTCATCATGCACGTCGCCAACAGCAACGTCCCCTTCGGCGGCGTCGGCAACTCCGGCATGGGCTCCTACCACAGCGAGCGCAGCTTCCTGGCATTCAGCCACGAACGCTCCGTCCTCCGCACCCCCACCGTCCTCGACCCCAAGTTCCGCTACATGCCCTACCGCCTGATCAACCTCGTCCGGAAGCTGCTGAAATAATCCCCCGCGCCCCCATTGTCATTCTGAGCGCAGCGAAGAATCTGATTATTTAGCGGCGTCTTTCAGGGCCTTTCCCGCCCGTGGCCCCGCCCGAAGGTCCATCCGCCGGCACCTTCGGCCTTAAAAATCGCCAATTTCTTCACCGAAGGTACATCCGCCGGCACCTTCGGGCAAGGCTGGAGACGTAATCGGGAGCGAATGCAGCCGTAACGCTCCCGATCCGAAGAAAAAACGTTCGTTTGGGAGCGAATGCAGACATTGCACTCCCGATCGGAGGCCAATGAGGCAAATCGGGAGCAAGGATGGCGGATTTGCTCCCGGATCCCGACAATCCCCATATTATAGCAGAAATTTTGCTATATTTGAGCAATTATGAAAAAGCTCTTCCTCACCCTTCTTCTTGCCGCCGCTGCCCTCTCCTTCGGCCGCGCGCAGATAAGCTACGGCAACTACCATCAGCTCAGGCAGCCCATCCCCGTGATCCTCGACACAGATTTCGGCAGCTGCACCGACGACCTCTTCTCCATCCTGATGCTCTACCACTACATTGAGGACGGCCTGGTGGACCTGAAAGGCGTCATAGTGGACCGTGAAGGCGACCGCAACGCCGTGCTGGTGGACGTTTTCAACCAATACTACGGGCATCCCGACATCCCCATCGCCCTTGAGCACAACGGCGTCAAGAATCCCTACGACTTCATTCCCTACAGCCGCCTGGTGGAGTTCAAGAATGCCGACGGCAGCTGGCTCTATCCCCGTTCCATTGACCCCACGGCGCTCCCCGAAGGCTACAAGTTCTACCGCAAGCTGCTCAGCGAGGCGGACGACCACTCCGTAGTCGTGGTGGCCATCGGCATGATGACCTGCCTCTCGCAGCTGTTCGAATCGGGCGCCGATGAATATTCTCCGCTTGGCGGCGTGGAGCTGTTCGGGCGCAAAGTGAAGTCCGTCTATGTGCAGGCCGGCCACTTCGACGGCAACGACAACCTCAGCGGCTACAACATGCGCACCGCTTCCGAAGCGGCCGCCGTGTTCTACGACAAGCTGCCCCGCAACGTGGAGCTCATCCTGTCCCCGACCAACGTGGGCGAAATGATGGACTACACCTCCAGGGACATACTCATCGACCTTTCCTACACCGACCTGAACCCCATCAAGACCGTCTACACGCAGTTCGATTGCGAGGTGGGCCAGCGCATGTGGGACACCAACTGCGTGGTCAACGCCGTCCTCGGCGACGGCGAATATAACCTGTCCCCGCGCGGATGGGTGCAGTACCTCGACAGGGGGCAGGCGTCGCAGATGATATTCACCCCCGACCCCGCCGGCAACGCCCGCTACCAGCTCCCGGGCGACACCTATTTTGCCGAAGAAAAGGTCATGGACATACGGCGCCACACCAGGATGAACCGCCGTCCGGCGTCCTGCTCGATAGAGGCGCCGCAGCCCTATCTGACCGGGGACGCCGCTGCTGAATGGGTGCGCCAGCGCATCGGCCAGCTAGCCGACAAATACCTCGGCGCCGCCGGCAACACCCTGGATCCCAACGACATGCGCCAGCTCTTCCGCCCTATCGGCTACACCGGCACCAACGCCTCCGACTATGAGGCTGCGGAGCAGCTGCTCTATAGCGACATCTTCGAAAAGATGGTCGGCAAGGCCCTACGCGAAGGCAAGGACGACCTCACCATAGTCATGGGGCCCCCGTCTTCCGGCAAAAGCACCGCCGTCCGCTACCTCGACCTGAAAGATTCCGGACTCATCTGCGACGGCATCCCCTCCGGCGAAGGGGCGCTCCAGGCCGTCATCCGCGGGGCAAAGGCTAAAGGGATGCGGAAAATCACCGTCGTACCCGTCTACAACACCGTCCACAACTGCCTGCGGAACGGACTGAAGGCTGGCCGGGAGACCAACCGCTACAACGGCCTGCCCCAGCTCATAGAGGCCTACAGGAGCTATGACGGCCGCCTGGCGGATATCCACAAAGAGTTCCCCGACGTGACCATCAGCCCGGTCGACTGCTCCGCCGACAAGGTCGTCCGCCCGGCAAGCTATGCCAAGGCGCAGCGCTGGAGCTACAAGGTTAGCGACGCCGACATCAACAAGTTGCTCACCTCCCTGCTCGAAGCCGTCGGCAACGTCGAAATCGGCATGGGCTCCCTGCGCGCCGCATGCGGAGACCTCTACTCCATCCCCGGCATCAATGCCAAGGGCCGGGCCATTGCCGACGAAATCAACAATCGCGTCGATGAAATCCTGAAAGAATACGTACAACGATAACTAACTGCCTGATTATGAACCGGAATATTCGTTTTCTGCTCACCATCTCGCTCCTGGCGCTGCTGCCGGGACTCGCACTTGCCCAGCAAAAGGATGAGGAGAAGGACTGGGCCCGTTTCTCCTACTATGCCGGCCAGAACGAAAAGGTCGCAAGGAAGCCCGCCGCCGTGCTCTTCGGCGACTCCATCACCCGCGGCTGGGCGAAGCAGGACCCGGCCTGGCTTGAGAGCCACGGCTTCCTCGGCAGGGGCATCAGCGGCCAGACCACCATGGAGATGCTCGTCCGCTATCGCTCCGACGTGCTGGAGCTTTGCCCCGACTATGTGGTGATCCTTGCCGGCATCAACGATATCGGCCGCAACAACGGCTACATCAAAGTCGAAAACACCTTCAGGAACATAGTGTCGATGGTCGAGCTCGCCCGGCACAACGGCATACGCCCCATCCTCTGCACGCTTGTCCCCGCCCACGAAATCGGCTGGCGCAAGAGCATCGGCGACCCCCGTCCCCTCATCGACTCGCTCAACGCCATGATCACCGGCTACGCAGCCCTGAACGGCATCCCCGTGGCCGACTACCACACCGCCATGAAGACCCCCGACGGGGCTATGCGGCCCGAGTTCCAGAAGGATGCAGTCCATCCGAACCTTGAAGGCTACAAGGCCATGGAGGCAGTGCTTGAAGGCGTGTTCGCGGACATAAAGGCCGCCGGCGTGCCCGTGCGCGTGATGTCCTACAACATACGCAACGCCGGCGCCAAGGACGGCGCCAACGCCTGGAAGAAGCGCCGCGCCGCCACCGTGGAAATGCTCCGCACCGAGCAGCCGGACGTGTTCGGCATACAGGAAGCCTACCCCGAGCAGGAGTCGTTCATCCTCAGGCGCTGCCCTGAATACGGCGGCTTCGGAGTGGGGCGCGACGACGGCGCCGACAAAGGTGAACGGATGTCGGTGTTCTACCGGCGCGATGCCCTGGAGCTGCTTGCCGGCGGCACCTGGTGGCTTTCAGAGACCCCCGACGTGCCCTCTGTGGGCTGGGATGCCAAGTACCCCCGCACCGCCACCTGGGCCCACCTGCGCCATAAAGCCACCGGCCGCGACTTCTTCTTCGTGAACACCCACCTCGACCACAGAGGCGTCGAGGCCCGCCGCAAAGGGCTTGAGATGATAGTGGCCCGCATCGGTGAAATGAGTCCCGGAGCCCCTCTGGTGCTGACCGGCGACTTCAATGTCTTCCCCGACGACGAGTGCCTTGCCGGCGTGAACCTCATGCTCCACGACGCCCGCACCGACGCGCCCGTGACCACGGATAAGCCTTCCTTCAACGGCTTCGGCCTGATGGAGAGCAAGATAATCGACTACATCTACTACCGCGGCTTCACCTCCGCCGACGAATTCAAAGTGGTCGACGCCACCTTCGCCGGCAAGCCCTACATCTCCGACCACTACCCGATCGAAGCGGTACTTATGTTCTAAAACAGGTAGGCAAGGTTGAGCTGGAGGATTCCGCTCACCGGGATTTCCGATTGGATCGAGGCGAAGAAATCATGGGAGACGCCGGCCATGAAGTGGTCCTTCATGATGGACACGCCGACGTGCGGGAACACTATTCCGAACCCAGGATCACTGTCCTCCACGGTGCCGTTCGAAATGTTCGTGACGTATGAAGCGGTGAAACCCAGGCCCAGCGACGGCACCAGCTCGAAACCACGTCCCAGGGGGATCATGTAGTCGAAATTGACCGGCAGCTTCAGCCGGACATGGCGGCTTATCACCCTCTCCAGAGGGCCGTCGTGGTAGTAATCGAATCCCATGTTGATGAGGCCCAGATACGCTCCGGTCTCGAAATAGAAACGGGACTCGCCCAGCTTGACCAGATACACCATCCCCGCCTCCGCATTGAAAGTGGGGAACGGCCTGTCGCCGTTGTGCGCGAACATCGCAGCCGACGTGGTCTGTATCCCCGGCGACAAGCAAACCCCTTTATACACCGGCTTCAGGCCCCCGCTCTGCGCAAAGCATGGCCCCGACACCGCCAGAATCAAAACAAGTGTCAAAAACTTTTTCATCCTCGGCTCACTTACCAAAATAGAACTCCTTGGCGAAATCGGCTTCCCTGGTGATTTCAGAGCAGGTGAAGGTGTGGGATACGTTGCCTCCTGGGATGTTATGGGTGGCCCTTACCTCCCAGTCGGTTTCAGAAGACGGATCGTATGTTTCTACTCCATCAGGTTTATAATACCAGTAGTGGCTGGCAGTATTGTTGGACCAGGCGTCTGAGTTTTTTCCCTTTACATTGAACCAATACGATACTATTGCCACGTTAGTACAGCTCTTGTCGGGAAGATGTTCGAAAGTACCAATCTCCTCTCCAGTGCTTTTTCTGTACATTTTCACTGTCCAGTCTCCGCCCTGGCTGTCGTCGAACAGCTGGGCCACGAAGCAGTATTGAAGTTCGGTGGCTCCATATACTGTGATAACGTCCGCGCCGGCAGATTGAGAGATAGTGTACCAATTCAGAGAATATGACTTGGTGGCATAATAGATATCATTTCCGTCATATACGCGTAATTGGAAATCCGGATCCCTTCGGGTGCCTTTGAAGAGCCAGTCTTTGATATGGGCACCGTCGATCTCATAGATTGTGTACCCTGACGGCTCTCCTGTCTTGGTGGAACTGCAACTGGCTTGCCACCATGCTCCGCAGGCGGCGCCGTGGATATGCTCATAATGTGGCAGGCCACCTGTACCAGCGTATTTGTAATTGCCGTTACTGTCTTTGGAGTTATGTATCCAATTTTGCTGATAATGGGTGTGACCTATCATCAGGTGCGCCTCTTTGAATCGGGACATCTGTTGCAGGACATTGGCATAATTATAATTCTTATATACAGAAGCACCACCTAGTTTTCCGCTACCACGAAATGGAATATGGAAACAGAAAATTCCAATCTTTTCAGATATGTTATCCACGTGGCTCAAGTCATCCAAGAGCCAATTGTATTGTTCGTTGGTCAAGCCTCCGTCATATTCCCAGGAACGGCCGTTGGGTTTGGTGGTCGTTTTCAGACTCTTTACCATAACGTTGTCCATGGAAACGATATGCGCGTTTCCCCTGTCGAAGGAATAGTCGGTGGGGCCGAAGGTCTTGGTGTATTTCATCGTGGCATTGTAGTCGCTTTCATACCTGTTGGAAGCCGGATTGACCGTAGAATCGTGATCATGGTTTCCGATGGTCTGGAAGAAAGGAATATAGCGCCCGTTGGATTCGGTGACGTTAGACATGGTGGTCTTCATCCTGTCCCACATATTGTAGCTGTCGAAGGTGATGTCGCCAAGAGTCATCACATACACATTGGAATACTGCGGCTTGTTGGCCGTTTCCTGGATATCTACTATAGTCTCTGCTTCATATCGGGAGGCTTCCGAATCCCGGTAGCACTGGGGATCACCCACACATAGAAGCGTGAACTGGGTTTCAGGCGTGGCGAGCGGAGTCAGCGTAAAGTCGGCGCGTATGCGGCCGGTCTCGGAGTTGATGATCCCTGGGGTGAAGAACTCCGGATAATGGTTGGTGCTGTCCAGGTTGATTTCGTAGGCCGCGGGAGTGGTGTAGTAAATCTTGCGGCTGAGAGGATTGCGCTGCATCTGGTACACGCCATTGGCGTCCGTGACCGTGAAACTGTAGCCGTCGCTGACGGGGACTCCGGGAATTCCCAGACCGGTAGTGGAGTCGGTAATGAGTCCGGCAGTGTCGGAGCTTCCCAGTATAGTGGTACCGTTGATTGATGATTCGGTTAGCGCAGGTGCGGGAGTTGGCTGCGGCTCTACAGAGCCAGGATCCAGATTAGTGCGGATGACGTGGACGTTGCTGTTGTAATTACCGATGCCGTAAATATTGCCTGTATTTGCAGCGGTTCCATTGATACTTCCGCTCACCCGTATGGGAGAATCGTGCGATCCGAGCCAGATGAAGTAACTAGCGCCGCTGAACTTGCCGATTACCAGTCCCATCGTGTTGATATCATAGTCCGTGACTGTAATCGCGCAAGTGACTTCACAGTCAAATGCAGTAGTATGGCCGGCGTTCCCTATGTTGCCTATCAGCCCCCCTACGCCTCCTGTCAGGCTGACATTGGTAATAACCTTCCCTCCTGCTGTGCTACCTACTATGGAATGGTTTTGACTGTGGAATCCACAAAGAGAGCCTACTGCGGACTCAGTGTTTGCAGATTCGACTTTCACTGTTCCATAGTTATGGGAATTCAAAATGACTCCTGTGCCTCCTTCAATACCTCCGATACGGCATTTCATTGCACCGCGTCCAATGATTTCTCCGTGGTTGACGCAGCCGCTGACAGATGTGCCTGGATTGGCGACCTCTTGTCCCGGCCAGCCAACTATGCCTCCTATTGCGGTGTTTGATGCGGAGGCATCGGAATCGACGATAACTTTTCCGCGGTTAGTGCAATTGGTGTAGCTGGTGTTGGAAATTATGTCATCCTTACTTGTGAAATTATAATCTCCACCACCTATGCCACCCACGTGGAAAATCGTTTCTTGTGAAAGTGGCGTTCCCGGGGTGCTGTGCTTGACGGAAACATTGACTTCTCCTTCATTATCACAGTTGGACACAGGGCCGCAGGGAGATCCGACAACTCCTCCGACTTGACTGCGGTTCAACTTAGTTGTATGGGAGTCTGCTGCTGTCAGCGAGAATCTGACTTTGCCGTGATTGTCGCAGTTGTCCATGCTGAATCCGGGAGCGCCATAAGCCACGACTCCGCCAATGCTTGGAAGAGCGGTATTGGTGGTGATATCCAGCATTTGAACCATTCCATAGATATAGGAAGCGGAAAAACTCACCTGCCCGTAGTTGTCGCAGTTCCTCATCGGCCCTGCTGAGTAGCCGGCAACACCGGCCACGCCTATGGCCACGGAGCCTCCGCCGACCTGGGAACTGATGTTGCCGTGGTTCTGGCAGCCCGTGATCGTGCCGGTGGAACAACCGGCAATACCGGCCACCAGTTTGTATTCCTTTACATTACCGTCATCCACACGCGATATCGGAGCATAATTCTTCACATTGGAAATAGTGCCGTTGTTGGTCCCGGCAACGGTTCCGAAATGCTTCACCGAAGCCGTGAAGCTGCAGCTGCTGTCGAAGGTAAGGTTCTTCACGCATCCGGTCAGGGTGGTGAACAGCGGCACGCCGCTCTGCAGGCCGGAAATGGTGTGGCCGCAGCCGTCGAGTGTGCCGTCGAAGCTGGCGGCGGCCGTTGCCGTCCAACCGGTGAGGTCGATGTCGGCATCGATGACGTACAGGTCTACGACGTCGGCCGCTTTGATGCCGGCCGTCTCCATTGCAGGCGCGCTGCCGGGAGATGACGGGGTGCCCGTGATGAACTGTATGAACTGCTCGGCCGTGCTTATACGGCCGCTGATGGTCTTGTATTCAGTGCTTGAATCCACCGCCACCCGGAATCCTTCTATGACGGAGCGGGTGATGTCGAAAGTGGAATTCCTTTCGTAGGTGCCTATCTGGGTGTCGGTCTCGAAAGTCAGCGAGAAGCACTTTTCGGCGAAGTGGTGCGGGAAGACGGCGAAGTAGTAATAGCGGTCCGTTGCAAGCGACTGCCCGTCCGGCGCCGCGAGCACGATTTCAGATTTCCCGTCGGTGAATTCAGACACATACGGCACTCCGTCTGCGTCCAGTGCTATCAGGGCCTCGCCTGCGATAGGGCCGTCCTGGCTGCGTAGGGTGACCCTTTTCACCCCTTCCGTCATAACCTGGATGCGCAGGCCGCCGCAGATGTTGCGGAAGGTCATGTCGTCGTCCATGGTCCGGCCCACCGACAGGAAGTAGCCGGGAGCGAACGAACCGGCCTGGGCGGTCTGGGTGTCCGGGAGGGTCATCGTGACCACATCGCCTTCGCATGCGTTGGATGCAGAGTAGGGGTATAAGCCCCAGAGCCAGCTGGAGGGGTCACGGGCAATGGTGCCGGTGAAATCCGTGACGGCGGCGTTTTCTGTGGCGCTGGAGATGAATTCAGCACCGCCGCCGCTGCCGCTGCCGGAGAAGACGCTGATGCGGTCGCCTGGCGTCCAGAGAATGTCTCCGGTGGCCTCGTCCCTTATGGTCTTGGAGCCTCCGAGCGTAGGGTCCACGCTGGCGGTTATGGTGATTTCAACTCCTTCGGCGGGAGTCTGCGGATTATCAACTTCCGCAGGTTCTTCGTGCACGCAAGCACTGATAGCACAGGCCAGTAAGACGCCTGCGCAGAGCCTGAAATTTCTCATGGTCGCTTATAATTCGTTCTCGTGGAGAGTGGTTCCTTCATTCTGGGGCCGATATGTTTCAGAATCGCAGAGTATGGAGCGGGTGGTCACATAAGTAATT
This sequence comes from Bacteroidales bacterium, assembly GCA_017617715.1. Taxonomy (GTDB): domain Bacteria; phylum Bacteroidota; class Bacteroidia; order Bacteroidales; family UBA932; genus Cryptobacteroides. Next base: position 27,088 of record JAFZVQ010000059.1, on the reverse strand, counting down.
TTGAGCGACGGGGCGAAATACTGTGAAGTGGTATTCATAATGATAAGGTGAGTAAATTAAGTTGACAAACTTACTCTATTTTCAACAATTATGCAAAAATATATCGGGAGCGTTTCGGCCGCTAGACCAGCCCCTCGGGGAGGGACATGACGAGGGTTCGGGTGGAGGGGTCGGCGGAGAGGATGAAGTCTTCGTGGAGGGGGATGAGGACCTCGCCGGAGCCCGCCGCCGGGTCCACGCAGAGGCATGGATTCCCGGGGATGTCCTCGAGACCGGTCACGGTGCCGACGAGGCGGGGGCCGTCGAAGACGGTCCAGCCGGTGAAGTCCTCGCCCTCGTCTTCCTCGTCCTCTGCGTCAAGGAGTATTTCGCGCCCGACCAGTTCCTCGGCGTCCTGGAGATTGTCCACGTCGGTGAGGTGGATTATGGCGCGGGTGCTGCCTTTCTGGGTAAGACTCTCAATGAAAAAAGGAACCGGAAGCCCGTCGAATTCGACGAACACCGGTTCCGTAGTTTTGATTTCCTCGGCATCGATGCCGGTCAGCCCTATCAGGACGTCCCCTTCGATGCCGTTGGATTTCAGGATTTTGGCTATCGGAAGCATTATGCCTCTTCTGCGGGAGCGGGCTCCTCTGCAGGGGCTTCGGCAGCTTCTTCAGCGGGAGCCTCGGCGGCAGCCTTCTCGGCGGCTTCCTTGGCGGCGAGCTCAGCGGCCTTCTTGGCCAGAGCCTCGGCGCGGGCCTCGTTGACCTTGGCCTCTTCCGCCTTGGCGGCCTTGCGGGCCTCGATGGCGGCGTTCTTCAGACCGGTCTTCTTGGCATCGATCTTGGCATCCCTGCCAGCCTTCCAGTCGTTCCACTTCTTGTCTGCAACTTCCTGGGTGAGAGCACCTTTGGCGACACCGCCGTCGAGGTGGTGGCGAAGGAGGACACCTTCATAGGAGAGGATGCGGCGAGCGGTCAGAGTGGGCTCTGCACCGACCTTGATCCACGCCAGTGCGCGCTCGAAATTGAGCTGGATGGTGGCGGGGTTGGTGTTGGGGTTGTAGGAGCCGATCTGCTCGATGTAACGACCGTCACGCGGGGCGCGTGCGTCTGCCACAACAATGTGGAAGAATGCGAAATTCTTCTTTCCGTGGCGCTGTAAACGAATCTTAACAGCCATTGTGAATCTGTTTGTTTAAAAAATTAATAAATCCTAACCGCCCTACCCGAGAGCGGACTGCAAAGGTAGTAAATCTTTGTTATTCCGCAAAATAAATCATCCCGGTTTTTGCCCGAATCGGCCTCTGGCATAGTTTAAATGCACTTTTTTGCCCCAAAACGTTGTTTTTTTGTGTGTCTATGTTTATATTTACAAATTGCATAGAAGCGCGATGTTTTTAGTGGCTCTCATATCGGCGATGCTGGCGCTCCCTCTCTACACCGGAGAGGAGCCGGAAAAACAGGTGCCTGCCGTGGGGATCAGCACCAACATCCCCTACGACATCACCTGGGTCCCCGGCTACGGCGTCACGTCCATCCCCAGCGTCAGCATGGAGTTCTACCCCACGCAGTGGCGGCGCGTCACGCTGGGCGCCGATGTTGAGTTCCCTATGTGGAAAAACTGGGACACGCACCGCTTCATGCAGATCAACAACTTGACCTTCTGGGCCCGGCGTTATTTTTTTGCGCACGCGCGCGAGTCCGCCGACAGGTTCCGGGGCCCGTACCTGTTCGCCAATGTCAACGCCGCCCGCTACAGCATCGGCTTCGACATGCACGGCTGGCAGGGGGAGGGCGTCGGAGCCTCGCTTGGCTTCGGCTACAAATGGCTGCTGGGCAAGCGTCTCTTCATCGACACCGGCCTGGCGCTCGGCTACTTCTACTCCCGCTACGACCCGTTCGTCTTTGGCAACGACGGCACCGGCTGGTACTACTACGACTTCCAAGGGGACCCCGTAAATTTCGTCCCCCGGCGTATGGAACTCCACTGGATGTTCTACCCCACAAGGGTGTACATTTCAGTGGGCTTGGACTTTTTCAGGCGTAAGAAATGAAATGCGGCTGGTTCATATCGGCACTTGCGGTCGTCACGGCGTTCGTGGCGGCATGCACCATCGATCCGCCGCTGCAACTGCGCCAGACCGCCGAGGTGGTCGTGAAGCTCATGTGGAAGATCGAGGTCTACCCCGAAGGCGTCAAGCCCGGCGGCGTGACGTTCTACTTCTTCAGGGACGGCGAATACGTCCAGCAGTACACCACAGCGCAGGTGGATTCCTGCGTCGTGAACCTTTCCCCCGGCCGCTACCGGGTGTACATGATTTCCCAGAGTCCGGAGGAGTACGGCACCATGGAGTTCAGCGACATGACCGATTTCGACAAGGCCCGCGTCAGCGTGGTCGAGACCAAGAGCCGCTGGTACACGCGTGCGGAAGGGGAGATCCTCATCAACAACCCCGAACTGATGACTGCCGGCGTGTCTGACGAATTCGAGGTCTCCGAAGACATGATCGAAGAGATCTACCGCCGTGTCCACGATGCCAAGATGAACGGCACCGACAGCGGCGTGCTCACCTACACGATCCGCGTGCCCGTGCACCCGCAGAGCATCGTGTCGCGCTACTGGGTCACGATTTACTCATCCAACGCCGACGTGCTCAAGGCGGTGCGCTCCAGCACCAGCGGCATGGCAAGGACGTGGATGCTCACCAAAGACCGCACCGGCGACGAAGAAGGCACGCAGCTCATCACCGACTGGAAGCTCACGATGGACGATTCCGACACCCGCATCGGGCACCTGGACGGCTACGTGACCACCTTCGGCTTCCCCCGCGGCGAGCTCCCGAGCCCGGACCGCGACCCGCGGCTCAACGTGTCCACCCTCCTGGTCGACAACGAGACCGTGGAAGACTACGTGTTCCTCGTCGGCGACAAGATCGTCCTTGAGGAGCCCATCCCGCAAGGCCATCGCCTTCTCTACCACCTCGTTCTCGGCAGCATCCACGAGCCTGCCATCACGCCCAAAGACGTCCAGCCGCCGGAAGGGGAGCAGCTAGGTGGATTTGACGCTATGGTTGAAGAGTGGGAAGACGGAGCGTCCTTAGATATTGAAATGTAAAACCAAAACAACATATAAACAACTATTTATTAATCTTTTAACCCATTTATTATGATGAAAAAAGTTTTAATTTTCGCTGCTTCCGCAGCCGTCCTCCTTGTCGCATGCGCCAAGGTGGAGAACACCCAGAAGATCGCCGAGCCTGGCACTCCTGTCAAGTTTGGTGTGTATGTGCCTCAGACCAAGGCTGGTAAGGCCGGTCAGACTACTACTGCAACTATCAAGTTAGCTGCGGGCGATGAAGGTGGTTTTGGCGTTTTCGCCTACTACACTGATGACGCAACCTATGCCGGCACAACCAAGCCTAACTTCATGTACAACCAGGGAGTGTTCTGGAATACCACGAATAATGGCCCGTGGGAGTACAGCCCTATCAAGTACTGGCCTAACGAGTATGGCTCAGGCGCTCACAGTGCCGCTACTGATTACGTCAGCTTCTTTGCTTATGCCCCTTATGTTGAGACTGCATCCGGATCTTACAACATTACCGCAATGAGCGCCAACACTGCAACCGGTGATCCGACCATCACCTATGTTGTTGATCCTACTCCTGCCACTGCAGTTGACCTTTGCTGGGGTGTGAAAACCGATGGTTATCCTTGGAAAAACCAGACCAAGCAGGCTGTCACCGGAACTATTCCATTCATCTTTAAGCATGCTCTTGCCCGCTTCAATGTGAATGTTCGCGGCTTCTTTGATGGAGTTCGTACTATAGATGGAGAAATGAGTACGAATAACGTGGATGTCGATGCCAACACCAGGATTACGATTGAGAAGGTCGAAATCAAGGGCTCTTTCTATCCCTCCGGCGTACTGAATCTGAACAATGATCAGGCTAATGTTGCAAAATGGACTTCCACTTCCGCTGCCGAAACCACACTCACAATTCCTCGTTCTAATATTGCTGAGTCTCTAAGGGCAACAAACGACGGAGTAGAGACCACTTTCCCTGAAAGTAAAACCGGCGTGACCAAGACCAATGTCAACATCTTCACCGGTGCTGCTCCTGCAAAGACAGATGCCACTTACTACACCTTCATACCGAAGAGTGACGGAGCCACCCTCAATGTCAAGATCACTTATTATGTGACCACTAAGGATACAAAACTGGATGGCGGCATCAGTTGCGTGAAGAATGTCATTGACAAGGACATTACTTTTGCAAGCTTTGCCTGCGGTCTCAACTACAACCTGAACATCGTTCTCGGTATGACCACCGTGAAACTTGAGGCTACCGTTGAGGACTGGGCAGATCCTTCCAATGTTGATATCGATCTCCCTGTGAACCTCTCATAGGTTATGTTCTTTTACCCAAGCGGGCCTGACCGCCCGCCTGGGTGCCAAGTATGAAGACGGAAAAGGCATACGGATTCTTCGCTGCGCTCAGAATGACAGCGGTGGCGCTCAGGAGGGCACTCCTGGGGGCCATCCCCGTGCTCGTCCTGGCGGCGCTGTCGCTCGGCTCCTGCGTGGAAATCCAGGGGCCGGACGACGACGTCTGGAACGATCTTTCCGGCGACGTGCCCATCCGCTTCACCACCACAATCGCCGCCCCTGCCACCAAGACCGGCACCGCATTGCCTAACGGTACGACCTTCGGCGTCTTTGCTTTCTATCAGCCAGGAATCATCAACGGGACACATGGAGCTTGGAATGCTTCGACCTGTACTCCGAACTTTATGTTCAACGAGGATGTTACCTATACCGCTTTGAGCGATAGCTATTCCTATTCTCCACTAAAATACTGGCCCAACAATATCGAAAATACCATCTCCTTCTGGGCGTATAGTCCATATAATGATTCGAACCTGACTCTTCGTGATAGCGGATTAAGTTCAAGCTACACAAACGAATCTGTCGGGATTCCCGATATCCGTTTCACTGTAACTGACGGACAAACAGATCTACTAGTGTCCGACCTGGTGGAAAGCGAGTCCAAGCAGGATCTGGACGAAGCGGTTAGTTTCACATTCCACCACACCTTGAGCCTGATTGAATTCAAGGTTAAAAAACTGTATGGAGAAGGTGAGGATGCGGATCATCCTAAGTATACTGTCAAGCTCAAATCCATAACTCTCAACAACGTTAAGTATACTGCAGTCCACAACCAAAGTACCGGTTGGACCGCTCCCACCGGAGCCCCCGGTAATATGAACGCATACTCTGGAGACCTGGTTCTCACGACATCTTATCAGACCCTTCCGGGTATCATGCCTATGCCCCAGACCCTTGAGGATTCAAAACTCAGGATTGAATACACTATCATGTTCTCGGGCTTGACTTCGCCCCTGACAAATATTTATACTATCAAAATGTCTGATATCTTCTCACCTGCCACGGCGGAATGGGAGGAGAATCACCACTATACATATTCCATCACCATTAAGCCAGACGATCCTATTATTTTCCAGGTTCAATGGACTTCGTGGGGCTCGCCGAATAATTACCACCTGTAAACATGAGAGTTTTCCCGTACATACTGCCTGTTGTGCTCGCACTGCTTGCCGGATGTGAGAGGGAGCCTCTGTCTTCTTCGGCGGGCGAAGGAACCGGGAGTCCCATTCTGTTCTCAGCTCCCGATGTTTCGGTACACACAAAGACAGGATCGGAAGTTCCTGCAGATTCCACCGTTCTTGTGGATTTCAATAAACATGTGAGTGTTTTCGGAATTTGGGAAGAAGTTATTAACTTGAATCCGATTTCTATTTTTACCAACGAAGAACTGACTTGCGATGATGTCCTTGATATAGATAATGATGGGAATCTGGATCATAACCACAGTGTGTGGAATTATACCCCGCTGAAGTATTGGAAGGATAATGGTATTTACTGTTTTGCGGCTGTTTTCCCATACAACCCATCATCGGCGGAAATATACAAAGATGACATGTACCATCTCACTGTTGTTCATCAGGCAAGCAAAAACTGTGACCTTATGGTGGCGCGTGCATCCCGAAAGCCTGCAGACCAGGGTAAGAATCCGGTTCCATTATATTTTAATCATGCGACAGCTGCAGTTCGTTTCCTGTTCTCCAAGGCCTCTTCCGATGCTTCTGACCACTATTACCTGACGAGTTTTAGCTTGGATAATGTGGTGGCCAATGGTAGCTTAAGGGTGGATGCACATCTCGTGGGAGATAATCCGGCGATAACGTTAGGACAATGGACGGATGGCGTGGTCACCACCGTCCATTCCTGGAGTGCCGATTCGTCGGATCCGACCACAAGGAAGGAGGTTCCGTATCCTGCGAACACCAGCGACCCCGATGATTATCTTCAGATGGGGTGGTATTACATGATTCCGCAGAATTTATCTACTGATGTGACCCTGCGGTACTCTGTTGCATACAACGATGAAGCGCCCATTACTTCAGAGGTGAATTTCTATGGCGTTTTGAATCAGTTGGATGTGGCGGGAGTATCATGGAACCCTAACTATGTGTATAATTATTATGTTGATTTGAGCCGTAGTGGCGTGAATATTACTGTGCGGACTGTCCCCTGGGATGAGGTTCAGGTAACTACGGACGATATCATTTTCGAATGATGAGAAAATGGATGATAATATTGACGCTTGGCGCCGCACTCCTTGCGGTGGAATCCTGTCAGAAAGAGCTGGATTCCACTGATAAGTCTTCTGCGTCGGAGCGAAGCAGTATCATCCTCTTTGTCGATTCGCGGGATGAAATCAGCCTGGAGACAAAAGCTTACACTCCAACCACGCTCAACGGCGGACAATTCAATAACCTTCTTGTCGTCTTGACAGATAATACCGGTAAAGTAGTAGGTATAGTCACTAAAGCGTTGGCGGATGATTATTCCAATAGCCCACAAACCAATGATGTCATATCCTTCAGCAGCTTGCTTCCCGGCAATTACCATGCCTACGCCTATGCCAATTATGACGATACGACGTGGCAGGATGGATCTCATCAAATTGGCTCGACTGGTGAAGAAGCCAAAGTTTCGGTCGGCGATTCTTTTTCAGGCTTTATCGATAAACAATTGAAGACTATGACGGGCACAAATGTGCCCGGAAGCCCTTCCAGTTCAATGTTGTTGACCGGACATGTGGAGATTCCATTAGGCATTTCCACGGCATCGGCAACCATTGACCTGCATCGTCCGGTTGTACAATTCAACGTAATAGTCAACAACAGCACCTCGTATCCGGTAAAAGTGAAAGAGCTGTCCTTCAGCCACATTAATCCGGACAAGGCATATTTGATTGAACGTAAAGACGGTGACGGCCTTCCTGTTGTCCCTGCCGGTGTAACATATAGGACAATGCCGGCTTATGCGCAGAATTCTGTGACGGTTAGTGCAAATACCGAAAGTGTAGTTTATTCCCAATACATGTACGAAGGGGTCTCAACCAACGTTTATAAGGTATATGCCAAGCTTACTCTGGACCGTTCTTCTGAGGGCTTGTCCAACTTGGAACTCAGTCTTGGTAACAGGCCTTTCGGCGTACTGAACTATTCGACGTTGTGTGCAATAGACGAAGGGGAAGGAGTGGACATTCTCTTGGTCAACCCGCAAAAAAACACTCGATACGGGCGTCTATATTATGCTATCGGGGGCACGAACCTGGCATGGGAAAGTACGGGGTATGCCACATATGCGCCTCTCTTTTCTCGTATGGAAGCCATATACGAGGAAACGAATCCTTTCACCTATGTAGATTATTCATATACTGGTACGGGCACCTCCAATTCCGGTTATTCTGCATGGAATGGCATTGATTCAAATGCTTCCCAGAGTGCAACATTTGATTACACCGGTGCCAGATCAACTTATTTCAGAAGGCTGAGTAAGTTAGCCGGCGGGAATTATAAAATAGACGGCCTTGCCCTAAGTACTTCCGCCAACAACCCGGTTTCTGGATCGAGTATAACTGGCCTTTATTTTGAAAAGGGAGCGATTAACGATAAAACGAAGTTTCCGTCAGATTTGAATGGGGAAAACCTTGTCCGTATGTATCAGATTGTGAGTGGAAACAAGAGATATATTCAATCGAACGCTGATGACGCTAAAAAGTCATTTTTGAGAACGACAAATAGTCCAGCTTCTGATGGTCCAAAACAAGACCGTCAGTATCTTTTCTTCGGAGAATTGAAAGATTTCGGCGGCCTTCTCAGCCGCCTGGAGAGTGATAGCCACAAGGCGGTGCCTCTCGTGCACATGACACGAAATGAAAGCATTAACGTTGTAATTAACGTCTATTATGCCGCAATTGACGGAACTCTTAGTTTCCAGGTGGATAATTCCACATGGACTGACGCCTGGGCAGCTGCAAACGCCTCGCCAACCCATACATTTAAATGATTTCGGCATGAAAAGGATTCTGATAAATATCGTCTTTATTCTGGCCGCATTCGTATGCGTGTGCGCATGTACTAAAGAAATAGGATGGGAAAATGATAATTCCGCCGATGAAGACGGCATGGTTGATGTCGTTATCCCTTTCGGCACTCCTAGTCCCGACGTGAGCGTTATGACCCGCGGCCAGCTGACAATGGCTCAGGAATCTAATGTCTACAATATTTATTTGTTAGTTTTCGACAGTTCGAATAAAAAGATTTACGGGCATTATTTTGAGGGCTCCAATCTGGATCAGGATGGCAGCTTGGCCTCTGCGGGCATTTCCAATTATTGGACGGTTGCCAATATGGCAACTGATACCTCTCCTACCACTAATGGTACCATTCATATCAAGACATCCAGCGCAACAGGTTGCACCGTGGTTGCTGTCGCTAATATGAATCCGGAAGATCTTGATGTTTCGCCCGAATTGCTCTCCACTGTAAAAACCCTTTCCGAAGTAGAAAATATGGTGGCGGCGCAGGTGCGAAGTGAGGTTGCCGCCAATTCGGGTTATTTCATGATGACCGGACTGGTGGATGGTGTTACAATTTCAAGTAATCCTTCTGCGGCCAATCATATCAATGGCAAAACGTTGATTCTTCACCGCTTGTACGCAAAAGTCACATTCAATGTTCGTATTACGGAAGGGGCTTCTATCAGATCGTTTACTCCGGACAGGTGGCAGGTGGTCAACGTACCGCTCTGTAGTTACCTGCTGGAAAGGACCCCGGCGTCTTCATCAGATCCCTACGATGACGCTGCGACTGTTCTCCCCGATCAATTTTTCTCGACGGACGCTGTCGGTTTTGAGAAAGAAACGCTCACATCCAAACCTGGAGACGTTTATGCTGACGGTGTGACCAAAGTATCCACACATAGTTTCTCCTTTTATATGATGGAGAACCGAAAGGCTCCAATCAAAACCCCGACCAATGGCTGGGTAGCTAACGATGCAAATAGTAACGGGAGTTTGGATGATCCGGGTGATTATAATCCCTATCCATTCAGGGACAGGCAGGTAAAACCTGATATTGGCAGTTTGGATAGTCATGGAGGGACGTATTATCTATTCAGTAACGGAGCTTTTGAATATGCCGACGCTCGTTCCACATACGTAGTCATCACGGGCAAGATAGTGATGAACATCAGTAATACCCTCAATGCCGGAGAAGCTAATGAGGTGACGAACGATAATGCCACATTGGATGCCAATGTCAGGTATGTCATCCATCTTGGTAATTTTGATGTTGCCCACGGTGGCAGTTTCGGAGATTTCAGCATTCTCCGCAATCATAAATACATTTACAATATTTTTATCAACGGCGCTTCGGACATCCGTGCGGAAGTGGAAGCTAATGATGGTGGCTCCGGAAGCCTGGCAGAGAATGAGCCTGGTGCAACTGGAAAGGTAGTTGTGGCTATGGAGGAGGTATTCGACTGCGATTGCCATTACTGTACTCAGGTTATTTCTTTTCATGCCGATTATATGGCTGACCCCGACGGTATCAGCTGGTATGTGGAAACACCATTCAATCCGGATGGTGATGGCCCGCCCACAAGTATTACAAAGCTTGACTATAAATGGGTGGAGTTTCACGTCAATGACATTGATCCGTCGAACAATAATTATTATGCTAATCAGCGCTTTGTTTATAAACCGCATGACCATCCGGATTATTATGGATTAGACCGCACGGACAAGACACGGACCATGTATGTCGATGAGTTGGTGGATTACCTGAGGCACCAGAAGCAGCAATATGATATTGACAAGGCGAAAGCGGCTTTGCAGCCGGGCGACCCTGGCTATGACCCGGATTTTGAGCCTAACAACGATTTTGACAATGATCCTTCAGGACCTAAGATTTCAGTGACGGCCTTTGTCAGCGAGTTTTACTATGAGAAGCATCCACTCACCAATGTATACATTCCAACCCTTTGGAAGACACACATGGTCAACCAGCCTATGCGTCGTATGCATATTCTTTCTTCCCAGAGCAAGTCTGCAGATGGAGAGAGCATGAAGATTGGCTCGTCCTTTACTTTGCAGCAGCGCTCTATCCAGAGTATCTATGCCATTCAAGAGGCTGCTGGTTTGGCATCCGCATGGGGCCTTGAGTTTGAGGATGATGATTTGGAAACAGGAGAATCGACCTATTGGAAAAACAAGGACTATGAAAACAATGGCAATACCAGTTTGGAAAACGGACGTCTGAATACGTTAAAAATCTGGAAAATATATGATCCAGATGGGGTGGAAATCCCTGTCGGTGATGGCCCTGGGCATCGCTCCTATGAGGAGAGCCGGTGGGATCACTATCTCAATCTGAGAGCGGAAAATACAACATCCAGACTGTGGAGCAGCACCAGCCCCGGCCCCCATGGAGAGGATTATAATTATCTTCGATATAGTTGCTTGTCCCGTAACCGTGATAACGATGGCGACGGCATAATCGATCCGGAGGAAATCCGCTGGTATATGGCCTCAGATATCCAGTTGATGGGAATCTTCATGGGCTCTTACGGTATTGAAGGTGATGCGCGTTTATATCAAAGGTCTGCTGAGCAGCAGTCAAGCAATGTTACGGATGTTTGGCGTCAGCACATCCTGGCCAGCAATCAATTCCAGGGTGAAATTAAAGCCGATGATATCTCCACATACGGCGCAGGCAACAGCAATGCCTTTGTACGTACTGTATGGGCCGAAGAGGGCATCAACGGTAGCCACTACAGTTATTGGGATAATAATAAGGAACAGACGAGAGTTTTCAGCACCCGCTGTGTGCGCAACTTGGGCTATTATAATGATAACGGAACAATTAAGGATATTTCTTTTGCGCCTGCTGATGTGATACCTGAATCCTTTGTTGTCCCTCATCGTATGTTACTCAACACTGATGGTTCCATTACGACTGATTATACCGGGGACTATACTGCTAACGTTTTTTTCAGGTTTGATTGTTCTCGCATTAATACTACATCCTTGCGGGAGCCTGTCATTCATGAATTGGTCGGACATGATGAGAACAGCAAGATGGCATGTCTTTCGCGCGGTTTCGAAACAGCTCCTGTGTCCACGACTTCAGCCATTCCTGAAAGTCATACCTTTAATGGAACCACATACGAAATTAAGTGGGCCAAACCGTTAAATGACTATTTGGATATGAATTTTGACGGCCTTGATTCCGAGTTCCATGTTTGTCCAACTGGCTACCGTCTTCCTAATGTCCGTGAATTGGCACTATTATGGACTATTATTCCCAGACTGTATGTAGGCGCTAATGACAGTAAGAGTGATAAGACATTCATCAAAGGCAATTTCTTCCCTTCCCGCACGCACTGGTCTTTTGGCTCGGATGGCACCCGTAAGGTGAATAATCGATGGGGTTGGGGCATGAGTACGCAGAAACTCCTCATGGCCAATCCCAACTCCTCCCACACTGTGACAACGCCCCGCTGCGTCCGAGACATTTAGCCCCTGCCCTCCAAACGGGAGGGTTCTCACCGAATTCGCTCCCGAATGGCAACTTTTTCCTCCAAACTGGAGGGCTTTCACTGCATCCGCTCCCGGATGGCCCCGAGATTACCGCAGAGGGCCTCTTGGATAATCCAGGAGACCCTCGGCATAACCCCGCATCCGGTCTGTTCGATAAAATCTGTGTGGCTCCGGGAGCAACCTCCCGAAAAACACCCACCTTCAAAATCAGGCGGTTAGCGCGCTACTCGCTGCAATGTGGGCTAGAGAGCCGAAATCTCCTCAAGGCTTAATCCGGAAACTTGAGCAATCTTGTCATCGGGATCACCAAGCTCTTTAAGCGCCTTGGCCATCTCTGCAGACCTTTCAGTTTTCCCCTCTTCAACCCCCTTGGCGAAGATTTCCTGACGGTCCTCATCGGTGAGGTATGAACGTATATCGTCGTCGAACATAGAGCGAAAGTATTGTAGCTTTTCTTTTTCAGGTATCGGAGACTGAAGGCTGGACTCGAATATCGAATCATACTTCTTGCCATACGACTCCGGTCTTGTGGCAAAATTACTCATATTTTGCAGAATATCAAACCATACTTCGACAGGTGTTTTCGCTTTCCCCGACTCTCCTGCAAAACGAGGCAGCTCGCACATGAATATGTTCTGAATATTGTTATACAGTTCTCCCTCTTCTTCACGGCTTCCAAAACGATAAATCAGTTTGTCCTTTTCATGTCTGGTGCGGAAGTTCATGAAGCAGATCACATATACCGGCTTCAGTTTTCCATAAGAATCACCCGTTGACAGTTGAGTGTGAATCATCGCAGCAGAGTAGTATAGGAGCCTGTTCCGGATGAATGCCTTGTCCCCGCGCTGCATCTCGACGATAATCTTCCTGCCATCCTTCGTGTGGCACAGGACGTCCATGATGACCTTCTTGTCATCCCCCTTCCACATGTCGATTTCATTGGTGTCGTATTCAATATGGACAATCTCTTCAGGGAGAATGTCATTGAGCAGCAGCATAAGGTTTTTCTCGTTATGCCCGAAGACATGTTTGAATGCCCAGTCACTCAACAGGTCGATGTAGGTGCTGGTGGCGATACGGATGATGAGGTCTTCTTTCTCCTCCTGGGAGAGTTTGCGATAGCGGTCGTACTCATTGACGATGGCTTCGTACTGAGCGAATTGCTCTGGAGTAAGATTGTTGTTTTCCATAGTAAAACTGTTTATGTGTTTTCTGCAAAACTATGAAAAGAAATCGGCTCGGGCAATAGCAGGATGCAGATTTTGTGAATTTTTAAAGGAGGTAAAAAGTATCTTTCGAAAGAATCGCATTCAGAATTCTTTTTATCTCATTTTTGAGGTGCGACGTGAACGGCTCGGGCTGTCTGTTCACGACACAGCCCTTTTAAGGCCTTCATGAGCGAAAAACCGCTTGCGACGTGAACAAATGGGGTGCGGCATTCACGTCGCTGTCGGAGAAGGGAGATGCCCGACCAGGTCGGGCATGACGAGGGAGAGATTCTTCGCTGTAAGATTCTTCGCTTCGCTCAGAATGACAAAAAAAAAGTCCGTGAGGCGGAAAAGACTCACGGACTTTTACAGGCTGGAGGACCTTGCTGCTACTGGTACTTGTAGAGCTGGATGTTCTGCTGGCCGGACTTGTAGTAGCGGAAGCGGTTCTGGTCGCTGGACTTGTTGTACTTCAGCGTCATCGTGCCTTCGGAGAAGGTGATGGAGATGAGAACGTTGCCTGAGCTTATGGATATGGCATTAGCAACTGCGTCATTCTTGGTCTTCAGGCCATTGCTATAGCCATCCACTCCGATGTACTTGCCGCTGGTGCCGCAAATAGAATAGCCGCCAGACATGCTGTTGATGGTGAACCTGGCTTTATTCACGGCGTCGGTGGCCTCGATGCTTCCGGAAGAAATCTTGACGGAAATCACGTTTCCGGCCGAGTCGAAGCTCGACAATTCTCCGTTGAATGCCACACCGGCAGTCTCGTTGACTATCAGGTAATCACCGTCGGTGATATCCTTGGTGTCCGTCACCTTGACGTACGCGTGGGCGGCGGAGCCGGAGCCAAGCTGGGACACGGTGATAGTTTCGGTCAGGACTCGCGTGGCATCGGCGTTGTTGGTGAGCGTCAAGGTGATGGCGCCGGAACGGGCGGAGCCGGTGTTCTGCGCCACCGAATAGGTGATCGTGGTGCCGGAGATGGAGGCGGCGGTCACGACGGTGCCGTCGGCGGCGACGGATGCGGTCCAGCCGGTGCCGCCATCAATGGTCACGGTGGTAGTCTGGTTCGACACTCCGTCGGCGGACACGCCGGTGATGTCGGTCTTCGTGACCACCGGAACGTCATCGACAGTGGATCCGTTCAGGGAGTAGAGATAGGCGTTCTTGTTGGACGTCTCGTAGGTGGTGTTGTACTTGGTGAGCTTGCCGTAGAGAACCACGGCGTCGCCGACCTTGATCACGTTGTTGGCCGTGGTCCAGGACTTGTTGCCGAGGAAGTAGGCGTTGTAGGCCTCGAAATCGTCGGTCTTGCCGTCGTCGGAAATCCAGAACTGGGCGTTGCCGAATTCGGCGTTGTACTGCTTCACTATGCTCGAGACGATGCCGGCCACGTACACCGCATCGGTCTTGCCGCTGTCGATGTAACCCTTGGCGCCGGCGATGTTGAACGGGTGCTCGAAGGTGCCGTCGCCGTTGGACGTGCCCACGGTGTAGGTCGCGCTCGCGACTTCGGAATCACGCATGCCGTCCTTGACCGCGAAGGCCTTGATGGTCATGCCGTCGCTTACGGTGACGCTGGTGCCGGAGGTGCTGTTCGCTGTCGGGGTGGAGCCGTCGGTGGTGTAGTAGATGGTCGCACCTGAGGTGGTGGTGGAAATGGTCACCACGGTGCCGGCGCTGACCACGCCTGCTCCAGGGGTGAACGTAGGAGTCGCAACCTGCTCGCGGGTGTCGGGGTTCACGGTGATGCTCTTCAAGTAGATGGCCTTGGATGAGGTCTGCTCGTACGAGACCACGATGTCGCCGGTGTGGAGGCCGCCGTCGGCTGCCACGAACCTGTATTCGGTGGCGACGTTGGTCAGGGCGACGGATGTCACGGGCGCCGTGGGATCTCCGTCATACACGAAGTCGGTGCCGCCAACGGAGACGGACAGGGTGGCTGCGATGCTGGAAGCGCCGGAGGTGTTCAGGATCACGTCGGTGACGCCGAAGGTCTTGCCGAAGTTGGTGCTGAGCGACAGGGTGGTGAACGGAGCGCTGCCGGAGCCGAGCTGCTGGCCCTTGGTGCCGTCATAGCCGAAGTAGTCGCCGTCGCCGGCCACTGTCCAGGTCTGGTCGGTGGTGCCGGAAAGCACTACGTCGCCGGTGGCGGTGATGGCTTTGCTGGTGAAGGTGTACGCCCATGTGTCGCCCTTTTCAACCTTCTCCCACTTGCTGTCGGGAACGGTCAGTTCGGCGATGAAGAGGTTGGCGTTGCGCTCCACGGTGAGGGCGTTGGGGTTGGTGTAGGTGGCGGTGCGGCCGTCGTTGTCGTTGATGAATATGGTCAGGCCGGTGTAGGTGCCGGGATACACTACTGCGTAGTAGGTCACGCCGTTCCTGAGGCCGCCGGCCAGCTCGACTTCGCACTCGCCGCCGGACACTTGCGTGCCGTAGGGGGCCACAGCGGACACCTGGGCGGTGCCGCCGGTCATGGGCTCGTTGGCGACAAGCTTCACGGACTTGATGTTGTCGTTCTTGATCTTGAGGCTGAGCAGGCCGCCGGCATTCCTGAATATGGGCGTCTCGACATCACCTGTGGCTACTGAGAGGTTGGCGCCTTCGGCGAAACTGTCGGCCTTTGCGGTCTGGACGGTGGGAATGGAGGCGCTGACGACCATAGCCTTGTCGTCGATCGCGGTCACTGAAGCGGCGGGATAGGCCAGGATGCCGATGCCGGCCGTGGCGGGGAAGCCTCTGAAGGTGAATTCAGCCTTCTTGCCGGACTCGTTGACCGTGGTGCCGGTGGAAGTGTAGAGGTTGTTGTTGCCGTCGCTGGCCACCACCTCGTCGGTAGAGCACCAGAGCACCGTGACACCGCTGAGGGTGGTCTTGGTGTCGGGGGTGACGTCCTGGTCGGTGAAGGCGGTCACCACCTTGGTGGCAGTGGCCTCTTCGATTGCGGCTTCCTGCTTGCAGGAGAATGCGGCCATGGCTGCCATGGCGAGCAATGCGATGATGCTGATCTTTTTCATGGTCGTGTCCATATTAACTCCAGCCATCGCGACCGGACCAGTTGACAGGGTCATTGATGTCTTCGCCGTTTTGCGGGCTTTGGCACAGAATGTCCCCGAACCCTATTACGAGGACTTCCGATTCAGGTGCGCTGTAGCGCATTGTCTTTTTTATCATGGTATTATTTGTTGATTGCTGCGATACCGGGGAGTTCTTTGCCTTCGAGGGCTTCGAGCATGGCGCCGCCGCCGGTGCTCACGTAGCTGACCTTCTTTGCGAAGCCCATCTGGGTCACGGCTGCGACGGAGTCACCGCCGCCCACGAGGGTGTAGGCGCCCTTTTCGGTGGCCTTGGCGAGGAATTCGGCGATCTTGAGGGTGCCGCCTGCGAAAGGAGCGATTTCAAACACTCCCACGGGGCCGTTCCAGAGGACGGTCTTGGAGTCGAGGATCACCTTGCCCCAGCGCTCGAGGGAAGCGGGACCGGCATCGACGCCTTCCCAGCCCTCGGGAATCTCATGGGACGGAACGATCTGGGTGTGGGCGTCGGCGCTGAAGTCGTCGGCCACGAGGGTCTGGACGGAAAGGTAGATGTTGACGCCTTTCTCCTTTGCCTTTGCCATGATTTCTTGTGCCTGGGGGATGAGCTCGTCCTCATGCAGGGAGTTGCCGATCTTGCCGCCTTCGGCCTTGATGAAGGTGTAGCCCATGCCGCCGCCGATGATGAGGTTGTCCACTTTCTCGAGCATGTTCTCGAGCACTGCGAGCTTGCTGGACACCTTGCTGCCGCCGATGATAGCGGTGAAGGGGTGCTGGGCGTTCTTGAGCACGTTGTCGATAGCCTTGATTTCGCCTTCCATCAGGTAGCCGAACATCTTGTCCTCAGGGAAGTAGTCGGCGATGAGGGCGGTGGAGGCGTGGGCGCGGTGGGCGGTGCCGAAAGCGTCGTTGATGTAGCAGTCGGCGTAGGAGGCGAGGGTCTTGACGAACTCCTTCTGGGAAGCCTTGACGGCAGCCTTCGCGGCCTTCTTTTCCTCGTCGGAGGCATCTTCGGCGAGTCCGCGGGGCTTGCCTTCCTCCTCGGCGTAGAAGCGGAGGTTCTCGAGCAGGAGGGCCTCGCCGGGCTTCAGGGCCGCGACTTCGGCCTGTGCCTTCTGGCAGTCAGGGGCGAACTTCACGGGCACTCCGAGGCATTCGGACACGTGGGCGAGAATGTGGCGGAGGGAGAACTTGTCGGCCACTCCCTTCGGACGTCCGAGGTGGGACATGATTATGAGGGCACCACCGCCTGCGAGCACCTTCTTGAGGGTGGGCATTGCCGCACGGATGCGGGTGTCGTCGGTGATTTCGAAATTCTCGTTGAGGGGGACGTTGAAGTCCACGCGTACGATCGCCTTTTTGCCGGTGAAATCGTAGGAATCAATGTGCTGTTGCATAATATATAATAGGTTTATCTTTTTTCCGGCGCAAATTTAGCAAAAATATCCATATCTTTGTCCTGAGATGAATCATACAATGAAAATGCCTTACGACAAGCCGGATTTTTCGTCAGAAGAATTATTGCCGGTTTTTTTGCTGTGCCAGAGCACAGGCATCCCGGGAAGCCTCGAGGATACTTATGATGAACTGATTTTCTAGGAGGACCGGACGATGAAAAAATTATACATTTTTGCACTTGTGCTTGTGGCGTGTGCCTGCAGTGTCGATAAACCAGAGTTTTCCGTGACCCCCGATGGAGAGGAAGTAATCCTGCGTGCCGTTTGCAGCGACGATGCCTCAAAGACTGTCCGCCAGGCGGACGGCAAGGTGTTCTGGTCGCCGGGAGAAGCTATCAGCGTAGTGAGAAAGACCGGTTCCGGATCGTGGGTAAAAGGCGGAAACAAGTTTGTGTCCACCAATAATGAGCCTGCGGCTTCCGCAGAGTTCCGTGGTATAATGCCGGATTCCGAGTACTCACAGATTTGGGCTATTTATCCCTACGATGAAGAAAATATCATAATGGACAGCTATTATGAGTTCAGCGGAAGTGCCGTGCTGCCGTTCCACCAAACTGCGGTGGCCGGTACATTCCCGGACAAACTCTACATAGCCGCTGCCACAACCACGACCGACGAACTGGTGTTCAACCATCCTCTGGGAGGCATAAAATTCTCCCTGACCACCCCTGGCGTCACCAAAGCCTATGTCAAGGCTTACAATGACGACCGCCTCGCCGGAATAGTCAGTTTGGATTATGATTCCCGCGCCGGCAAAATAATCGCTTACTGGAACAGCCAGAATAAACCGGAGGAATCTATCATAGATTTAGTCCCGGCCGATGGCGGCACCTTCGAAACAGGGGCGGACTATTATTTCGTCATGCTCCCCCACACCTATGAAGGCTTCGATTTGCTGTTCGAGCGCTCCGACGGAAAAATCCTCCGCCGTAAGATAGACAAGCAGGTAGAAATCAAGCGTGCATGCTTCCGCACCCTCATGGAGGCAGACAAAGGCCTTGAGTGGGAGGATAACGCGCTCTCCATTTCGTCAACGAGTATCAATGCTTCGGATTACGCCGAATCCTTCGATGTCGTCGCCACTTCTTTCTCGGACATCAACGTTACGCCCGACTGCGATTGGCTTGTCCTTTCCGACTCCAAGGGCGACACCAAATTCGGCCGCACTTACACTTTCCTTGTAAAGGCTAATTACGGGGCGGAGCGCAATGGTACCATTTCCTTCTCCTCTGACGGCCAGACCGAGACTTTCACCGTCACTCAGGCCGCCTGCTCAAGGGCTGTTATCCCCGTCAGGCATAATTCCGGCGTCATTTTCACATCCACGACCTGTCAAAAGAGTTTCTCTATGACTAATGCCTTCGAGGCTATAAAAACGGAAATGGGCGACTCTTTCAACTATGCGGTAATCCATGCGAAAGACAGCAAGCTCTACTCATTCCCCACAGTTTTGAGCGGATGTTACTCTGTTAGCGCGCATCCCAATGGCTTTATCGACGGACGCACAAAGATACTGAACAATATAAGCGACGCAGAAAAGATGCTGACCGATATCAGGTCTGCCATTTCCAACACCAACGATTATTACCGGCCCGTTACCTCTATCGGCGTAGCTTCCACGGTTGACGGCGACAACATCAAGGTTGACGTGGATGTATACGGTGCGATGGCCGGATCTTACTGCATTGTAGCGATGCTGGTTGAAAGGAACGTGAGTATACAGCAGTATCCCCAGTCGGGCGGCGGCAACCACGATTACATCGCGCGTATCATGTTTACCTCCGGTCTATATGATTACGAAACGTTCAGTATCCCGTCCGATGGCGCCACAACTTCGTTTACTTATAACGGAACGCTGAAAAACACCTACAACCGTGACAATCTGTTCGTGTTTGTCTTTGTCTTGAATACCTACGGAACGCCGCCGAATCTTAATTTACTTGTCCTGCCAGACCATTGGACCAGTGGTAACAGAGTGTGGTGGTACAACGACAACAGCCGCATGGCGCCTATAGGTACCAAGGTTGAACCGGAAGTGAATTGATATGATAGAGTTCCCTTCATCCTCCTGGAAAGATTATGAGCTGCTGGACAGCGGCGCGGGCGAGAAGCTGGAGCGCTTCGGCGCATTCGTGCTGGCGCGCCCCGAGCCCAAGGCGCTCTGGGGCAAGTCGTTGCCCCATAGCGAGTGGGACCGCCTCTCGCACACCCGCTTCCGCCCCGGCGCCGGCTTCGGCAAGGCCGGCAAGGAGGACAGCGGCACCTGGGACCGCCTCCGCCGCATGGACGATCAGTGGTGGATCAGGTATAAAGATATTTCATTAAGATTAGGATTAACATCCTTTAAGCATGTCGGGGTGTTCCCGGAGCAGGCGCCGAACTGGGAGTTTATCTTCGCGAAGTGCCGGGAGAAGGAGCGGCCGAAGGTGCTGAACCTCTTTGCCTACACCGGGGCGGCGTCGCTGGCGGCGAGGGCCGGCGGAGCGGAAGTCACGCACCTCGATTCCGTCCGCCAGGTGGTCACCTGGGCCCGCCAGAACATGGAACGCAGCGGCATGGACGGCATAAAATGGATAATCGAGGATGCGATGAAATTCGCCCGCAGGGAAGCGCGCCGCGGCAACCTCTACGACGGCATCATCCTCGATCCCCCCGCCTACGGCCACGGCCCCGACGGCGAAAAATGGAAGCTCGACGAGTGCCTCTTCGACATGCTCCGCACCGTCAGCGCCATCCTCAAGCCCCGCGGCTCCTTCATGGTGCTCAACCTCTACTCCAACGGCTACAGCGCCGCCCTCGGCGAGACCCTCGTCCGCGAGGCCTTCGGCATAAAAGCCGGCGCTCCCGACACTATCACTTCGGGCGAGCTGGCTCTCAACGATTCTTTCGGCAAGGTCCTTCCCCTCTCGATAGTAGTCCGCCTGGAGCGATAGCAGCGTACGGCATATGAACGTAAGAACAATCATATCCGCCGTAGTCGCGCTGCTTCTGTGCCCGGGCTGCTCGTCCCTGTTCGAACGGGAACCCGAAGTGCTCGAGGTGTCCGGCGATGCGACCTGCGGCGCTATGACCAAGAACCTCACGCTGTCCGTGGATTGTGACGTCAAGTGGACCGTAGCCCTTGAACACATGGACTGGGCCAGGATCGAGGCCCCCGAAAAGAACGCTTCAAAGGGCGGCGGCACGATAAAGCTTGCTTTCGACTACAACACCGCCAAAGAAGACCGCAGCGGGGAAGTAGTGGTGCGTTCCGGATCCCGGGAACTGCGCACCACCGTCACGCAAGGGGGCATGGACAGCTTCTTCCAGCCGTCCGAGATACGCCTCTACGGGACCGCATCCTCCGTCTTGAAGTTCAACACCCCGCTCGAGTGGAGCATTGAAATAAGCGAAGGGGCGAAATGGATGACGCTTGACGTGACAAGTGGCCCGGCCGGCCCGGTGGCCGTGTACATAAGGGCGCTGGATCCCAATGAGGATATCGGTTCGCGGACGGGCAGCCTCCGCGTCAAACTCGGTAAATACGAATATTCGCTTCCGGTCGTGCAGGATCAGAAAGACGTCATCCTCTCCGACGATGCGGACATCCGTCTGGATCACCATGCCTGCGAGTTTGCCGTGCGCACCAATTCCAACGTAGGTTATGAGGTGCAGATCCCGGTCCCATGGATACACCATATCCCCGGCACCAAGGCCCTGATCGAAGCGACGGAACGCTTCAGCGTGGATGAGAACACGGGCGCGGAAGGCCGCAGCGCCACGGTGGACTTCATTTCTCCGTCCGGCGCCAGCCTGCGCGTGCTTGTGTTCCAGGCCAGCGTCGACAAGATGCTTTCTGTCAGCACCCCCGGCATTTATGGAATGGACGGCATGGACTACATCCTGGGGCGTGACGGCTGGCGCATGAGCAGCCGCGTCGTCGATGCCGACGGCTGTTTCGAGTACCGTCTGGCCAATCCGGCCGCCCTTTCCGTGTACAAGATGGCAGGTTTTGACGAAAACGCCGTGGAGGGCGACACCTTCGAGGTGCACGTGGTCCGGCAGGAGAAGGATGCGGTCACGGTGGTCCGCGATTATCAGTCGACCGTGATCGGCACAAGCGATAAGCTGCTCTGGCTCAAGACGTCCGACGGCGTGTATTTCATAATTCAGAGGTAGCCATGAAAGCCAGGGTAATCATTCTCACTTTTGCGGCTCTCCTCCTGGGCACGGCCGCGCTCGCCGATCCTGCCTGTCCGGGAGTCTTCCTGTACAAGCAGCCCGACGGCTCGGTGGTCCGTCTGCAGCGCCACGGCGACGAGTTTTTCAGCTGGACCACAAGGGCGGGCACCAGCCAGGCCGTGGAGCTGGACGTGGCCGGCTACTGGCGCGACGCGGCTGTCGACCCTGTGCGCAAGGCGAAGGGAGCTATGAGGCGTGAACTGGTGTCGAATCAGAGGAAGAGAGACGGAATCAAGGCCGCTGCCGCCTGGGAATTCAACCACGGAGAACGCCATATTCCGGTGTTGCTGGTAAATTTCACCGACGTGAGGTTTTCCATCGCTTCGCCGGTCAGCCAAATCTCAAGGCTTCTCAATGAGCCGGGCTATAAAGACAACGGGGCCACCGGTTCCGTACGGGATTTTTACACGGACAATTCCAACGGAGCCTTCACTCCAGTCTTCGATGTGTACGGTCCGGTGGACCTTCCACATTCAATGTCGTATTACGGGGCTCATTCTGAAGAAATGCATGACCTGCTGCCTAATAAAGCAATGGTTGATGCGGCACGTTTGCTGAATGACCAGATAGATTTCTCGAAATACGATTTCAACAACGACGGCTTTGTGGATATCGCATGTTTCATATATGCCGGATATGCTGAAAATGCCGGAGGATCGGAGGACTCGATTTGGCCGCACTATTCGCGTGTGATGGATAACACGGAGTATGACGGAAAAAAGCTTTTCAACTATTTTTGCGCTTCTGAATTGAAAGGTAACTCCGGAGCCGATATCTGTGGAATAGGCACATTCTGTCATGAATTCGGCCACGCTCTGGGGCTTCCGGATTTCTACGACATCGATTACGAAAAGAACGGGCAGGTCACGGGCTTGAAAACCTTCTCCACCATGAGCGGCGGCAACCACAATAACGATGGTCGTACGCCGCCATATTTCAATGCCGAGGAACGTATTATACTCGGGTGGATGACCGAGGATGACATTAAGTATCTGCCGGAGGGCGAAGTGAGTTTCCCCTCCGTGCGCAACGACATAGCATACAAGACTTTCACCGACACCGAGGGCGAGTACTTTGTCTATGAGTGCCGCGACGGGAACAAATGGGACGATCCCCTGCCGAGGGGTATGTTGGTCTACCATGTCGACAAGTCCATGAATCGCAAAGTTGCCGGCCGGACTCCGCATGACTGGTGGTGGTGGGAAATGATCAATACTTATGAGGAGCACCCATGCTTCTACGTGGTCTGTGCGGCATCTCCCTCTGTGGTCAATTACAACGGATCTGTCTTTAATATGGTTTTCCCCGGTTCTAATGGCGTACACACATATTCGCCCGTGGATTGGGAAAATAACGACACCGGCTACTTGCTGACTGACATTAAGTACGAATCCGGACTGGTGTCGTTTTTTATGGCCTCAAGTGTCGAGAAAAAAGTCAGCGGCACGGTCACCGACACTGAAGGACAACCGCTTTCCGGGGTCTATGTGGCCATGAGAGAGCCTTCCAAAGCTTCCGGGAACACGGTTCAAAGGTTCAAGGCGCGCCCGAAGGTCTATGAGACACTGACCGGTGCCGACGGCACTTTCTCCATCCCAATTCCCGGTTACGATAATGAGAACGCATATGTCAGCTTCTCAAAGTCCGGATACAGGACATCCGGACTGAATGTAAGTGTGTCCCCGCGGACCACATTCGCCGATATGTCGCTGAAGCCGGACAGCATCACTGATTATTGCTATTATGATCCTGACGGGTCATTATTTCTTGCAATGGGAAATCCTTCGGAAAGCGAGATGGCGGCAATCCATATCCCCGCCTCGGAGCTGCCGAAGAATGGCGGTCAGGTAATGGACGTGTCCATTATGCCCTACACCTCCGCCGAGGCTTATTACATTATTATCGATGCGGGCGAGGACCGGCTGCTCAATCATAGAATTCCCAATGTAACTATAGCCAATCATAAACTGGAAATGGTCACCGTCGACCTGAAAGAGTTTAATGTGGTATTCCCTCCCGGAAAAGACCTGTATATAGGCTACGCTATGGTGAACAAACCGGTTAATGACGGTTTTGTGGGCACGATACCTGGAAGCAACACATGTTTCAGCCCTCTCAGTTGGACGAATAGTGATTGGAAACAAATCGAAGGCTTTGCCATTGCCATCTCGGCAACCATTTTCGATACGGGCGGCGGGGGCGCTGCAGAATTCGCTTCGCTCGCCGACATGGGAGTCGTGTGCATAAATGATCCGGGCAACGGCACCTACGCAGCCGGAGCTACATTCCCCCTGCAGCTCAACCTGCCAGCAGGCGTGTCCGTCCTTTCAGAGTCCTGGACCTTTGACAGCGCCGACGTGACCGGCACAAGCGCCGTCACCCTCACCCCCGGCCCCCACGTCATCACCGCCCAAGCCCGCCTCTCCACCGGCGCCACCGAAACCCTCCAGCTCCTCATCACCGCAAACTAGCCTCCGCCTGTCATTCTGAGCGAAGCGAAGAATCTCGAAGCGAAGAATCTTGCAGCGAAGAATCTCTCCGGTCGGGGAAGGCCCCTCGCTCCTGCTACAAAATTGCTTCGCCTTCGCTCGCAATTTCAAAGTCGCTCGGGACCTTCCCCGACCTAATCGGGCATCTCCCTTCCCGAACAGTGACGTGAATGCCGCACCCCATTTGTTCACGTCACAAGCGGTATTTCGCTCCTGTGGGCCTTATAAGGGCTGTGTCGTGAACAGACAGCCCGAGCCGTTCACGTCGCACCTCAAAAATGAGATAAAAAGAATTCTGAACATATTCATGTGCGAGCTGCCTCGCTTTGCAGGAGAATCCGGTAATGCGAAAACACCTGTCGAAGTGTGGTTTGATATTCGGCGCTCTAGGTCGAGCGAGAGATTCTTCGCTGCGCTCAATGACAAAGGGTTGTGCTCGGAATAACAGGCTGAGGGTTACCTGGAGGTGTAGGGGCCGGCGATGTGCCTGACGGTCTTGAGGCCGTCGGAGTCGGTGAGGGTGTAGATGAAGTAGCGGGCGCCGCCTTTCTCGACGCGGACCACGATGTGGCCGTCGGAGCCCTTCACCTGGCCGAAACGGGCGTAGGCGCGCATGGCGTCGCAGGTGTTGGTGATGAAGATGTCCATGGTCGGCAGGAGGTTCGTAACCCCTTCATACACAGGCTGGCGGGGGTGTCCGTCGGTCCAGCTGTTCACGATCCAGCAGCGCGGGTTAAGATGCTTGATGGCGTCGCAGACGTGGCCGTTCTTGGCCACGTAGCCGTAGCCGTTGGTGTTGCCCACGCCGTGGTGGTCGGCCTTCATCACGTCCACCTGCCCGGCGGCCATGGCGGCGGTAGTCTCCATGTCTTTCCATACGAAAGTGGAGCAGCCGTCGTACTGGGCGTCACCGCCGTGGTAGAAATCGAATTTGCCGTAACTTAGCTTGAACACCGTCGTGCAGTGGTTCTCCTCCGGGCAGCAGTCGTCGTTGCCGACGCTCTTGGGGTTGGCGACGACTATGTCCTTGAGGGCGGGGAAGGTGGCCTTGGAGCCGCCTTCGGCCGTGCCGTCCCAGACCTCGCCGTTCACCATTATGTTGCGGACGGAGAAGTCCGGGTAGTCGCCGGGCCGTGCCTTCAGGGTTATCTGGTCGGCTGAACCGGCCTTGAAGCGCTCCACCTTCAGCCCCGTGTTGTCCACGTGCCACTTGACGGCGGTCACGTAATTCTTGACTATGGTGGCGTTGGAGGCCTTTGTCTGCACGTCGAAGGGGTAGTCGTAGGACGGCCAGCCGCGGTCCATCAGCGTCCCTGCCGGAAGCAGGTCGAGAATCTCCGCCATGCTCTGTTTGACGTAGCTGGAAGACAGGTCGGACACCGGCATGCCGGTGGTGCCGCCGAAATGGTCGCCGTGGAAGTGGGTGTTGAGCACGTAGTCCAGGGTGTTGTTGCCGGTCCACGCCATGCAGTCCCTGATGTAATCTGCGATGAACTTTCCCGCCCTGAAGCCGCTCTGTTTCATGGGGTCCCAGCGTGAACGGATGCCGGTGTTGGTGGTGCTGTTCACGGGACCGGTGGCAACATGCGAGCCCGCCGCATCCACCAGCATCTGCGTGCCGTCCGGGAATATCAGGAAAGTGCATTCGCCGGTGGAGGTGTTGATGAAATGGATGTCGAGCGTGCCTTCCGTCCAGGCGGACAGCGGTTGCCCCACGGTCTCCGGGCTCTTCACGGACTGCCCGCCGCCCCCGGGTGTAGGAGGGACGTACGGTTCCTCGCAGGCGAGAACAAACAAACATAAACTGGATAGCAATAATAGTCTCAATTTATAAAACCTTCACTTTTATTGACGTGAATCAGATATAATTACTCAGATAGATCCATTGGACAAATGTGGTTTACAACGCTATGGCCTCTACCTTGCCCGTATTGAGTCGTGTTTTTGTAATAACTGTAATAATTGTAATAATAGGAATGATTCCCCCAAAAACCCAGCTCAACCCATCAACTTGGCAACAATCTTTTCGACATGAGAGAAACACAGTCTGAAAATTAAAAAAAGCAATACAAGGCTTTACTTCTCATAAAGGTCCTGCTTTAACTGCTCATTAATAACATTGATATATTGATTACTGAAATCAATCTCTTCCTGAGAAAAACCTAAAGCATTGAAATCATCTGCGCTGAGAGTTTGCACATAAAGACTATCTTTTAACTGAACGTGTTTGATAATCATATTAATGTGGTTTGATTGGGCAAAGTGCACAGCTTTATGATAATTTAACCTTGTAGTATAGACTGAGGATTTTGTCCAAGGTTCAGCGGAAACCAATTCTTCTTTCGGCTCTTGAATAATTAGCTCGGAAAGAGGAGAGCATGAAACAAGAAATAAAATTAATACTACTTTTCTCATAAGTAACAAACTATTGAATCGGAATACCATGCGTTATGGTAATAGAAAAACTCCTGATTCTGAGTGAACCATTAAATAATGTACCAGTAACTATTGCTGTTTGAGATGGATAGCTGGTAATATTTGAAATGACATATTGAATATACGTGCTGTTTCAATAGTTCGTTAGTTTTATAAAAGTTACGCCACGGCGCGAACGCCGTAGAATAAAAGTTCTTTGAAATCAGTGTTATTTAATCGCAAGTTCGCGTGTTTCGCGGACATTGCAATAAATCGATCCACCATTGCAGCGTTG
>JAFZVQ010000058.1 GCA_017617715.1 Bacteroidales bacterium | reverse complement strand
CCGAAGGTCCATCCTCCGGCACCTTCGGCCTGGAAATCCGCCTGTTTCTTTCCTGAAGGTCCATCCTCCAGCACCTTCGGCCTGGAAATCCGCCTGTTTCTTTCCTGAAGGTCCATCCTCCGGCACCTTCGGCCTGGAAATCCGCCCGTTTCTTTCCCGAAGGTCCATCCTCCGGCACCTTCAGCCCGGAAATCCGCCCGTTTCTTTCCCGAAGGTCCATCCTCCGGCACCTTCAGCCCGGAAATCCGCCTGTTTCTTTCCCGAAGGTCCATCCTCCGGCACCTTCGGCCTGGAAATCCGCCTGTTTCTTTCCCGAAGGTCCATCCTCCGGCACCTTCGGGAAAGATGTATGGAGGCGGGATTAGAACCGGTCCAGAAGAGAGGATACCCTCTCATATGAGAGTCCTGTCACTCGGGCAAGTTGTTTTACATCTGAACTGAAACGTCGGCGGACTTGCTTGAGGAAATCGGATAAATGATCATCAGACAATTCGCTAATATTGCTGACACGGAACAGGCTCATGCATAAATCAGGAATGGCCGCAAGGATTACCTGATCCCTGAATGATGGCGCAGCATCCTTCTCCAGTCTTTGTTTGGCCTTGGAAGAGTTGATTAGATAATAGTTATATCTGTTCGATGTGCGGAATAGTGCCTGAACAAATGTCACGGGCACATACGATTCTGGGATGATATATCCACCTTCCGATATTAAATACTCCTGGGGAAGATGCTGTTTACTTCTAAGAAGACGCCTTTGTTTGCTGCGACTGAAATCAGACAATGGCCGTCCTGAAGAACTGATTTCACGGAAAAAAGTCGAGCCCGTACCCCATTCATACAAAGATGCATGAGGCGTAATGTTTGCGGCGACGCTGTTGCACTGTACATAAGCGATGCCTCTGTGCACGGATTCATCATGGATATAAAGTTCCCTGATATCCACTGAAAGACGCCTGAGATAATCTTCAACATGATACTTCCGGCAGTAATAAAACCCATACAATCGCTTGAACCTGTCAATAAAAACCTTAGCCTCTTCATAGTCTTCGCACTGAAGTACGAAATGTATGTGATTAGACATCAGGATAAAGGCCAACACAATCACGCCCACAGACATTGCTGCCACGGGCACATAATTCATTCCTTGTTTGAAATCTTTATCGTCTTTGAAAAGCAGACGATCGGTAAGATGATCGGTAGTGATTAAAAAGAATCTCATAGTAAAAGTTTTTTTATTTTTCAAATATACTCAAGCCTATTGACATCTCCAAACTATCGCAGTCTTTCTTTCCCGAAGGTCCATCCTCCGGCACCTTCGGCCCGGAAATCCGCCTGTTTCTTTCCCGAAGGTGCCGGCAATTGTACCTTCAGGCATGCCGAAGGCGGCGGGGGAACTACAAGGACCCCGCACCTGGCGGGGGCAGGATGCGGGGGACCGTTTAAAGGAAATCGGATGGAGGTGGGGCTGCTTACAGTCCCGGCACTTCAGGGGTGACGGTTTCGCCGAAGTTGGTGCGGCGGGAGTTGTCGATGTACCAGCCATTCTCTTCGTTGCCGATTACGGCCTGGCTGCCGTACTGGGCACGGACATAGAACATGAGGTAATAGTTCTCCAGGATGCCCCAGGTGCCGCCGTAGCCTCGATATTCAGGCGTGACGGGAATTTCGAAGCTGAAGCTCTGTGTGGTTCCGTCGGCGGCGAATGTAATTTCCTGGCCCTTGTAATCAGGTACGATCTGGGTGACTATCCTGGTATAAGGATATGCAGACATCGTAGTTCCGGATAGGACATAATCGTCGATAAGGAGGCCCGTAAGCTTATACGTGCCCGCTTTTGCGGCATATACATCCACGTTCACGGAAACCGTCGCGGATTCGGAGCTGTACACGGAGCTGATACCTATAGAGGTGAGAGGCATATAGTAGTCGTCCGTCTGGTTAGCCAGGTCGATAACCATCTGGCCCTTGTCTTCGGTGTTTACTCCGGCCGCTATGGTTTCGCGTCCGTCGACCACGTTCCATAAGCCTCCGGTGTAACTCCAGCCGAGATTCTTGCCGCCAAGTAGCTGATCGCACCCCCTCTGCCCTGAGAAGCCGGCTACATAATCGAACTTGTCCAGTCCGAAATAATCGACGGCGTCATTGAAGGGGCCGTACTTCCAGAAGGAAGTCATATTGCCGTCCAGCGTGCAGAATATCATTCCCAAATGGTGCCTCGGGATGGCGGGAATGGTGCGTCCTGCCTGATTTACGGTAAGGGTATACGTTGTGCCCTTGTAGTGGAAGTTGATGGACGCGCTGCGGGATGACGCTGAAGGATTTACTTTGTAACCGAACATATAACGGTGGCCTTCGAAGCGTGCGTCTCCGCGGGTGCCGTAGGACTCCGGGGCGTTGAAATTGAGTGCCCAATTCCAGTCGAATGGCTCATAGATGTAATCCGAGCTGTGCTCGGGATCATTCATCTCAATCTGCGTAAGCCATTCTGCGTCGACGGGATCCATCGTGTACTCGCCGGGGCAGGTAAGCACGAACTGGAAGCCGCCGGACTGGGCTTCGAGATCGATGACATCCTTGTCGAAGCTGATGCCGGCACCGGCCCAGTTGTAGTCCTTGTCTATCTCATCCAGCGTACGGAACTCGGCGCGGCGTATCTCAACCTGCTTGTTGATACTGACACGTGCGCCTGTGCCGTCTGCCTTCTCCATGTCCAGGCTGAAGCCCTTCTCGAGAGTGCAGGGGCGCGTAACGAAGAAATACTCCTCTCCGGGAATGAAAGTGCCGCTTTCCGGGGTAAGGGTAACATATGATGGGCCCTCGTTGGGATAGAAGTAATTGTAGTTGCCAAGAGCAATGGATTCGGCCTGAGTGTCCAGGCTGAACATCCCTGTGGAGTAATCGTAGCACCTGTATGCAGTACTGGTGCCTGCTCCGCCGGAAAGCTGCTCGCCACCGTTTGCCCGCAGCGTTATCTTGCTGATGCCGGGCTCATTGACGGTAATGCGCAAGCCACCGAGAAGGTGCTGGAAATGGACCTCATGGAGAGGGTCGTCCCCGTAGACCTGGGCTATTGCCACATATGTGTCCTTGGCGAAAGAGCCGGGGACTGCAGTCTGTTCGGTGGGAACGGTAAAGCCTAACGCACTGCCGTTGGTTACAATGTTTTCGCTGTACGGATACACCAGCCAGTAAGAAGGCTGGTTGTAGTTGGACTCCGGAGGGAAGCCGTAGAAATCGGCGGAAGCGCAGGGCGCCGTGGCGTTGGTAGTAAAACATGATTTCGTGACTCCGAGACCGGAAGATGTGAGTACACAGATCTGGTCTCCGGGGCTCCAGAGCACCTTGGTGCCGTCCACCTCTGTACGGGTGCCGGTGTCGAAGCCTGCGTGGATGGTTATCATTTCCCTGCCTGTCTGCTCAGGCTGACCTGCAGGAACTGCTGTCTCTATGGGTTCAACGGCGCATGATACAAGCGCTGCCACAGCAAATGACGCAAAAAATAAATGCTTTTTCATGGTCGTCTTAGTTAATAGGGTCATAGCTTATGTCTTCAAGATCTCCGGAGCCCATACCGTGCTCCTCGGCGCTTGCGTCGAAATTCTCGATACGCAGGAAATGGCCTGATTTGATTTCCACACCGCCGGTGTAGGTCAGGTCCTTGCTGCCGCCTTCGGCAGTGGTGAACTTCACCTTGAAGCCTTTTCTCATGTTTGACGGCCAAGTGATTATATAGTAGTACTTTCCGGGGATAAGGGTCTCTCCGTCAGGAGCCGAGAGAGAAACGGCATAGTCTCCGTTTTTGTAGGTCGAAAACTCATAGGTCTCCTCATTGAAATACAGCCTGCAGGCACCGGTCAGATAGCCTACGTAGTCGGTATCCGTTTCAATATCAACCTTTATGATGTTGCTGCCGGTCACGGTGAACTTGAAGCCGCCGCTGGCATGGTGGAAATGGAGTTCCTTGGTTTCAGATACCGCATATGAGACGAACAGGTTGTCGTCGAACGAATCCGGACGGGCGATCTGCTTGGAGGGGAGATACATAAGGACCTCCCACTGCGGGTGATATGTGTGCGTGGAGCTGTCGTAACCACGACCTTCCGTCATTTGCCTGCCCCAGGTTGAGTTTTCACCCCCCACGAGGGCCTTTGGATACACAGCCACGTAGGCAGGTATAGTTTGCTCGCTGGAAAAAGTACCCCAGAGCTCGGTACTGGAAGAGGCCTCTGTGGTGGCGGCGGTGAAAGGTGAGCCTTCCACGTCGGTGGCGTTCCAGATGGCTACTTCGTCGCCCGGGGTCCAGAACACCTTGCCGTTGCCGTCGGTGGTGGTGCGGGTGCCGCCGTAGCTCGCCATGAAGCACACGGGGTCGGAGGAAGGCTTCTGCGGAGCGTCCTTGACGCCGCAGGCACTGAGGGTCGCTAAAGCGATTATGAAGAATAATGTCTTTTTCATATCAGTTCCCTCCTATAGTAAGCGTGTCGTCGACTATGTCGTCGAAATCACCTTCAATGCTGTTGCACAGCAAGGCCAGGGGGAGGAGCTCAGCCTCCTCCGCCCTTGGTATAAGATATCGTAATTGTTTCATAACCTGATTACTCAACATATAGTCCGCTGTAGATATAATGCTGGGATCCGCCGTACATATCCCTCCTCTGGTTCTCATTCACATACTCAGGCACATAGAACAAGGTTTTCCATATGATTTGCATAGGCCACCTGTAGGCGTTAGATGTGTCCATGCCTACGTTACCCAGTACGTACGGCAGTCCGCCGAATTCCTGGGCGCCCGTGATCTGATATGTGTCAAACGCCGGATTGCCGTTGTCCTTGCGAATCGAAGGCGAGTTTATCTGCTTGTGGTTCTTGTAGAAGCGCGGGGCGGTCTGGGTGCCGGTCCAGTTGTACTCGCCGAATGCATATACGTCATCTCCTATCACAAGGATGCGGTCGATGTAGTCCTTCTGGTAATTGTACTTGTCGTTGGAGTATTCTGTCAGGACTCCGTCGATCCACACGGCGGCATCCGGGCCGGTGTTCATCGTGGAACCGCCGAGATAGACTTTGCCGTTCTTGACCGTGATACACCTTGCGGAGAAGAGCTTTTCGTAGGTCGAAGTCATCACGCCGTTCTTCCAGTAGCAGCTCTTGTAGCCGTCGGTATGTCCCGTGCAACCGGCTACGTACCAGTCACCGTTTTCGACTGCCACGTAGTCCCAAAGAGCGCCGTCGGTGGCTTCGGCTATCTTCGTCCAGTTCTTTAGCAGGCAGTAGCGGTTGTTGCCTTCGGAGTCGAGCCAGTGCGCTATGGCATAGACATCGTTGCCGTCGGCCACGGGGTCGCCGATGTTGTCGTAGTCGGCCAGGATAGTCTGCGCGCCGTTCTTCCAGTAGCAGGCCTCGGAGACCACGGTACTGCTGTCGATCCTCAGGTCGTTCCGTCCGGTTATGTAGATGTCTCCGCCCGCTTTGGTGATGCCGTATGTGGTTCCGCCTCCCTCCAGAGCCATCTCTACTCCGTTATCCACGAGGAAACAGTTTGGAGCGTCGTAACCTGCCTTGGTCAGCGGCATGTAGATATGGGAAGGCTTCGGATAGTCGGGCTCGGTGATGGTGATCGGGGCGATTACCGTGAAATCCTCTTTGGTGACGTTATCCCTTGCGATGACGGCCACTTCGCCGGTACCTACCACATTGCCGGTCACGACACCGGTCTCCGAATCCACCCAGACTACACCGCCGGACCAGGAGTAATAGGTGAGGGTGTACTGCGAACCGTTTGAAGGTTCGACGGTTGCCTTCATCTGCAGGGTCTTTCCTGCCTCGAGTTCGTAGCTGCTCTTGTCCAGGGTGACGCCCGTGATGGGGAAATAGTGCTCCTGCGTGACGGTGAACGTGACTTCGTCGGTGTCGTTGAAAACGGTCACGGTGGCTACGCGGGGTGCCGGGGCGCAGTGCGGCGCAGTGGAGTTGAAAATCACTACCGGGGTGTTGCTCATATTGTTGAGGCAGCCCTTTCCGCACACGTGGCATGAGCCGATGCTCTGGTAATTGTCGCTGACGGTCAGCCATCCTTCACCGTCTTTGATGTCGATGGTCCAGTCGCTGTAGGAATATACCCTGATGCCAGACTTGTAGGTCTGGTCGTATTTTAGTGTGATTCCGGCCTTGGGGTTGCCCGAAGGGAACTGGATCTTGTGATAATAGGAACTGACGGTTTGGCCAACTGTGGCACTTGACATATCCACGGAGAACTTGGTCACCTTGCCCTTTTCAAACTTCAGGGGGCTTCCGCTCACGGAGACGGTGCGGGTGTACTCACGGCCGTTGATGTCGGTGACAGTGAGAGTGAAGGTGTCGCCGGAGTTCAGGGTCTCAGGCCAGACGCAGAACCACACGTCAAAGTCGGCCGGAGCGCTGTTGTCGCTGGTGAGCAGATTCCTGTTCCTCACATTGACCGTCACCGAATTGGCAAGTTCTTCAGTAGTGTCGTACATGGTCACGAATCCGCCGGTGAGGGTGAGATTCTTCTTGCCGCTTATGATGTGGCCGGGGGTCTGGAGTTTCACGCTGGCCACCTGATAGCACTGAGGATTGATGTCTTTCACCTTCAGGCGGACAAGCGACACGAGCCGTTCGAATTCGAATTTCAGCTCGCTCTGCTGATCGCCGTAAGGCTGCTGGGTGGCAAGAAGGAGGTCGGCCTTCGGATCGAAGGAGCCTTCCACGTCGTTCTGGATGGAGGCCAGGTCGATGACCTGGGCATGGCCGCCTTGCACGCCCACCATCGCAGACGCAGGATACACGGCGGTGTAGATGAGATCCTGGCCGCTGGTGTTAGCTTCCTTCTCGAAAGTGGCTTTGAAATCCATGGTGCAACCTCCGTCGGCGGAAACGCCCTTTTCACTGACGGTGGCTGCGCCGCCCCAAGCGCCGCCAACCCAACGGAGTTCATAGACGGCGAGGAGTTCGTCCTCACCCCAGAGGAGCGTCCTGTTCGGGACGTTGATAACCGTCTTTTCGGACGGGGCCCTGTCGGCCTTGATGGTGATGTTGATATACTTGTTGTCGGGTCCTTCGACGGTGTCGACCATGGTCTCCCTTGAGCAGGACATGAGCGCGACGATAGCCGCTGCTCCTATATATAAAAGTTTTTTCATGGCTGCCCTCATTTTAAAATTCACGTTCTGGTTCTTCCACAAAATCCCAGAAATCTCCGTAGGATTTACCCGGAGTGCCTGGAGATGTACAGATGAGGGCGTCCGGCCAGAGGAAAGAATCCTCTGTGCACGGCCTTTCATAAACTGGGCGGGGAGGTGCCGCGATACAGGATGGCGCCGATAGGATTAGTTTTTTCATACGGATAAAATATTTAAGTTTTTTGTCATTTCGCGAAATGAAGCCCTAAGGTAGCTATTTTCCCCGGAGAAAGCAAATAAAACCACGCCTTCGGCATGCCTGAAGGTACAATTGCCGGCACCTTCGGGAAAGAAACGGGCGGATTTCCAGGCCGAAGGTGCCGGAGGATGGACCTTCGGGAAAGAAACGGGCGGATTTCCGGGCCGAAGGTGCCGGAGGATGGACCTTCGGGAAAGAAACAGGCGGATTTCCAGGCCGAAGGTGCCGTAGGATGGACCTTCGGGAAAGAAACGGGCGGATTTCCGGGCCGAAGGTGCCGGAGGATGGACCTTCGGCCCGGGAAGAGATTCTTCGCTGCGCTCAGAATGACACCGGGGAGCGTGGTCAGTCGGCTTCGGGGCGGGAGGGATCGAAGGGGAGGGGGCGCTGGTAGGTGCGCTCGAACTTGAGGCGGCCGTCGGGGGCGTAGATACGCACGGTCACGGGAGTCTTGGCCGAGGAGGTCTTGGCCACGAACATGTGGAAGGTGATGTCCTTGGCACGCTTGGAACTGTGCTTGTAGGGGTTCATCACGCGCGGCAGCTCGTAGGCGAAATTCTTTACCGGATCCTCGTAGCGGGTCTCCTCGACCTTGAGCTTGCGCGTCTTTTCGAGCATCTCCACTGTGTCGCCGGGCTCCCAGCCCCAGTAGTTCAGGAACACGTAGTTGCGCCACTTGGACTTGCCGTAGTCGAGGCGGGTGTCGGGGAAGAGCTCCTGCTGCTTCTTGACGCCCTCGCTCCCGCGGTAGGCCTTGCCGACTTCGTTCATGTCGTACAGTCGGAAGTACTTCTCGCCGTAGAGATAGGTCTCCAGGCGGTAGCGGGGGGCGCTTCCGGACTCGAATTCTGCCACCCAGATGCCTGCGTCGGAGCCTTCGCTGCTGTAGAGCGGCCAGTCGACGGGGGTTGTCCACATGATGCCGGAAGTGGCGGGCATGGAACGCTGGTGGAGCTTAGGATAGTCCGGATGGTCGGTGATGTCGTTGCGGTGGATGTGGCCTGAGAAGATGGTCACGTCCTGCTTGAAAGGAGCGCAGAGTGCCGCGATGCGGTCCACCTGGGCCTTGGGCATCAGCAGGCCGTTCTTGCCGGGGGTGTAGAGCACGGGGGCGTGGGTGCAGATGCAGATGCGGGCATCCTTGTCCACGAGCGCGAGGTCGGCGGCAAGCCAGGCAAACTGGCGCTCTGTAAGAATCTGTTTATATGAACGGTCGCCCGCCACGCCGGGGGCCTTCTTGCCCTTGCCTTCTACGTTGATATAGAAGATGTTGTCAAGGAACACCCAGTGGTCGCCGCCGATATTGACGGAGTAGGCGCCGGGGCCCCAGCAGTCACGTTCGCGCCAGCCCGCACGCTTGTCGACGTGCTTGCCGACGATGGACGGATCGTGGTCGTGGTTGCCCATGACGCTGTACATCGGTGTAGGGTACGGCAGGTCCTGGAGGTAGCGCAGGCCGTCGGACTCATTGAAGCCCATCTCCTCCCAGTAGACGTCGTGGGTAGTGTCGCCGAGGTTCATGGAATACACGGGACCGTTCGGGGCGGCTTTCTCAACCTGCTCGCATATATGCGGCAGCACCTCCTCACGGAAGCGGCGCAGGTCCTCCCTGGCAGGGTCGTTGGAAAGGTGCATGTCGGCGAGCAGCAGCACAGTGTAGCGCCGCTGGTCCTGCTTCTCGAGCACGAAATCGTGGATTTCCTCCTGACCGGCAGGAAGATAGAGCGGCTGCCAGAAGCCGGGACGCAGGCCGTCGAGGGTGCGGGCCACGTAGCCTGACGGCGTGATTATGAACACGGATCCGTCGGCCTTGTCGGAGTCGATGTCGTAGCGGCCGGCGGCATCGGTGAGCACTATTGCGGCGCCGTCGGACACGGGTACGCCTTCAACGGGACGGCCGTCGCAGAGCACGCGGCCACGGACGTTGCCGGCAAGGGAGAGCACGCAAGCAAGCAGGCCGGCGGATATGGTCAGGATACGTTTCATTTGGCAGTTTTGGGTTTACCAAGCATACAGACGAGGGTGGAAATGATGCCGCCGATAGGGCACCACCAGGTCCAGGCGATGTAGGACTTGCCGAAGAATTCCTTCTGGAACATCAGCGGGATTATGATGAGGGCACCGACCACCAGGGCAGCCAGGACGCTGCGCTTGTTGCCGCGTTTGGTGAAGATGGCGGTCAGGAACACGCCTATCATGCCGGCGTAGGCGAAGCACATTATGCCGGTGGCGAAGTCCACGAGATTGAGGCCGCTGCTCTGCTGCATCACGCAGGTCACGATGGCGAATCCGGTCAGCATCATGCCCATGAGGCCCACCATCCAGCGGGAGGAGGCTATCTGGTCCTTGTCGCTCTTGACGGCCTTGCCGTGCTTGGCGCGCAGCGGCAGGTAGAGGTCGGCCACGAAGCTGGAGGCCATGGAGTTGATGGCGGAGTTGAAGCTCGAAAGGGCCGCTGCAAGCAGGCCGGTGATCATCAGGCCGCGCACGCCCATGGGGATGTGGTTCTTGATGTACTGCGGGAACACGTCTCGGGCGTCGGAGAAGAAAGCCGCGCTCAGGGCGCCGTCGGCCTGGGGATCATGGATGTATTTGACATAAAGCAACAGGCCGATGCAGAGGAAGACAAGCACCACCGGAAGGGCGAGCAGCTGGGAGGCGACAAGGGAGCCGCCGGCTTTCTTTACGTCCTTGCAGGCAAGCTGGCGCTGCACGAATTCCTGGTCGGTGGTGTACTGGGCTATCTTGAAGAAGGCCACGCCAATCATGCCGCCGATGATGGTGTAGGGCTTGCTGAAGTCGATACTCGGATCGAACATCTGGACCTTGCTGCCGGGCACCCAGCCGCTGAGAGTGCCGTCGGCGGCGAGGCCGGGAGCCACACCTGCCGCGGCGGGGGATTTCACCATGCCGCTGGTGGTGAGCGTGTCCCAGACCTCGCGGAGGCTGATGCCGCCGAGGTCGCATGCCACGAGCACCAGGCCCACCACGCCGGTGAATATCATCAGCAGGGTCTGGAAGGTGTCGATGTAGAGCAGGCCCTTGATGCCTCCCATCATCGTGTAGAAGGTGGACACGACGCCGAGGATTATTATACTCCAGACCATGAACTGGAACTGTATGCTGCCGAAAGCGATGACGCTGATGGCGATGGCCGCGATGAAGAGGCGGCTGCCGCTGGTCAGGAGCTGGCCGATCAGGAACATCACGGAGTTGGCCTGCTTGGAGCCCTCGCCGAAGCGGTCGCCGATGAAGCCGTAGATGGTGATGGTCTTGGCGTTATACAGTTTGGGCAGTATCAGCGCCGCCACGAGTATGCCGCCGAAAATCGAACCGAGAAGGTTGAGGACATAGGTGAGGTTGGTGTTGAAGCCAAGCTCGGGCGAGCCCACGAAGGTGCCGGCGCTGATGGTGGTGCCGGTGGCGGCGATGGCCACGAGCCAGCCGGGCATGGAGCGGCCCGCCACGAAGTAGTCCTCTATGTTCTTGTTCTTGTGCGAGAAAAGGTAGCCGATGGTGACGAGAGCACCAAGAAATACAGCTACGATCAACCAGTCAATGAATGCCATTAGTCATCAGTTTTATCATAACAAAAGTAAATATTATTTGTAGATTCCACAAATAATTGCGAAAATTGCTCTGCTAATATACCATTTATGAAAACCAAAGGATTACTATTGACTGCCGCCGCTGCAGCCGCCTGCGGATGCACTGGCGGGAAGCCCGCACCGGAAAAGCCCAACATCATATACCTGATGTTCGACGACCTCGGCTACGGCGACCTCGGCTGCTACGGGCAGGAAAAGATAGAGACCCCCAACATCGACGCCCTCGCAGCCCGGGGCATCCTGTTCACCGACATGTACTCGGCCGCTCCCCTTTCGGCGCCGTCCCGCTGCTGCATAGTCACGGGCAAGCACATGGGCCACAGCCAGATACGGGCCAACAAGGAGCACTTTACCCCCACCGACGGCCGCGGCTGGAACACCCTCTTCCTCGACGACACCATGGAAGGCCAGCAACCCATGCTCGCAGGCACCCCAACCATAGGCAAGATGATGCAGGAGGCGGGCTACAAGACTGCGATGGTGGGCAAGTGGGGCCTGGGGTTCCCCTCCAGCGACTCCACCCCGAACAAGATGGGCTTCGACTACTTCTACGGCTTCAACTGCCAGGCCCTGGCCCACAGTTACTACCCCACCCACCTCTGGGAAAACGACACCAAGATAGCCACCGGCAACGATACAGTGATGCAGGGCGAACCGCTTCCCGAAGGGCTTGACCCCTTCGACCCGGCGAGCTACGAACGCTACGGCGGCAAGTTCTACAGCCCCGACCTGATGTACGACAAGCTGGAGCGCTGGGTGTGCGACAACGCCGGCGGTCCCTTCTTCCTGATGTGGACTACCACCGTGCCGCACAGCGCCGTGCAGGCCCCTGCCGACGAGATTCAGCATTACGTGGACAAGCTTGGCGACGAGGAGCCGCGCACCGACGGCGGCATGTACCTGCCGACCCGCTACCCCCATGCCGCATATGCCGCAATGGTCACGCATATCGACACGCAGGTGGGCAAACTGGTGGCCAAGCTCAAGGAGCTGGGCATATGGGACAACACCGTCTTCATAGTGACCTCCGACAACGGCCCGGCGCACAACGGCAACTCCCCGATGGAGTACTTCCAGAGCGGCGGCCCGTTCAGCTGCGCGGCCGGCTGGGGCAAGAGCTCGCTCCACGAGGGCGGCATACGCATGCCGTTCGTGGTGGCCTGGGGTGACAGGCTTAAGGGCACGAAGAGCGACCACATTGGCTTCTTCGCCGACCTTATGCCCACATTCGCCGAATTGGCGGGGGCCGAAGCGCCCGAAAACGACGGCATCTCTTTCGCTCCCATCCTGCGCGGCAAGCCCGGGAAGCAGCAGGAGCACGAATACCTCTATTGGGAATTCCCCGGCGCCCAGGGATGGGTGGCGGTGCGAATCGGCCAGTGGAAGGGCTTGCTCCAGAGGGCCAACAAGGGCAACCAGGACATGGAACTCTATGACCTGCAGGCCGACCCGCGCGAGTCCGTGAACGTGGCGGCCGAGCACCCGGAGATAGTGCAGCGCATGTGGGAGATAGTCCGCAACAGCCATGAGGAATCACCGCTGGGCTTTCCCAAGTTTGAAACCAGGATTTCCTTCCCCGAAGCAGTAGCAGCAGATTGAAACACGAAATCACCATAGACGGCCTGGCCGACCTGGGCCGCGCCGCCCGGCAGTTCCTCTCCGAGATCGGGGAGCACAGGCTCGTAGCGTTCTACGCCCCCATGGGAGCTGGCAAGACCACCTTCACGACCGCAGTATGCAAAGAGCTCGGCGTGCGGGAAGACGCCGTCAGCTCCCCCACTTTCGCCATAGTGAACGAATACCGCAGCGGAAGCGGCGAACCCATCTATCACTTTGATTTCTACCGCATCGAGAAGCCGTCAGAGGCCCTGGACATTGGCCTCTACGACTACCTCGACAGCGGCGCCCTCTGCCTCATGGAGTGGCCGGAAAACATCGAAGACCTCCTCCCCGATGAAACCCTCCGCGTCCGCATCACCCCGGCCCGGGACGGCTCCCGCCTCCTTTCCTGGGAGGACTGAAATCTACTGTCCCCAGTCTCTAGTTATAGACAATAAAAATGCAACAGATTTGGCAAATACAAAACTTATCCTTATGTTTGCATTAGAAATGCCCAAAAAGGCGCGATAACTTCAAGCCGTGGCATATTTAAGAGACCGGAATGATTTCCGGTCTTTTTGTTTATAAATCCTCCAGTATATTCAAGATTTCCATTCTGGACATTCCACATGTTATTTTAATAGCTTTATTGTTATGGACAACATAGCAGGTATGTATTAAATTCAAAGCAAAATCCGGTCTCCAAGACAGATACTTTGCAATTTGACGAGTATGTATGTTCATTCTGGCCAGATTCTTGTCAAAATCTAAAACGATTATTGTGCATCCTTGCTCCCTACATCTCTTAAAAGCATCCGTAATGCCTTTCTCGCCATGAATGCCTTTTCGGTCTGCCAACTCACCATTTATCAAATACTCCGGATTCTTTACGCCCGGCCATAAAAAATGAGGACGGATCTCTATACACATATCCTTAAACGTGTTCAGCATAGAATATGCGCACCTCAAATTATCCTGCAATTCCGTGATATCTGCCCCTGGACTCACTCGCAATCTGCCTCCAAGTAAAGAAGTTCCTAAATCATCCTTTTCTTCCATCTCACAAAACGTTTAAGTTTGGATTGGCAAGATAGCAATTAATCTTGTATATCGAAAGACACGTCTTATGTTTTATGATCGTAAAATGCAAAGCGTTGATAATCAACAATAACTGAATCTCCATAGTGTCGTTTTGCGCTATGGAGATTCAGTTATTGTTGATTTATAGTTACTTAGAAATTACAGCCAGAGGGGGCTAAAGAGGCGTGGTGCGGACGGCGCGGACGGAATACGGATTGTATCTTCCATTACCGTGAACGTACATCCAGAAACCGCCCAGATCGTCGTGATACAGGTCAAGGCATTCCATCGTTGAAGCCTGATAAAAAGCGACATCCGTGAAGAAGTATTCGTCCCCCTCACCTTGTCTTTCTCCAGTCATGGGCAGGAACATGACACTGCCGCTATAGGCTCCGCGGCCGACGATCTTCCAGCCATTGTTAGGGGTGTCGAACGTCCACTGGCAGTTGTCTATCAGCGCCTGCCATTCTTCGCCGGTAGGGATGCGCCAAGGCGCTCCGAGGACTACGGTAGCGGCGTCGTCTTCAGGATCCAGGACTTCCTTGTTGTCTACATAGGACGGATCCTCGCCAAATGCTGCTGCTTGCACGCTGACGTACTTGGTATATCCTTTTTTGAAGGAGTAACTATCATACAGATAATACGGAGCATGGTAGTAGTTGCCGTAGGCGCCTTCCACAGCAAAATCTTCATAATACTTGTCGTACGGATATGCCGTGGTTCCGGCCCACTGGTACTTGCTACCGTAACAGCCGGGGCGGTCTACGAGTTCGGTGGCGCCGAGGTTGATGTTGGCGAAGTACAGGGTCTGGCCGTTCAGCTCGCACATAGGAATGGCGCGCAGGGTGGCGTCCTCGCCGTATGCCATGCTCTTCCAGCTTGAGGTTTGGGGAAGGGCGATAGCGGATTTGGCGGAAAGGGACTTGCCGGAAACGGTGTATATGAAGGCGTTGTCGTCGGCGCCGTCGTCCGGGGAACCTCCGTTGTCGTAGAGCTTGAACTTGTAGTCCGCGCTCGTGCCTGCAAGGCCGGAGGGCAGGAAGCCGGAGAAGCACACGCTGCCGCCGTAGGCGTAGCCGGGGAAGTTGTCTGCTTCTTCAGCGATGAAACCTTCTCCGGGCTTATAAGCGACTACATTAGCCCCTTTCAGCTCCGGATCAGTCTTCATCGTGTACCTTCCGTCAAC
Organism: Bacteroidales bacterium; assembly: GCA_017617715.1. Taxonomy (GTDB): domain Bacteria; phylum Bacteroidota; class Bacteroidia; order Bacteroidales; family UBA932; genus Cryptobacteroides. The sequence goes on along the minus strand of JAFZVQ010000058.1, from coordinate 14,706 downwards.
AGAAGTGAGGCCGGGGACGAAAATGTGCACGAAGTCATAGCCGGCGGGGCTGCCGAGGTGCAGGGTGGCGGTGACGGTGTTGTTGGCTATGCTGTAGGCGGTGCCGACACAACTGCGGAAATAAGAATAAACCGCTTTGCTGTCCTTTGTGGGGTTGATGAACCATACGGTGCCCCTCGTTATGCTTGACGGGGAGTTTGTCAGCGGGTTGATGCTGATTTCAGTATCGTCAGCGAAGGGGATGTAGATGGCAGCAAGGGTGCCTGATGTTTTCTTGGCGAGGTCGTTCTCGAGGCCGCCTTTCCAGGAACCTGTCCATGCTCCGCTCGTGTAAGTGAGGGTCAGGTACTGATCTCTCGAGGGAATGGTGCTGTCGAAGAACACGTACACCTTGTCGCCTTCCTCCACGGCCGTCTTGACGGCTTTGGTATCGGCGTCACCCAGGCTCACGGTAAAGTTGAGCTGGAGAGCGGGCGCGACGCCGTCTTCGGGGACGATGAGTTCTGCGGGGGCGTCTATCTTGTTGCAGGCGGCAAGGGTAAGCAGCGCTGCGGATGCGAGTATAATCAATTTTTTCATTTCTCGTTCGTTTTTAGGGTTACCACTGCTCTTCGCCGTTGAAGAAATCGATGTCGCCGCCAAGGCCGGAATCGACGCTGGCCTGCTCGTGGCTGCCGCCGTCGTGGTCGTAGGTGGTGTTGAATTTCACGTAGAGGCAGTTGTCCACGTAGTAGTCATCCGGGCCGCTGGGCTCCATGCGGAACTGCACCTGCGTGCCGAACTGCTCCGCGGTGAAGAATACCATCCACAGGTCTGACCAGTGACCAAATGATGCCTCTACCATACCTGCACTCCAATTCTCTAAGAAATTGCATTCAGGAGGAGCTTCTGTGTGGAATGTGACGGTCTTTGTGCTGTTGTCGGATTCGAATGTAATCTCTTCTCCCTGATAGCTGGTCACCCAGCCTACAATGGCGTTTTGAGGATCGGCTGCTGCAAGAATACCGCCGGGGATATATGATATAGTCCGCTCCACTATCATTCCGGTAAGACGATAAGTACCCGCCTTTGCCGCATACACCTCAACAGTCACGTCTATCTCGCGGGTATCCTCATTACACTCATTTGCCGTAACAGCTAAGGTCGTGGTAGGGATGTAGTACTCGTCTATCTCATTCATCGCCCACTCCAACGCATCAACGTATAATTCAGAGTACATCGCGGGTTCGTAATCCTCCTGATTGCCGTAATATGCGTTGCTGGTATCATAGACATAGAGGTTGAGGTTCACATCTCCGGCCAGCACACCGAACTGGCGATTATGGCCGATCGCAGGGTTATTAAAGTACAGGTACTGTCCGGCGACAAACGGGGGGAATTCCGAGCCAGAGGCACCGTATGCACCTTGTGCCCATTCCAGACGGCCGCCGTCGGCATGATGGTTATTGCCGTGCTTGTTGTACATGTAGCCCGTGAAGGCATTCTCAGTGTTCCAGTTCCACATATTCTCGTCCATCGTATGGAACACGCAGCCAAAGTGCGTGCGCTTGATGTTCGGCAGCCAGTCGCCGGCGCTTTGGGTCACCGTTACCGGGTACGCCTGACCCTTGTGCCTGAACGTAACCGTTGTGCTGCGCTCGGGGCCGTAGTTGGCCTTCAGCGCGAACACGTGGTTGCGGCCGTCGAAGCGGTTGTCGCCGCCGGGGTTCTCAGGAGAGGTAATCATATATGCCCAGCCGGGGTAAATCGGCTGGTCCCAGTCAGTTGCGTCAACCTCCTGCAGCCAGTCACAGCTTATCGGGTCGATCGTATAGGGGCCGGGGCAGACGACCTTCGTGCAGAAACCGCCGGAGTAGGGTCCGAGGAAGAACTGATCCTTGCTCAGGCTCAGCACCGTGTTGTCCCAGTCGAAATCCTTGTCGCACTCCTGAAGGGTGCGGAACTCGGACACGCGGATCTCTACCCGCTTGTTGATGTCCAGCTTGGTTCCCCAGTCGTCACCCTTCTCGACATACAGCGAGAAACCGGTCTCCATCGTAATCGGTCGCATTGCGATGAAATAGTTCTCACCTGGAACGAATGATCCTTCTTCCGGGGTGATGGCCACTTCCGAGCCGCCCTGCTGAATGTAATAGCGCTCAGAGTATTGGCCATAGTACACTTCATTCCTGGTGTCCAGATGGAATTCATAGACCAGATCGCCATTGGCGTATTCACGATCCGCATATTCCGCAGTTGCGCCGATGCATCCGACAATGGGTTCGCCGCCGTGGGCCTTGAGGGTGATTTTGGTAATACCGGCCTCTTTGACTGAGAAGCGCAAGCCGCCTGTAATATGCGTAAAGTGGACGTTCTTGAGGGCGGAAACATGCTCGCAAGCCACGCCGATATCCTGATTGTAGCCGAATGTGCCGGCCTTTCCAACCTGCTCTGAAGGTATAAAGGCGACGAACTGGCCTCCATACATGACATTCAGATTAAGCGCGTCGGCAGGGGAAACAGGATAATACATGTAATAGTAATCGCTGAGGGCTGCAGGAAGCGTTCCTGTGAAATCGGCGCTTGCAGCAGGCTCGGTATTGGTGGAAGTGAATGTCACTTCCTTATCGCCGACCACACCTATGGTTTCTCCGGGGAGCCAAAAGACCTTGCCGTCCTGCTGTATTGCAGTACGGGTATCACCGCCAAAGCCGGCATGAATGATAAACTCCTCGCCCTCGGCTGCAGCTTCCGCCACGACAGGCTCGATAACGGGTTCCTCTACTTGTTCAACCGTGCAGGAGGCAATGGCAATCAATGCAAAGAGCGCATATAATGTATTCTTTCTCATATTCTTTCCTCCTTTTTAGATAATGGGGTCAAATGTGTAGTCGTCAATATCGCCACCCGTCTCGGACTCGCTGTCCAGGCCGGCATCTGCGTTGTTGATAAACAGGAAATGGCCTCTCTTGATTTCGAGGGGCTTGGTGATGACACGGGAACTCTTCTTGCCGTCCTTTGTGCGGAATTCAAGGGTAAGACCGTTGGATAGCAGTACCGGCCAGGTAATCATGTAGTAATACTCTCCGGGCACAAGCGTTTGATCCTTAGGAGCTTCCACCGTAACTTCGTATGAAGTGGCAGGCACATTGTAGCCGCCATTCCAGCCTTTTGACATCTGTACATCCCAGGAGAAATAATCGATATAGAAAATGCAGGAACCTGCAAGATGCTCATCTCCGGAAGCGTTCGTGGGCTTAAGGGTGACCGAGGAGATGTCCGGGTTTGTAACTGAGAACTTTACTCCGCCGGCATAATGACGGAACATCAGTTCCGGCGTCTTGGATATGGCTATGCTGGGAAGCAGGTATCTGTCAAAAGACCCAGCCACTGCGGTCTGGACGTGCGGGATAAGGCAATCAGTATAGAATTGCGCAGGGACTGTCTTTCCGGTTGAAGGGTCGGTAGTCCAGTCTCCTGAATAGCGCAGACCGGAAAAACCGCAGTAATCATCGTAATAATTGTTTACGTCCTTGTAATGCCATTGGGCTGGGAAACGAGCTACGATGACATCAAGAGGCTGATACTGGGGGTCAGTCCTGGTGCCTCCTTCAGTATAATCCTTCAGGACTCCGGTAAAGGAAGCAGTGGCCGAGGGGGAAGTATTTGTGGACACAAACTCGTTCTTTGAACTAGCAACGCAGTTATCTACATAGATAGTCTCCTGCGGGCTCCAGAAAACACGCCCGTCCGGCTGGCGGACAGTCTTACTGTCTATGCCCCGCACGGTACTGTGGGCCGTAAGGGTGATTGTCCGTTCCAGAGGGAAGACGGAATTGCCGGGAGTCTGTTCCTGCACCGCGTCCTTGACGCTGCAGGCGCTCAGGGCCAGAAGGGCCGCTGACAATACTATTGCTTTTCTCATCATTGCGTCCTCCTAAGTTTCTATGAGATCGTCATAGGTGTCGTCCAGACCTGCGCCGTCAAAACTGTCGCACAGCAGCCCGGCCATGCGGAAGTCCTCGACCTCCAGGCATGGTGGTTGATAAAGTATTTTCATATTTTGGTGTGAAGTGTTTGCACACGACAAAACGGCCCGCGAATCTTTATCCGCAGGCGCTATTAAAACATAACTCGTTGATTTACAACTATTTAAACGCCCCCCCCCGTGAATTCACGAAGACTACTCTTATATTATCCGGGTCTCTTGCGGGCATCCTTTCTGGTTATTGACTCGCTAAGTTAGCCATTTTACCGCAAAACTGCAAATTGCTTCCTGTGTTTTTGATTATTCATCTTCTTTCGCTTCAATGCAGAATACAGCATACAGGGGAACAGACTTGATCTCGTTGGCAAAACCAAAGTTCTTTCCGGAGATGCGGTAAGCGAAAGGACATTTGTAGGTCCTCTTGAAATTGTTCAGGCTGATGGCATCCACCTTTTTGCCTTTCTTGACCTCAACAGGAATCACGTTCATTCCATCTTGCAGGATGTATTCCACCTCCTGGGTATTGTCGTTCTTCCAATAGCGAAGCGTGATACCGTTGGCAGCCAGAGCTTGGCCCACGTAGTTTTCGGCCACCGACCCAAGGAACGTGTTTTCCGAATCGATGGAATTGAGCAACATCTGGGCCGGCATCTGAGCCTTGGTGTTCAGCAAGCCGATATCGGACATATAGATTTTGAAGTCGCTGTCATCCTCCTGGGTAGAAATGGGAATAAAGCCATGGGATATTAGCTTGCACTTATGTACTGTCCCGGCCAGGACGAGCCACTCGATAGCTTCGCCGAATATCTTCGCGGTGCCGCCCTTTTGAGCAAGCTTGTACTGGAACTTTCGATTCTCTTTTGCCAGCTGGGCGGGAATCGAGTTGAAGCAGGCCCTGATTTTGACTGTGGTTGCCGGCTTGGCGTATTTGGCCATATCGGCATTGTACCCAATCAAGATGGACTGTTGAACTGTTCTGCACTCCAGGAAACTGTGAGTTTCAACATACTTGCCAACGCTCTCAGGCATACCGCCGACTATCAGGTAACGCTGGTAAAGATCAATAGCCAACTGATGTACTGAAGCCGGCATAGCTTCATTTGAGTTGAAATGGGTACGGATATCCTGCGCCAAAATATCGTTGTTTGTCGCCCAGAGGAATTCTTCGAAATCCATAGGATACATACGCAATTCGTCCACCTTGCCTACAGGATAAGAGAACTCTTCTTCCGGCTTATTACCCTGGTTTACGGCTACACCCAGAAGGCTGCCGGCGGCAACAATATCATACTGAGGGTAATCCTCCTGGAAATATTTGAGAGCCAGCAGCGCCCGCTTACAGTCCTGGATCTCATCCAGGATGACCAGCGTTTCGTGCGGAACAATTCGCTCATTATAAAGAGTTTCCAAAAAAGCGATGATTTCCAAAGGATTGATATTATCCTTGAGGAAATTGCGCACGTCGGGGACCAAGTCAAGACTCACCTTTACATAGTTCATATAGTGCTCACGACCAAATTCTTCCAGTATGTATGTTTTACCTACCTGACGGGCGCCCTGGAGGATGAGAGGCTTATGATCCGGCCTTTTCTTCCAGTCTATAAGTTGTTGTGTGATTTTTCTTTTCATTGCGTTTGCTGCAAATAATTCAAGGGCGAATATAATAAAATACTACGAAAAAATCATATATATTTTGATTATTTCATAGTTTTTAATCAATTTAGTGAAAACAATCGACCGAGACCGGCGCCGCAAAACGGCAATAGACTGCCGATTTTTCATAATTGCACTCCGGACCAACGGCAGAGGCGTTTGAGGAAAATTCATATATTTGCAGATATGAAAGAATTGAAACGAAAGGTTTTGGAGGCCAATCTCGCGCTGGTGCGGGAAGGGCTGGTGTTTTATACTTGGGGGAATGCGTCGGGAATCGACAGGGAGAGGGGGCTGGTGGTCATCAAGCCCAGCGGGGTGCCGTACGACAAGATGACAGAGGAGGACCTCGTGGTGCTGGACATGGACGGACGGGTGGTTGAAGGGAAACTCCGGCCGTCGTCTGATACGCCAACCCATCTCGCTCTGTATAAGGCATTTCCGCAGATTGGAGGCATAGTGCACACCCATTCCACTTACGCCACGGCCTGGGCGCAGGCCGGCCGGGACCTGCCCTGCCTCGGCACCACCCACGCCGACTATTTCCACGGCCCGGTGCCATGCACTGACAACCTCACTCAGGAGCAGCTCGCCGGAGACTACGAATGGTCTGTAGGCGAAGTCATTGCCGGGCGCTTCAGCGGGCTGGATCCCGTGCAGACCCCGGCTGTGCTGGTGCGCAACCACGGCCCGTTCACCTGGGGCGCCGACCCTGCCGAAGCGGCCTACCACGCAAAAGTGCTTGAAGAGGTGGCCCAAATGGCCTTCCTCACTCTCCAACTCAACCCTTCAGCCACCTGCGACCCGGCCCTTGAAGCGCGGCATTTCTTCCGCAAACACGGCCCGGGGGCAACCTACGGTCAAAAAAAATAGAGTCAAGATTTTTAAATCCGCCTTTAAGAATCAGCAATTCCTTTAAAAATCGTAAAAATGTGACGTCGGCCCACGCGGCCGGCGTTGTTATTTGGCGGCTATTTCTTTCCTTTGCAAAAAACATTGACCGCTATGAAAGCTTCATCATTACTTGCTTTACTGCTGTTTGCAGCTTGCTCCCTGCTGGATCCGGAGCTGCCGATGGGCTCCCCGAGAAAAGACGAAAACCAGAATGGCCAGGCGGATAATCAGGGGCCCCTCCTGCCCGGCCGGAAAGACACTACTATTTATGTGTCCGCCATCACCTTCCCCGCCACTTACGACTGGCAGCGCGACACTGCCTACGGCAACGTGGCATGCACGCTCAAAGTGTTCAAAGGCGCCGTGCCGGTGCTCACACTGCCCGCCGGTCCGGCCAACGGCATCAGCGCTTCGCCGCACCGCAACCACTTGCTGGGCAGCACCTTGTTCAATGAATACTCCGACCTGAAAGGCACGTGGGTAAAGCAGGACGGCCGCTCCATAGCCAGCTGGCCCGAGGCGGAACTGCTGCAGGGGCTCCTTCTGAAAGACGGCATCCTGCACACCATTGGCATAGAGATGAAGTCCAAGGGATTCACCTACAGGCGTAACGGACAAGTCGCCATGAAGATAGAAATGGGGCAGGTGTTCGGCAGTTTTTCAATGGACTCCTACGGCCCCACGGGAGCCCTTTATGAAGACCGTGGATCCGTGTGCTTTGCATATCAGACGGTGGTTGACGGAATGAGCTCCGTGTATATGGTTCGGGACGGCGTTTCGGAGCTGCTGGCCAGCTCGCCCTCAGCGGATTACCTGGACGTGCGCCAGATAGAAGGTGTGGTGGCGCAGGCCTACAACGACGGCGGCGTGTCCATGCTCAAATACGGCAACAATTTCATTGACATCCGGGGAGGAGAATCTCTGTCCTGGAGCAGCGCCGGCCTGGTGATTTATAACGGAATGCCCTCTGTGGTAGGCACTTATAAGGGGCTGGGAGGGAGCGGTTTCGGCATAGGGTCCGTGGGCGCCGTACGGAACGTCGGCAGCAACGTGGATTATTTCTACACCGACGGCAAGCGCTACAAATATATCGACCTGACGGACCCGGAATGGGACTACAGCTTCTTTTTCAACCGGCACTGCGCCTGCCTGGTCGGGGGCGACCTCGCTTACGTGCTGACGCCCAGGAATCCGGCGCTCGACCCGTATCTGGCCTACAGGGGGAAAAAGCTTAAATATGCAATGCACGGCTTCCTCTCAGGGGTGTCCGTGGTAACGGAGGAATGATATGCTTATCAGGACTTTAGGTGCCAAGTGCGTAGGGATCGACGCCGCCATTGTGACCGTGGAGACGCATATCGACAAAGGTATCGGGATCCATCTCGTGGGCCTTGCGGACGTGGCGGTGAAAGAGAGCCTGCTGCGCACCACAACCGCCTTGCAGGCAATAGGTTATCATATACCGGGGAAGCGCATCATCATAAATCTGGCCCCGGCGGACATACATAAGAACGGCAGCGGGTACGACCTGCCGATCGCGGTGGGTATCATTGCCGCTTCGGAGCAGTGCGAACTCCCGCTTGCCGAGCGCATGCTGCTGATGGGCGAACTGGGGCTGGACGGGAGCGTGCGGGACGTGCCGGGAGGGCTGGCGGTCGCCGAGCTGGTGGGCAGGGAAGGGCTTGACGGAATCGTGCTGCCAGTGTGTTCCGCGCAGGAAGCGGCCGAGCTGGAAGGCACCAGAGTCTATGGGGTGGACAACCTCATGGACGTGGTGCGGATACTCTCGGGCCGGGAGGATTGTTCGGAATGCCTGACAAGGCCGCTACCCTCCGCCGGTGCTTCAATGACGGACATTCCGGACTTTGGAGACATCCTGGGCATGGGCAGCGTCAAAAGGGGGATGGAGATAGCGGCCGGCGGGGCACACAACGTAGCGATGGTCGGTCCGCCCGGCTCCGGGAAGAGTTCGCTGGCAAAGGCGCTCTCAGGCATCCTGCCCCCGATGACGCGGGAGGAGAGCCTTGTCACGTCCAAAATTTTCAGCATCGCCGGCAAGGGCAACCTGCGCCACGGGCTGATGGGACAGCGCCCTTTCCGTGCGCCCCATTATTCAGCCTCGCTTGCCGCAATAATCGGCGGCGGCGCCGGCGACAACATCATGCCCGGGGAGGTCAGCCTGGCCCAGAACGGCGTGCTCTTCCTGGACGAGGCGGCGCAGATGCCGCGAAACGTCATCGAAGCCCTGCGGGGCCCGATGGAAGACCGCAAGGTGGTGATTTCCAGGCTGAAAGCCAAAGTGGAATACCCGGCGTCATTCATGCTGGTGCTGGCTTCCAATCCCTGCCCATGCGGCTACTGGGGCGTCGGGGACCGTTGCACCTGCACCCCTTCGCAGCGCCTCGCCTACCTCTCCCGCCTGAGCGGACCTATCATGGACAGGATCGACCTGCAACTGCATGTGCCCAGCCTGCCCGCCGCCGACCTGGCACGGATCAAGGCTGAGGGGAAAAGGGAGGAGAGCAGCGCCGAAGTGGCGAAGCGGGTCGCCGCCGCACGCGAAATCCAGAAGCGCCGCTTCGCCGGCACCGGCATCTTCACCAATTCGGAAATGAACAACAAGCAGATAGAACGCTACTGTCCGCTTACCGAAGACTGCAGCGATCTGCTGATCTCGCTGATGGAAAAACTGGGGCTTTCAATGAGGGCCTACTTCAGGATCATCAAAGTGGCCCGCACCATCGCCGATCTGGAAGGCTGTCCCGCCATACTCCAGCGCCATATCTCAGAAGCCGCCGCCTACCGCTTCCTCGACCGTATGCCGGTACTGTAGATTATTCTGCGCCGGAGAGGGCGAGGCGTTTGGCATCGACTGAGCCGCTGCCGGAGACTTTCTGCTCCAGCGTGCGGGCGTTGCCCCAGAGTTTGACGTCTCCGCTGCCGGAAATGCGCACCTTGAAGTCGCCTGCGTCCTTGCAGCCTATGGCGATGTCGCCGCTGCCGAGCACCGAGAGGGATGCTGACTCGCAGGTGAGCCCTTCAACCTTCACGTCCCCGCTGCCGGAGACCTTGGAAGTGAATTCAGTGCACACGATGGAGTCGGCATAGAGGTCGCCGCTGCCGGTCACGGTGAAGCTGAACTCCCCTTCCGACTTGAGCCCGTCCTGCACCTTGCAGTCGCCGCTGCCGAGGATCCCCACCCCGCTGAGATCGGGATTGCTCACGGTGATGACCGTCTTGGTCTTGGGCGAGACCGAAACCCCTTTCTGCGTGCTGACAATCAGTTTATCTTCTTCAACCTCAATGGAATAGTACTCCAGAAGGTTTTCATCAGTCGTCAAAGAAACGGCCTTTGGCCCCTGGGTGAACACCACATCGGAGGAGCCCAGAATACTGATAGAGCTGAAAGCAGGCACCTCCACCTCGGAGGTCACGGCCACGCCGTTGCCGCGAACCACTTTCCAATTGAGAACACAGGAACTGACGGAGCAGAGCAGGGCTGCCGCCGCGACAATGCTGATTATCCTTTTCATAACTGCAAGATTTTTCACAAATATAGGAAAGTCTTTCGCTTTTTAGTCCGAAAATCATTATTTTTGGGACTACAAATGAACGTAAATACATGCATACGGGCAGGAGGCCTCGCCCTGCTGTCGCTCGCCGGAGGCTGTAAAAAGGCACCGGAACGTCCCAACATAATCTTCCTTCTCTTCGACGACCTCGGCTACGGCGACCTGGGCTGCTACGGACAGGAACTGATCGAGACTCCCAACATCGACGCCCTCGCCCGCAGCGGCATCGTGTTCACCGACATGTACACGGCCTGCCCGCTTTCAGCGCCCTCGCGCTGCAGCATAATGACCGGGCTCCACAGCGGCCACAGCCAGATCCGCTCCAACGACGAGCGCTGGGCCCGTCCCGCCGGCCTGGTGCCGGCCAATGCCGAACCCTATTTCGCCGCAATCCACGAAAACCCCGGTCTCGAAGGGCAGTGGCCCATGGAGGCCGGCACCCCCACGATAGCCACCATGCTTCGCGACGCCGGCTACAAAACCGCCATGGTGGGCAAATGGGGACTTGGCGGTCCCGGTTCAGGCTCCGCCCCGAACAACTGCGGATTCGACTATTTCTACGGCTTCAACTGCCAGATGCTGGCCCATTCCTATTATCCCGACTACCTCTGGGAAAATGACAGTAAAGTACTGACAGGCAACGAGTACATGCCCGTCAGCCGCCGTCTCGACCCCGGCGCCGACCCCCTCGACCCCCGCAGCTACGACAAATTCAACCAGAAGGCCTACTCCTGCGACCTGATGTATGACAAGCTGGAGCGCTGGGTCACCGAAAACGCCGCGGACCCCTTCTTCCTGATGTGGACCACCACCGTGCCGCACAGCACCGTACAGGCCCCGGAAGACGAGGTGATGTACTACGTCAGCAAGCTCGGCGAGGAGAAAACGCCCGTCACGGACGGCGGCTGGTACTACCCCGTGCTCTACCCCCACTCCGCCTATGCCGCGATGATCACCCACATCGACACCCAGATCGGCCGGCTGGTGGAGCGGCTCAAGGAGCTCGGCGTCTACGACAACACCCTGATAATCATATCCTCCGACAACGGACCCGCCTGCAATTCCAACTCCCCGCTGGAGTACTTCCGGAGCGGCGGGCCCTTCAGGTGCGGCAGCGGCTGGGGCAAGCGTTCGCTGCGCGAGGGCGGCATCAGGATGCCGTTCATCGCCGCCTGGGGCAGCCGCCTGCAACCGGGCCGCAGCGACTACATGGGGCAGTTCACCGACCTCATGCCCACTTTCGCAGAGCTCTCCGGCGCGCAGGCACCGGCGAACGACGGAATCTCCTTCGCGCCCACCCTCCTCGGCGGCATGCAGCAGCGGCACGAGTACCTCTATTGGGAGTTCCCGGGCGCCCAGGGCTGGCTCGCCGTGCGTCAGGGCCCCTGGAAGGGCCTGGTCCGCAACGTGGCCCGCGGCAACTCCGCCATGGAACTCTTCAATCTGGAGGACGACCCGCAGGAGACCACAGATATAGCCGCACAGCACCCGGAACTCGTGGCCCGGATGTGGGACATCATAGATGCCTCCCACCGTCCCGTGCCCTGCGGCAATCCAAAATTCGAACTTAAAATCACACATCCATGAAACGCATAATAATAACACTTACCTCCCTGGCGATTTGTTTTTCGGCCGCTGCGCAGTTGCCCGGCGAAGACGCCATAGTGGTTCCCGACTACAGTGCCTACATTCTCACCCCGAAAGCGCCTGACACACCCCGTATCAACGGGCCGAAGGTGTATGGAGCGCGTCCAAAGGCCGATTTCCTGTACCGCATCCCCACCACCGGCATCCGCCCGATACGCTTTGAGGCCAAGGGCCTGCCCCGAGGGCTCAAACTCGACGCCTCCAAAGGCATAATCACCGGAAAGGCCAGAAAAAAAGGCACGTACAAGGTGCAGCTCACGGCAACCAACGCCCTCGGAAGCGACTCCCGCGAGCTTCGCATCGTCATCGGCGACAAGATTGCCCTCACGCCCCCGCTGGGATGGAATTCCTGGAACTGCTGGGGCAACAGCGTATCCCAGGAAAAAGTGCTGCAGTCAGGGCGCGCCATGGATGAAAGCGGCCTGGCCGACTACGGCTGGTGCTACATCAACATCGACGACGGCTGGCAGGGTCTTCGCGGCGGCAAGCACAACGGCATACAGCCCAACAAGAAGTTCCCGGACATGAAGGCTCTTGGCGACTCCCTCCACGCCCGCGGCCTGAAGTTCGGCATCTATTCCGGCCCCTGGGTATCCACCTACGCCTCCCACATCGGCACATCCTGCGAAAATCCGGAAGGCACCTACTGGTGGGTGGAGCAAGGCCTGATCGACGACGTCTGCAAGGCCGACCGGAGCAAGATCAACAAAGAGGAGATACGCTATTTCGGCAAGTATTCATTCGCCAGGAACGACGCCCTGCAGTGGGCCGACTGGGGCGTAGACTACCTCAAATACGACTGGAACATCAACGACGTGTGGTGGATGCACGATATGCGCGAGGCGCTGGACGCCACCGGACGTGACATAGTGTACAGCCTTTCCAACCATTCCCGCGTGAGCCTCGGCCCCGAACTGCTCAAGAATGCCGAGTGCTGGCGCACCACCGGCGACATCCGTGACACATGGGAGAGCATGGCGGGCATAGGCTTCGACGGGCAGGACAGGTGGGCCGGTTTCACCGGGCCCGGGCACTGGCCCGATGCCGACATGCTCGTGCTCGGCAAGGTGGGCTGGGGCCGCAAGATGCACTGGACGAATCTTACTCCATGGGAGCAGTACACCCACATAACCCTTTGGTCCATACTGGCTTCCCCCATGCTGCTCGGCTGCGACATGGCTATGCTCGACCCCTTCACGCTTAGCCTGCTGTGCAACAGCGAAGTGCTGGATGTCAACCAGGACCCCCTCGGAATAAAGGGCACCGTGTTCGCCAAGGGCGAAGGCCATGTGACCTACGTCAAGCCACTTGAAGACGGCTCGCTCGCCGTCGCCCTGTTCAACCTTGGAGACGAAGAGCGCACCATGGGATTCACGCCCCATAAGCTCGGCCTCTACGGCAAGCAGACAGTCCGCGACCTCTGGCGCCAGCAGGACGTCGGCAAAGTGACCGGCAAAGAGCGCTGGGAAGTCATCGTCGCCCCCCACGGCGCCGCTTTCTACCGCCTCAGCCCCGGCGTCACCTCCGACAAGCTGGTCGGCCTCTTCCGCCAGTAAAGGTTTGGCCGTCTATAAAATTATATGTATTTTTGTTTGTTATGACCACGGCGGAAAAAAGCACTGATACTGATAATTACGAATGAAACGCAGAGACTTCCTTAAGACAAGCGGAGCGGCAATAGCCGGGGGGGCGCTGATCACCTCCGCCGGCGGATTCGCCGCTTCCTGCGCCGCCCACGACGGCCCCAGCCGCGACCTCGGCAGCACGGATGTGCTGGTGGTCGGCGGCGGCCCTGCCGGGGTGTGCGCCGCCATAGCCGCCGCCCGCTGCGGAGCACAGACGGTGATCGTGGAGCAGGGCAACTGCCTGGGCGGCATGGCCACCCGCGGCCTCGTAGCCCCGTTCATGACCTGCTACGACACCACCGGCGAGACCATGGTCATCCGCGGCATCTTCGAAGAAATAGTGGACCGCATGGTGGCCCTCGGCGGCGCCATCCACCCCTCGCAGGTGCGCGCAGGCAGTCCCTTCAGCGCCTGGATCACCGCAGGCCACGACCACCTCACCCCCTTCGACGCCGAGACGATGAAGTTCGTGCTCGACCAGATGTGCGACGAAGCCGGAGTGAAGGTAATGTACCACAGCACCCTGGTGGACCCCATAATTAAAGGCAACAGCGTCTGCGGCATACGCCTCCTCAACCGTGAAGGCATCTGCAGCCTCCGCGCAAAGGTCACCATCGACGCCACCGGCGACGGCGACGTGGCAGCCCGCGCCGGCGTGCCCTGCACCTACGGCAACCCGGAGCTCGGCAAGGTGCAGCCCGCCACCCTCTTCTTCCACATCAACAACGTGGACACCCCGCGCCTCATAAAGGACGTAGAGGCCCACCTCCACGAGTTCCGCAAGGTCAACGGGGTGAGCTACAGGGCCCTCCACTGGCGCGTCGAGCAGGCCGAAGCCGCCGGCGAATGGGACATAGCCCGCAAGAGCGTGAACATCTACCGCGGCGTCCGTGAAGACGAATGGGCGGTCAACTGCACCCGCATCGCAAACGTGGACGCCACCAGCACCGAGAGCCTCTCGGCCGCCGAAAAGGAGGGCCGCCGGCAGGTGCAGGAGATGATGAACTTCTTCCACAAATACGTGCCCGGCTGCGAAAACGCCACCATAAAGAGCTCCGCCTCCACCCTCGGCATACGCGAATCCCGCCACGTCCAGGGAGAATACCTCCTCACCGTAGACGACCTGCTGCAGGGCGTGGTGCCGGAAGACAGCATACTCTGCGCCTCCAACTCCGTCGACGTCCACGGCCGCAACGGCGCCAACACCACAGAATACAAGACCGTCGAGAACGGCCGCTGGTACGGCCTGCCGTTCCGCAGCCTCATCCCGCTGCGGCGCGACGGCCTCATCGTGGCCGGACGCGCCATCTCCGCCAGCTCCGATGCCGCCGGAGCCGTGCGCGTGATG
>JAFZVQ010000057.1 GCA_017617715.1 Bacteroidales bacterium | reverse complement strand
TCCTGGACCTTCGGCCCCATCAGCATCCATCCGGACTACAAGCGAAAGGGATACGGACTCAAGCTGTTGCAATATGCGCTGCAAAAAGCCCGGGCAATGGGCATCGGCCTGCTGCAGATGGAAGGCAATATCGAGTTTTATAAGCATGCGGGCTTTGATCTGGCCAGCAAACTGAAAATCCATTATCACGGCGAACCTGCAGAGGCCGAAGTCCCCTACTTCCTGGCGCAGGAACTCATCCCAGGCTATTGGGGAAATCGCGAAGGCACTTACTGCCCGCCGGCAGGGTACTTCGTGGCCGATGCCCAGCCGGAGGTCTTTGCCGCTTACGAAGCCGGCTTCCCGACCAAGGAGAAACACTTAACGCCCGGCCGGCTGCCCCAGTTCTGCCAGAGTTGCGGAATGCCGCTGACTAGGGATGAAGACTGCGGCCGCAATGCCGACGGCAGCATCAATTTCGACTACTGCCAGTACTGCTATCAAGATGGTAAGTTCCTGCAGGAGTGCACGATGGAGGAAATGATAGACCACTGCGCCCAGTTCGTGGATGAAGTGAACAAGATGATGCCGGAGCCTATGACCAAGGAACAGTACAAAGATATGATGCGCGGCTACTTCCCGATGCTCAAACGATGGAGAAAAGTCAGTCTGTGAAAAAACACATAATTTTACATGACTAATTGTGCATCTTATGATTAGCAAGTCAGTAATAGTAATATGAAATTCAAGCAGGGACCGGGCTGGAAGGCCTGTTACGATGAAGAACGGGATTTGTATACGGCACAAGTTGGGGCCGGAGCAAACTGTACCCTATATGAGATAACCAAGGAAATCTACGAACACGTGGATGATCCGGATGTAAAATGGCCTTCAAGTTTGATTAATGAAGGGCGTAAGTTGTTCATGTCTGTCAATGACCGGTGCGGCCCCCCTTACACTATCGTATTTGATTCGGATTATGAAGACCTATGTCCCTGGAATGATGCCATCATGACAGGAAAGACCTGGCCGGATGAGATGACAGATGCGGTAGTGGAAGTGCTTGAGTCGGAAAAGAATAACCGGGAACAACGCCGGGAAAAACGTAAGGCGCGGTGATCATCTCCACCACCAGTTCACTGCCGCAGGATTCTCATTCTTAATCTTTTCGGCGTCGGATTCTCCGGTCACTCCAGGCAGATTGACAAAAAGGACATATCCCAGTTTCTTCTCCAAAGCCGCTATGGACATGGACTGGGATTTTGAGAAGGTGTCAGGATATCCTTCGTGTTCGTACCAAAAGGCCGCTCCCATATAGCCGTTATAACCCTGTGTGGAATTCTTCGAATATCTCAGCACTGCCTTGTAGAAGGCCACAGGTATTGTAATTTTTTCCCTGCTGCGGTCTAATACATAGTCCTTGGCGCCCTTCACTACACACCCTGAGACAACATAAAGGGTGTCTGACAATGCCGCCCACGAGTGTACCTTCCCCTCGATTGTGCTCCAAACACTTTCGTTTAAGTCATGAATCATCGGGACGATGTTGGTGCCGTAGAAAGTTGTGGCGTTGATTTCATCGCTTGCCGTCCGGTCATTGGATGGGAGTTGTTGCACGCGCTGGTACCAGACAGTACCGTTTTTAGAATATCCTCCGCTCACGTTCTGTTGCTTTGCGGCGGGCAAATACGGGTCATAGCCCCATGTTTCGGACCTTCCGGAATCACCGAAATAGGAACTGTTAAGAGGATAGGCCACCCAGAGGGATACCCGGTTAGAATAGTCCCAATAATAGGAATAATTGCGAAAGGTCCGGCCACTTATTTTGCAGTTTCGCGAGAAAAAATCCGGCCCGATCCCGTCGGCGGTCTCCGGGAGCTCCAGCCAATGCGGTATTTTCCGGCCTTGCACGTTAGGCGTCGCCGGCACTTTCGAACAAGCAAGCAGTAATGATACGGGAAGCAGTAATGCTACAAAGTGAAAGAATCTACGCATGACCTTGTTGATGAGACGTAAAACAATAATACAAATGGTTCTGCAAGTTATCAAAAAAACGGCTACTTTTTTGCTATATTTGCAAAAATACTAACATTTTGGCTTACGGAATGGAGATTGATATGAAAACCCTGCGCCGGGCGAAGCACTTGATGGCGGCTTTCGCGGCCATGCTGATTTCAATATCCCTTAGCGGACAGGACAACCGGCTCTTCCATATTGGCGCCGATGCCAGCGTGGACTGTTTCGAGTCGGTCAACAATACGGTTGCACCCAGTTTCGGCCTCGGCGTACGCGCCCGCATAGGCCGCTACGACCAGTGGCTCAATCTTGTGGGTGGCCTCAGGTACATATATGGGAGCCGCCTTTCCGGTCCCCAGATCCCCATACTCCTGAACGTAAACCTGCTCAGGGGCAGGACGGTTTCCGCATATCTGGGAGCCGGCTATGAATTCGATTTCATCGGGACTTACTGGGGCTGCATGAAATTTCAGGCCGGGGTGGCGGTTAAGCACTTTGATTTCCGCATATTCTACAAGTCCTATCAAGGAGACTTGGGAGCCGGCCTCACTTATTATTTCTAAGCATTTCACGTAATGAAAAGGCTACTTATTATTGCGGCGGTCCTGCTTGGCACAGCCGTCCTGCACGCCCAGGAGATACGTTCCATCGATATTGACGTGTACCTTGATGAAGAAGGCAATGCCTGCATCGTACAGAACTGGGACGTCACCGTGGTGCGCGGTACTGAATGGTACATCCCGATCGGAAACCTGAACGGCAGCACGGTCCGTGGGCTGACGGTTGAGGAGAACGGCGAACAATTCATTGACGAGGGCAGGTCCTGGGACACCGAAAGGACCCTTTCCCAGAAAGCCGGCCGCTGCGGCATCGTGGACAAGGGCAAGGACGGCGTGGAGCTTTGCTGGGGCCAGGGCTCCATGGGCGACCACAAATGGAAAGCCTCTTTCGTGGTGCTCGGACTTGTGCAGTCGCTTCAGGACTACGATGCATTCAATTTCATGTTCGTCAATCCCGGCCTCGTGGCGCCGCCCCAGCATGCGTCAATATGCTTCCGCAGGCTGTCCGGTGATGCTTTTTCTGCCGACTCCACCCGTTTCTGGTTCTTCGGCTGCGAGGGTGAGTCCGTGCTCAGGGAAGACGGCACGATCTTCTTCGAGACCGACCGGCCAATGCCCGGCAACGGCAAGCTCATAGCGATGATGCGCTTCGAAAAGGGTGTCTTCACTCCCGAAAACGTCAAGGACTTCAAGTTCGAAAAGATGCAGAAGAAGGCGTTCAAGGGAAGTACATATTCGACAAAGAGCACCCCGAAATATGATTTCTGGGACATTGTGGAAATGATCATCGGGGGAGGATTCCTGCTGATGATAGCGGCCCTTGTGCTGGGCCTGATCTATGCATTCTTCCAGGATCAGTTCCTCAAGCTCACCGGCCACCAATGGAAGAAGTCCGTGTTCGGCTCCACAAAACCCAATGGCTGGGCCCGGGAGGCCCCTTTCAAGGGCGATATCCCCATCGCGGTGCACCTGCTCACCGACGGATCGCGCCTGCTGCTGAGTACGCACCACCCGGAGAGGCGTATCGGAGCCTATTTCATCAAATGGATTTCGGAAGGACTGGTGACACCCATAAAGGCTGACGGCAACCGCTACAACCTCAAATTCCCCAGTGAGTTGCCCGATTTCGCGGACACCTGCGAGACCAATCTCTTCCGCAGGGCGATGGAAGCTGCGGGAAGCAACTTACTCCTTGAAAAGGATGAACTGAAAAACTGGGCGGAAGTCCATTACAAAGCTATGACCAACTGGCCGGATTCGGTGGCAAGGACGGGCAAGTCCAAGTTCTCAGCCATTGTCGGAGACAAGACTGAGGAGGCTGCCAACCTGCTCAGGTTCAAGAATTTCCTTTCCGAATTCACGCTTTCAAAAGAGCGCGAAGTGCCTGAAGTGACCCTTTGGGGGCAGTATCTGGTGTTCGCCCAGTTGTTCGGAATTGCGGATAAGGTGAGCTCAGGCCTTGCCAAACTTTATCCAACCCAGTTTGCGGAGTACGCAGGACAGTACGGCCTTGATTCCATGACCATGAGGGATGTCATCCACACCTGCTCCTACAGCACTTCATCCGCCTACCGCAGTGCGTTCGGAAAAGCTGCGGAGAGCAACTCGTCGTCTTCCGGATCGTCCGGCGGCTTCGGCGGACACTCTTCATTCGGCGGAGGCGGCGGCTTCTCCGGCGGCGGATTTGGCGGCGGCAGCCGATGATAATGAAAAATTGCTATCTTTGTGACAAAGCTTAAAATATGTTTGATTTCTTAAAGATGAGCCAGCCTGCGGAGAACAAGGTTCCTGCAGATAAAATTGAGCGTACATACAAACGCCAGAGGATGCAGACATTCATCACTGCCACCCTCGGATATGCGCTTTATTATGTGTGCCGCCTTTCCATGGGCGTCATGAAGCAGCCACTCATTGATTCCGGGCTTTTGTCTGCCACGCAGCTGGGTGTGATCGGCGCCTGCCTTTACTGGGCTTATGCGGCCGGTAAGCTGGTGAACGGTTTCCTTGCCGACGGCTCCAACGTGAAGCGCTTTATGGCCACAGGCCTTATCGTTTCCGTGGCCATGAACTTCGTGATGGGCATCCTGGGCGTTTCCGCACTGAACGGCGCCCTGCCTTCGGCGGCCCTGTTCATCTGTTTCTCCATTTTCTGGGCTATCAACGGATGGGCGCAGTCGATGGGCGCTCCGCCGGCAATCATTTCGCTGACCCGCTGGTTCCCGTTGAAGATACGCGGTACGTATTACGGCTTCTTCAGCGCTTCGCATAACATTGGCGAGGGCCTTTCGTTCATCTTCGTGGGCAGCCTTGTGGCCGCTGCCGGTTGGAAGTGGGGCTTCTTCGGCGCCGCCCTCGCCGGTCTGCTCGGCATTGTGCTCATCCTGCTCTGGCTGCACGACAGCACAGAGAGCAAAGGCCTGCCTCCGATCGAGGTGCTTTCCGGCGAGATGAGCCAGGAGGAGTACGATGCGAAGCACGCAGACATGCTTAAGCACGCCGCCGACGCCAAGGTTGCACAGCGTGTCGAGACCAAGCGTATGCAGAGGGCCGTCATCAAGAATCCCGGCGTGTGGATCCTGGCGCTCTCCAGCGCGTTCATGTATATGAGCCGTTACGCCATCAACGAATGGGGTACCATTTTCCTGCAGGAAGCCAAGGGCTACGACCTCGCCGGCGCCGCTGCAATCATCGGTATCAACCCGATATTCGGCATTTTGGGCACAGTGTTCGGTGGTTGGCTTTCAGATGCCGTGTTCAAGGGCGACCGCAAGTATCCGGCGTTCGTGGCCGGTATCCTCGAAGCCATAGCGCTGGCGATTTTCCTGTTAGGAGGCCCGGCCAAGTGGGTTAACATCCTGGCCATGGTGCTGTTCGGCATCGCTATCGGAGTGCTGATAGCATTCATCGGAGGCCTTATGGCTATCGACCTCGTGCCCCGTCAGGCCACCGGCGCCGCCCTCGGTATCGTGGGCATGGCATCGTATGCCGCTGCAGGCCTTCAGAACGTGGTCTCCGGCCTCCTCCTCGACAATAATATCATCACCAACGCCGCCGGGGCCCAGGTGCATGACTTCACCTATGCCTGCTGGTTCTGGCTCGCCGCCGCCGTGATTTCATTCATGCTGCCCGTCCTCAACTGGAAGCGCAAGCAGCAGGTGATCTAGTTGCATTGACTCCTGGAAGATTGCAGATTAGCCGGGACTCCCGGTGACGCCTAGAACAGTCTCAGGTAAAGACCCAGTTTCAGCATTGGAAGCACCGGGATTGCGGACACTTTGTCCACGATCCCGCTTTCCATCTGGCTGCCGTCGTCGTTGACCAGGGCGGCAGAAACGAGTTTGCTGGTTTTGACGCCGGACGGATTGGAGTAGTCGTAGACCATGAAATCGTAGCCTCCGGTGTAGGCGGCGCCAAATTCGATCAGGAAACTCACGCGCGCCTCGAGATCCACGGCGCGGCCGAATCCGAGTCCCAGATAAGGCATCAGCTTAGCGGCATCGATATCGATGTATCCGAAGCCATCCTTATCGGTGGAGGCGGACACACCGTTCTGGCCTATGTCTTTGCCGAAGTCTTGGGGCTTGACCAGATCCCGGACGTCCAGTTTGAGGGCTGCCAGCTTGCCGCTGCCCAGATAGGCTCCGGCCGTGATGCGGAATGGTGATTCCTTGACGGGGAAGATGTCCAGCATAACCTTTCCCAGACCTCCTTCAAGGAACTTGGCGTTGATGGGGACAAAGGAGCTGACTCCGGTCAGGTTGAGGTTGTAGTTGATCGGAATGGGAGCCAAAGAGTAACCGCCGCGGATCTGCAGTAGGCGGGATGCGGGCAATGCGGCCTCGACTCCGAACCCATCCAGGCCGGCGGTGATGCCGACAGATGCGTGATTGAACAGCTGTTTGTCCTGGGCGGACGCCATTTGAGCCCCTGTTGAAAGGGTGAGAGCCGCAATTGCGGCAAGGATAGCAATCTTCTTCATAATTTATTGTCTTAAAAAAGTCCTTTGATGAGGAACCACAGGACCGGAACCAGCAGTGCGGGAAGGTAGTTGAGGGTCTTGCAGTCCTTGATGCGGAGGAGCGAAAGGCCGGACGACAGGATGAGTACGCCGCCCACGATGGCCAGTTCATTTATCATTGTGCCCTGCAGGAGCGGGGATTCCGCCGCCAGCTTGCCGAGCAGGTAAAAGAATCCCTGCCAGCAGAAGAGCACGCCGGCCGCGAACGCAATGCCGATGCCGTAGGAGGCGGCAAAGACCATGGACGTCACGAGGTCGAGCGTGGCGTTGGTGTACAGGAATGTGTTGTCGCCGGTGGTGGCGCTCATTATCGGGCCCACGATGGAAAAGGTGCCCACGCAGAACAGCAGGCAGGCGGAGATGAGCCCGTTGGCCAGGCCTTCGCCGCCCCTTTTTGCGATAAGGGCCTTGGCCTTGCCGTCGAGATCAAGCGCCGTGCCGGCAACTCCGCCGATGGCGAGGCTCAGGATGAAGAGCACCGGGAATTCGCTTTTTGGCAGGTTCTGGGTGAAGGTGCTGACTCCCAGCGCGATGGACGAAAGGCCCATGGCGTAGTAGAGCACATCCCTGTATTTCTCTCCGAGGCCGCGCTTGAGGAGGCTTCCGACCACCGAGCCGACCAGTATGCATGCCGTATTGACTATCGTTCCAAGCATAACGGATACAAATATATCAAATAATCCTTATATTAGCGGACCAAACCATACAATTGATTATGCCTGTTAAGTTTTATCAGCCCGAAAACCAGGTCCCCCTGGAAATGCACAAAGTCCGCGTGGTTCAGAAACTTGCACTTCTTCCCGTCGAAGAGCGGCTCAAGTGTATCCAGGATGCGGGCAACAACACCTTCCTCCTTCAGAACAAAGACATTTATATGGACATGCTCACCGATTCCGGCGTCAACGGAATGTCGGACCAGCAGGTGGCGTCCATGAGCATAGCCGACGATGCATACGCCGGAAGCGAGACCTTCAACCGCGTGAAAGCCGCCGTGAAGGAGGTTTTCGGCACTGAATACGTCCTGCCTGCCCACCAGGGGCGTGCGGCGGAGAACATCCTCGCCGAGGCTTACGTGAAGCCTGGCATGTACACGCTGATGAATTTCCACTTCACCACCACCAAGGCCCACATTACCCGACTCGGCGGCCAGGTGATCGAACTGGTGGACAAGAAAGGCCTGATACCCCAGAGCGACGATCCGTTCAAGGGAGACTTCGACCTCAAGCTCCTGCGCAAGACCATCAAGGAACTGGGTCCGGAGAAAGTTGCCTTCGTGCGCGTGGAGGCCGGCACCAATCTCATCGGCGGTCAGCCGGTGTCGCTGGAGAATATGCTTGCCGTCACCGACATCTGCCACGAATTCGGCGTGAAGAGCGTGCTGGATGCCTCCCTGCTGCAGGACAACGTGTACTTCATGAAGGTGCGCGAGCCCCGCTGCAAGTTCATGACCACCAGGGAGATATACCATGTGCTTGCCGACCGTTTCGACATAATCTACTTCAGCGCCCGCAAGCTCGGCTTCTCCCGCGGCGGCATCATCACCGCCCACGACAAGAAGTTCACGGACGAAATGATGGAGTTCGTGCCCCTGTACGAAGGCTTCCTGACCTATGGCGGCATGGAGATCCGCTCCATGGAGGCGATGGCAGTGGGGCTCTATGAATCCCTGGACATGGAGTACATCAGCCAGGGACCCGAGTTCATCGCCTACCTGGTGAAGGAGCTGGACGACTATGGCGTGCCGGTGATCAAGCCCGCCGGCGGTCTGGGCGCCCACCTGAACTGCTCCGAAATTGTGCCGAACATCCCGCACGACCAGTACCCGGCTGCGGCCGTGGGCGCGGCGCTTTACATCGCCGGCGGCATCCGCGGCATGGAGCGCGG
>JAFZVQ010000056.1 GCA_017617715.1 Bacteroidales bacterium | reverse complement strand
GTCGAAGACACGGGCGCGCCGTCCACGCACACCGGAGGTGCGATGACGGCGTCCAGCCCCATCCCGGCGGCGAGCGCCGCAATCTCCTCAGGCCCGGCCTGCTCCGCGCCGAAGCGCGTGTCGTAGCCCAGCACCAGCGCCGAGCACTGGAAATCCCGGCAGAGCATCTTCAAGTACTGCGCCGCGGAAAGCGACGCGAACTCCCGGGTGAAAGGAATGGTCTCGACGCCATCCACCCCCAGCGCCCGCAGCATATCAATGCGCTCGGCGCGGGAAGTCAGGTAGCGCAGCGAGTCGGCGCCGCTCTGCAGAACCGCACGCGGATGCGGCCAGAACGTCACCACGAGACTCTGCTCTCCCCTGGCGCCGGCCTCGGAAAGCAGAGTCTCGATGACAAGACGGTGCCCGGGATGGACGCCGTCGAAAAAGCCCGTGGCTATTACAGCCATTTGACGAGCGGGAAGTCCTGGCGGTGCGGCAGCGTCGGGTTGTTGGCATACATGCGGATGCCGACCTGGTACATGCCGGTCTTGTCGGGCTCGACGGAAGTGGCGTAGCGGGCTATGCCGTCGGCATACTCCATCACCTCATATTGCTTGATCTCCTGGATATGGAGCTTGCCCTTGGAGTCGGAGGTGGCGAAAATCATCTCCACGCCTATGTCTTCCGGTTTGAGACGGCCGAGGTCGAGGACCACTTCGCCGTGGATGGGGTCGTTCTTCGACACCACATATGAAGCGTCCGGCTGCTGGCAGGACACCACGCGGATGTTGTCCCACTCGGAAAGCACGCGCTGCTTCCAGGCCGCTATGTAGCGGGCGCCGGCGTTGCCGTTTTCAGAAATCTCGTTGAAACGGGCCGCCTGCGGGATGTAGTACTGGTTGCAGTAGTCTGTGAGCATGCGGTTCGTGGTGAAATTGCTGGCCACGCGGGCAATGGTGTTCTTTATGTAGCCCACCCACTCCTTGGAGATGTGGGTGCGGTCGTTGAAATTGTAGTACGCGGGCGCGATTTCGTTCTCTATGGTGGCGTAGATGGTAGCTGCGTCAAGCTCATTCTGGTAGAGCTGGTCCTCATAGGTGCGCTCCTGCGGGAGGGCCCAGCCGGCGTCTTCCTGGTAGCCTTCAACCCACCAGCCGTCGAGCACGGAGAAATGCATGACTCCGTTCATCGCGGCCTTCTCGCCGGAGGTGCCGGAGGCTTCGAGGGGACGGGTGGGGTTGTTGAGCCACACGTCCACGCCCTGCACGAGGCGCTTGGCCAGACGGATGTCGTAGCCGGGCACGAACACTATCTTGCCCAGGAAACGGTCCTGCTTGGAGATGTCGATTATCTGCTTGATGAGGTCCTGGCCGGCTCCGTCGGCGGGGTGGGCCTTGCCGGCGAAGACGAACTGCACCGGATGCTCGGGATTGTTCACGATGGCGTCGAGCCTGTCGAGGTCGCTGAACAGCAGCGTGGCGCGCTTGTAGGTGGCGAAGCGGCGGGCAAAGCCTATCGTGAGCACGTCCGGGCGGAAGATCTCGTTGATCTTGACTATCTGCGTAGGGGTGTAGTGGCTGCAGAGTGTCGGGTCGGAGATACGCTCGGTCACGGTCTTGACCAGTTCGTCCTTCAGGCGCTTGCGCACCTGCCAGATTTCATCGTCAGGGACCTTGTAGATGCGGTCGAAACAGCTCTTGTCGTAGTGTCCTGTGCGGAATTCGGGGCCGAAAACCTTATAATGGACGGCCTTCCAGTCACGGGCGGCCCAGGTGGCGTAGTGGACGCCGTTGGTCACGTAGCTGATATGGAGCTCCTCGGGGAGGTAGCCCTTGTACATGTCCTTGAAGATGTCCTGGCTCACCTTGCCGTGGAGCATCGACACGCCGTTGACGTTCTGGCTCATGTTGGCGGCCAGCACGCTCATCGAGAACTTCTCGGAAGGGTTCTCGGGGTGGATCTTACCGAGCGAAAGCATTGTGTTCCAGTCGATTCCGAAGCGGCCGGGATAGTGGCCAAGGTACTTGGAGAGAAGGCCTTCCTCAAAGGAATCATGGCCGGCGGGCACTGGAGTGTGGGTGGTGAAGAGGCCGCTGGCGCGGATGAGCTCCAAGGATTCGTTGAAATCGAGGTGCTGGTCCTGCATGAACTCGCGGAGCCTCTCGAGGCCGGCGAATGCGGCATGCCCTTCATTCAAATGATATATAGTGGGGCTGATGCCAAGCTCACGCAGGGCGCGCACGCCGCCGATTCCGAGCAGTATCTCCTGCTTGAGGCGGTTCTCCCAGTCGCCGCCGTAGAGCTGATGCGTGACCTGACGGTCCTCGGGAAGGTTGGCTTCAAAATCGGTGTCCAGCAAATACAAATCGGTGCGGCCCACCTCAACCTTCCAGATACGGGCGGTCATCTCGCGGCCGGGCATGGACATCTTCACGGTCCTCCAGCTGCCGTTCTCGTCGAGCACGGGAGCGGCCGGGATCTTCAGGAAGTCCTGGGCGTCGTATTCGGCCACCTGGTTGCCCTGGGGCGTGATGCGCTGGGTGAAGTAGCCGTAGCGGTAGAGAAGGCCCACGGCCACCATGTTCACGTTCATGTCCGAAGACTCCTTGAGGTAGTCGCCGGCGAGGATACCGAGGCCGCCCGAATAAATCTTGAGGGAGGTCTCAAGGCCGTATTCCATACAGAAATAGGCCACCGACGGCTCCGTGCGCTTGCTCTTCAGGGCCATGTAGCTGTTGAATTCGTCCATGACGGCCCGAAGGCTGGAGAGGAACGACACGTCCTTGGCCAGCTCGTTGTAGCGTTTCAGGCTCACCTTATCCAGTATGGCCATGGGATTGTGGCCGGAGGTGTGCCATATATCTGCGTCTATAGTCTTGAAAAGAAGCTTTGCATCTTCATTCCAACACCACCAAAGGTTCTTGCAAAGGGTCTCAAGCCCTGAAAGTTCTTCCGGCAAATGCCGCGTGACCATCACGCTTTTCCACGCCGGATCACCTACGTCAAATCTGTTGTTCTGCATAACGGCTGCAAAGATACTATTTTTTTAGGCTTTGCAACTATGCGGCGTCGTTGATTCTTATAATAAAGTCACTCAGGACGTTCATGTAGTTGATGAAGGCCTCGTAGGGGGTGTCGTAGGGGCTGAAGCGCTTGTGGATTTCGCCGTCGGAGAAGAACTTGGTGCACATGTAGTACAGGTGGTCGCTCTCCTGGAGGTGGCCGAAGTCGGCCCAGAGCTCAGGGTCGCCGATGAGGGCGAGTTTCTCGGTCTGGCGGTAGAGCTTGTTGTAGGCATCCTGCTGCAGTTCGTTGCCGAGCCAGGCGCTGAGGTCCCTCTCTTCGTCGGCCCAGGAAATGGGATCAGGCACGCTGAGGGACGCGGCGGGCTTGATGTTCTTCGCCGCCTGTGCGGGGGTCACGAACTCCATCGAGCCGTCCGCGAGCACCTGCTCCGGAAGGGCGCGCATGAAATCGAATATGCCGCTTTCGGCCGGCTGGTGCTCGCCGAAAGTCTCGTAATCCATGAACAGGTTCACGATGTCGCCGTCGGCCTCCTTGAGCCATCCCGTGAACTTCTCCGCCGTCAGGGGCCACTCGGACCAGCCGCGCTCGGAGAAGCGGAAAGCCAGGTCGTCGCTGAGCCTGTAGTTGCGGAGCAGGAGCTTCAGGCGGGGCTGGGACTCTGCCGTGTAGATGAAATCGGGACTCTGCCAGCCCATGATGTGGCGGGCGCCCTCGGTGAGCATGGTCTTGAATCCAAGGTCATAGACCTGGCGGGCTATGGCGTCGGAATAGATGAGCTCGGTGTTGCGGAAGGTCACGGGAGCAACGCCGAAGTGCTCCTCGACGGCCCTTTTGTGTTTCTCCACCTGGTGGAGGAACTCCGCCGGGGCGGCGAGGGAAGCCAGCGAGTGGTAGTAGGTCTCGCACAGGAACTCCACCTTGCCGGTGGCCGCCAGTCTCTTGAAACTGTCAAGCACCTCCGGGGCGTAGCGGTCGAACTGCTCGAGCGCGGAACCGGAGATTGAAAAAGCCACCTTGAATTTGCCCTTGCTCTTGGTGATTGCCTCGAGAAGCAGCTCGTTCATCGGCAGATAGCACTTCTGCGCCACTCTCTTGAGGATGGTGCGGTTGGCGTAGTCGTCGTAGTAGTGGGAGTCCTTGCCTATGTCGAAGAAGCGGTACTGACGGAGTCTTGTGGGCTGATGGACCTGGAAATAAAGGCAGATTGACTTTTTCATAACAGTGATTCGTAAACTTTTTTCAATTTGGCGGTGGCGCCGTTCCACTTGAGTTCGTTGACCTCGTCGAAGCCCTGCTTCGAGGCGAAAGAGGTCAGTGCGGGATAGGACACGAGGGCATAGATGTCGTTGGCCAGCGCGTCCACATCCCAGAAGTCCACCTTAAGGGCGTACTTGAGCACTTCTGCTGCGCCGGACTGGTGGGAGATGATGGAAGGCACTCCCGTGCGCATGGCCTCGAGCGGCGAGATGCCGAAAGGCTCGGACACGGAAGGCATAATATAGACGTCCGAAAGGGCGAACATCTTCTGCACTTCGGCTCCGCGGAGGAAGCCGGTGAAGTGGAAGCGGTCGGAGATGCCCAGACGGGCCACCTGGCGTATGGCGCGGTTCATCATGTCGCCGCTGCCGGCCATCACGAAGCGGACGTTCTTTGTGCGCTTGAGCACCTTGGCGGCAGCGTCGATAAAGTATTCGGGGCCCTTCTGGAAGGTGATGCGGCCCAGGAAGGTGACCACCTTGTCGCGCACGCCGCGCTCCACGGCGATGTCCTCGCGGCCACTGAAATCGACTGCGTTGTGGACGGTCACGACCTTGGCGGGGTCGATGCCGTATTTGTTGATCACGATGCCGCGCGTGAGGTCGCTCACGGTGACCACGCGGTCGGCGGCCATCATGCCGCGGGTCTCGATGTCGAGGACGCGGGTGTCGATGTGCTTCTCGTCGCCGCGGTCGTAGGAGGTGGCGTGGACGTGGACCACGAGGGGCTTGCCGGTCAGTTCCTTGGCGGCTATGCCGGCAAGGTAGGTGAGCCAGTCGTGGGCATGGATCACGTCGAACTCATTGATGTGCTCCATGGCTATCGTGCCGCCCACCTGGGCATAGCGGGACACCTCCTCCATGAGGCTGGCGCCGTATTTTCCGGAGAACTTGAACTTCTGGCCGAAACCGACGGTGGTCTGGTGTACGCCCTCCTTCTTCATCTTCTCGATGGCATCGAAATACTCGTCGGGATCGACGTAGGGGACAATGTTGGAATCCACATAGAGGAACTTCACCTTGTTGATGAATTCCTCGACCGTGTCGGACACGTTACGCACGGCCACGTCGCTGGCGTTGATGATGGTCGTGGCGCTCTGGTCTTCGTCGCCGGAGGCGTTGGGCATCACGAACAAGGTCTCGACTCCGTTGTGGGCCAGGCCCTTGACGATGCCCTCGCAGGCCGTGCCGAGGCCGCCTGCAATGTGGGGAGGAAACTCCCATCCGAACATCAAAACTCTCATATTATACCTCCTTTTGCTTGTCCAACAAATACTCCACGGTCAGGAGCGCGGCCGTGCTGAGCGCTGAAGAGATGGCGCCGTGGGGCTCATGGGGCGGGTCGCCGTCGTAGAGCTCGGAGAAGGCGCCGACGCCGTGCTTGCTTAGGTCGGCCCAGAAGCCTTCCACCAGCCACTCCGCCTTTTTGATGAACGCGGGCCCCTTGACCCTCAGGGACACGTCCACGTACTGCTCAAGCAGGAACGGGCGGGTGCAGCCCTGGTGGTATGCGAGGTCCCGCTCCAGCTGCGAACCCTCGTAGACGCCCTTGTACTTGACGTCGCGGGGCGAAAGGGTGCGGATGCCGCGGGAGGTGACGAGCTCGCCGTCGATCACCCTCAGTATCGAAGGCACCATTTCCTCCTCAACGGGCGAATTCTTCACCCACACGGCGTAGAGCTGGTTGGGACGCACGTCCATATTCTGGCCGAAGCCGTCCACATAGTCGGCGAGGCAACCCCTTCCGGAGTTCCAGAACGTGGAGATGAAGTTACGCCTTATCATGTCCTTGAGCTGGCCCCACCTGGCCACGAAGGCGCTGTCCTTGGGGCCGTATGCGCTCTCCATTTCGAGGGCGAAGCAGATGGCGTTGTACCAGAAGGCGTTGGTCTCCACCTGGTAGCCGGCGCGCTCGGTCACGGCGCGACCGCCGATGTAGGCGTTCATCCAGGTGAGGGCGACTCCGTCCACCTGGGCCCAGAGGAGGCCGTTCGGGTGCATGGCCACTTCCTTGCGGCAGCCGGGCATGTAGCTTTCTATCACATCCTTGACCACGGTGCCGTATTTCTTCCACACCTTTTTAGGGTCGGCGCCGTAATCGATGTAGGCCTGGAGCGTGCAGGCCAGATAGAGCGGGGCCTCGACCTGGGTGGTGCGGCGGAAGAGGCGCTCCTGCTCCTCGGCCACGAGGTTGTCCAGTATCTCCTCGAAGTGGGCGGGGCTGTGGAGGCCGTGGAGAGTCAGGCCGGGCAGGGCCTGGAGCGTCTCGCGCAGCAGTCCGGTGTACATCCAGGAAAGGCCTGCGTTGATCTTTTCAATGCCGTTGTGGCGGGTTATCAGCGAATCGGCACAACGGACCAGCTGGTCGCGGTAGCCGGAGATTTCAGGGGTGCGGCGCTCATAGGACGAGAAGCGGCGCTTGAGGTTCGCCGGCTCCTCCTGCTCCACGGAAGCGGAGAACACCAGGGAGCCGCCCTTGCCGAGCCGGGACTGGAAGACACCCGGGGTGAAGAGGTCCTCGGTGCAGTCGAAGCCGCGGCGGAATTCGTCCGAATAGGTGATGCGGTTGTTCCAGCAGGGCATGTATTTCCATTCGGCTTCCTTGTCGCTGAGCTGCAGGTGCAGGTCCGGGAAGTTGGGATACATGCGGAACGACACGCCGCCGGGGATTTCGGTGTAGGAAGTGTTGGCGGCGGTGTTCTGGCTGGTCAGGGCGTGGATGTTGCGGAAGGCGAGGAAGGGCTTGAGGATCAGCGTCACGGGGGCGGGGGTCTTGAGCAGGTCGTACCTGATCAGGATCTGGTCCTTGTCCGGGGACAGGATGAGGCTCTTGCGCAGCACCACCTCGCCGACCTGATAAGTGACCTGGGGCACGGGGTCGGCGGAGAAATCCACCACGTATTTGTGCCCGCGGGGCTCATAGATGTCGCCGTAGCAATGGATGCCGAGGTTGAACTGCTTGCCGTTCACGATGATGCTCTCGTCCAGGGCGGAGAGCAGCAGGAAACGGTCGCCGCCGAAACGGTCGAGCGTGACGGCGAGCAGGCCATGGTAGCGGCGGGTGTTGCAAGTCACTATGGAAGTGTTGCAATAGGCGCCGGTCTTGTTGGCTGAAATGATCTCGCGCTTGAGCGAGTACGCCAGGTTGACCAGTTCGTTTTTGTTGAATTTTAAGAATGCCATATCAGTTACAGCTTTTTCAAAACGATGGCGCACCTGCTGGGCAGGTACAGGTACAGGGTGTGGTCGTAGGACTGGTTGCCGTTGGGGCTGCGCTGCGGGAGGGACGTATGTTTCTCCCCTTCCGAGAGGCGCCCGAAGCCGCCGAAGCGGGGCTCGTCCGAATTGAGCACACCCGTGAACTCACCTTCCGGGGCTGAGAAGCCGTATTCGGCAAAAGAGCCCTGAGGGTTGAAATTCAGCGCAAATATATAGTTTTTCCTACGGAAAATCAACACTTTCTTCTCTTCGTCCGCCACCAGCAGCTCCGGGGTGCCGGCGAGGAGCTTTTCCTTCTTGAGCAAATGCACCATGGCGGCGTCGAACTCTTCGAGGCCATGGTAGCGAAGGTTGGGGTCGTCGGCGATGGACCAGAGGCGCCGCGCGTGCTTGAACGACCAGCCGTTGCCCTCCCTGGGGAAGTCTATCCACTCGGGATGTCCGAATTCGTTGCCCATGAAGTCGAGGTAGCCGCCGCCGCAGGTCGCCGCGGTGACGAGGCGTATCAGTTTGTGCAGGGCCACACCCCTGTCCACCAGGTCGTTCTGCTGGTCTTTGCGCATGCTGAAATACATCTCCTTGTCGATGAGGCGGAAGATTATTGTCTTGTCGCCCACGAGGGCCTGGTCGTGGCATTCGGCATAGCTGACGGTCTTCTCGTCGGCCCTCTTGTTGGTCAGTTCCCACCAGATCGCGCCGGGGCTCCACTGCTCATCGGAGAGCTCCTTGATCCATTTTATCCAGTGGTCCGCTATGCCCATGGCCATGCGGAAGTCGAAACCCACGCCGCCGGCCGCGAACGGGGCCGCGAGGCCTGCCATGCCGCTCACGTCTTCGGCTATGGTCAGGGCCTTGGGATTGACTTCATGGATAAGCATGTTGGCGAGCCCGAGGTAGCTGACGGCGTTCTCGTCTACGCCTTCGTTGAAATAGAGGGCATAGTCGCCGAAATCGGCTCCCAGGCCGTGGTTCCAGTAGAGCATGCTGGTCACTCCGTCGAAACGGAAACCGTCCAGGTGGTACTCTTCGAGCCAGTATTTGCAGTTGGAGAGCAGGAAGTATTTTACCTCGTCCTTGCCGTAGTCGAAGCAGCGGGTGCCCCAGGCCGGGTGGTGGCCTGCGTCGCCCTGGTAGAAGTACAGGTCTTCCCTGCCGTCCAGGCATCCAAGGCCCTCGGCGACGTTGCCGACGGCGTGGGAGTGGACTATGTCCATGATCACTGCGATACCGGCGGCGTGCGCTTCATCCACGAGGCGCTTGAACTCCTCCGGCGTGCCGAAACGGGAACTCAGGGCGAAGAAGCTGGACACCTGGTAGCCGAAGGAGCCGTAGTAGGGATGCTCCTGCAGGGCCATTATCTGGAGGGTGTCGTAGCCGAGGCGCTTCACCCTCGGCAGCACCTGACGGCGGAAGTCGTCGAAAGAAGCGACTTTCTCTTCCTCGCCGGACATGCCGATGTGGCATTCGTAGATGAGGGGATGCGGACGGGCGCCGGGGCTGCGGTGCTTCCAGACGTAGGGCTTGGGATCCCACACCTGGGCGCAGAACACCTTGGTGTCCGGATCCTGCACCACTCGCGTGGCATACGCAGGGATGCGCTCGCCGCCGCCTCCGGGCCACTCTATCCACAACTTGTAGAGGGCGCCGTGGGTGAGGAACATCGCAGGCAGGCGCAGCTCCCAGTTGCCCTGGCCCACCGGGCTGAAGGCATAGTCCGGGGTTCGTTTCCAGTTGTTGAAATCGCCGGTCAGGTAGATGCGGGAGGCATTGGGGGCCCATTCCCGCAGCACCCAGCCTTTGGCATCACGGTGCAGTCCGTAGTAGAGGTGGTTGTTGGCCGCGTCCGAAAGAGGACGGTCGCCGGCAAGCTTTTTCTTGTCGGCGAGGATGCGGGCGTGGCGGGCGTCTATTGCGCCTTTCCAGGGCTCAAGCCAGGGGTCGGTTTGGTATATCTTCTTCATTTGCCGAGGTTTTCAACTTTTTCGCGGGCGGTGCGCAGGTATTTCCGGCAGCCGTCTATCAGTTCTTCGCTGCGCTTGATGTATTTGTCGATGTCTTCCAGACCGGTTGCGGGGTCTGAGACGCGGGCGGCGATGTCTTCGAGCTCCGCCATTGCCTTTTTGTAGTCAAATTCAGCCATTTACAGTACAGTTTACGGTGCCGTCCGGGAAGCGCACGTCCAGTGCGTCGCCGGCTTTGAGCCCGCGGGCGCTCCTGAGGAGCCGCCCGGAGGGGTCGGTCACGAGGGTGTAGCCGCTCTCGAGGAGCTTGCGGGGATTGAAAGTGAATATGCGGGACTGGAGGTCCGAGAGCTTCTGCTCTTCGACGGAGATCTTGCCCGAGATCGCGAGGGAGAGCACGCGCAGGCGGCGGTCCAGGGCCGCCTCGGAGGCGCTGACGGTGGCGAGCAGGCCCATGCGGAGCCTGTGGGCGAGGTCCTGGATGCGCTCGTCTTCCTGTGCCACGGCGCCGATGAAGAGGTCGGCCAGGGCCGTGGGAGTCTTCACCGCTTCGCAGGCCACCATGTCGGCGATATGGGTGTCGCGGTCGTGGCCGATGGCGGTGAACACGGGAACCGGGAAGCGCGCGATGGCCGCGCAGAGGTCGTAGTCGTCGAAGCACGCAAGGTCCAGCGTCGAGCCCCCGCCGCGCAGGATTAGCACGGCGTCGAAGTTAGATTCTTCGCTGCGCTCAGAATGACAATCAACCCTGTCATTCTGACCGAGCGAAGCGACGGGAAGAATCTTCCCGAGCGCAGCGATAATCGAGTTTGGGGCGCCATCGCCCTGCATGGTGGCTTCGAAGAGACGGACGTCGAAGGCGAAACCGTATTCGTTTTCCAGAAGGTGGCGGCGGAAATCGCCGTAGCCGGCGGCGTCCGGAGCTGAAATCACGGCGAGACGATACGGCACGTCCGGCAGGACCAGCTCTTTCTGCAGATCGATAAGTTCCTCTTTTTCAAGGCGCTCGATGGTCTCACGGCGACGCAGCTCGGCCTCGCCGAGAGTGTGTTCCACGTCCAGGTCGCCTACCACGAGGGTGAGCCCGTAGAGTTCGCTGTAGTTGACCACCACCTCGAAGATCACAGCCACGCCGGGCTGGAGCGGGGCGCCGGTGGCCGAGGCGAACTTGGAGAGGAGCGCGGCGGCCTGCGAGCGCCAGATCACGGCCCGCACCTTCGCCACGGGGCCCGACGGCCCGCTCTGGCAGAGCTCCATATAGCAGTGGCCGTTGCCGCGCTGCTGGATCGAAGCTATCTCCGCCCGCACCCGCACCGGCCCCGGGACGGCTTCCTCAACACCTTCCCGGATAATCTGCTGCAACTCATACAGTTCCAGATAGTCCTGCTCCATATCGATGCCCGGGTAAATTTATTTCTGGCGGCAGTAGATCTGGACGGGGCAGCCGGAAAGGTTGAAGTTCTTGCGGAGCTGGTTCTCGAGGAAACGTTTGTAGGGATCCTTGATGTACTGGGGAAGGTTGCAGAAGAAGGCAAACGCGGGGAAACGCGTCGGCAGCTGGGTCACATACTTGACTTTCACGTACTTGCCCTTCCATGCAGGAGGCGGGGTCTCCTCGATCAGCGGGAGCATCACCTCATTGAGGCGGGCGGTGGGAATCTTCTGCGAATAGTTGGCGCACACCTGCGCGGCTGCGTCGAGCACGTCCTGGATGCGCTGCATCTTCACCACGGAAGTGAACACGATGGGCACGTCGTCGAACGGGGCGAGGCGCGACCGCAGCGCGGCGGTGTACTCCTTCATGGTGTTGGAGTCCTTGATGAACAGGTCCCATTTGTTGACCACCAGCACGCAGCCCTTGCGGTTGCGCTGGATCAGCGAGAAAATGTTCATGTCCTGCGCCTCCATACCGGTAGTGGCGTCTATCATCATGATGCAGACGTCGGAATGCTCGATGGCGCGGATGGAACGCATCACGGAGTAGAACTCCAGGTCTTCGGACACCTTCGCCTTGCGGCGTATGCCGGCGGTGTCCACCAGCATGAACTCGTGGCCGAACTTGTTGTAGTGGGACTCTATGCTGTCGCGGGTGGTGCCGGCCACGGGGGTCACGATGTTGCGCTCCACCCCGAGCAGCGCGTTGGTCATCGAGGACTTGCCCACGTTGGGCTTGCCGACGATTGTGATACGGGGAAGGTCCTTGTACGGGTCTTCTGTCACCGCCTCCACCGGGAGGGCGGCCACCACGGCGTCCAGAAGGTCGCCGGTGCCGGAACCGTTGGCTGCGGACACGCCGTAGATTTCGCCCAGGCCGAGGGAGTAAAAGTCGTAGGCGTCGTACATCTTCGCGCCCGTGTCCACTTTGTTGACGCAGAGCACCACGGGCTTGCGGGAACGGCGCAGCACGTCGGCGATTTCGGAATCGTAGTCGGTGATGCCGGTGGCGGCCTCGACCATGAAGAGCACCACGTCCGCCTCGTCGATGGCTATCTGCACCTGGGAACGGATGGCGGCCTCGAACACGTCGTCCGAATTGCTGGTGTAGCCGCCCGTATCGACCACGGAGAACTCCCTGCCGCACCACTCGCAGCGGCCGTAATGCCGGTCACGGGTGACGCCGGCGGTGTCATCTACGATTGCCTGCCTGGCTCCGACCAGGCGGTTGAAAAGGGTGGATTTGCCGACGTTAGGACGTCCGACTATCGCTACGAGACTCATACAGTTTACAATCTTTGCATGCTTCGGAATAGTTTCCCTCGCAGGCGGTTCTTCTATGAAGCGCGGCGTCTTCGTCTTTGTAGCAGCGAATGCCGCGCTTGCGCATTTCTTCGTTGGAACCCACGTCATAATGGGGGAAATCCTTGCCCCGGAACAGAATGTTGAAACACATTCCCAGCACGCCCAGGCCCAGGATCACGGCCGCCACTATGATGGTCGCACCCATGTCAATACACGAAGTCGGTGCTTATGGGTTCGTAATTATATACCTTGTTGATGATGCTGGCAAACACCGGCGCCATCGACACTATCCTTATCTTGCTGTCGCCCTCGAGCTCCGGATGGGGGATGGTGTCGGTGATGTACACCTCCTCGAGGACGGAATCGTGGATCCTGTCCACTGCGCAGTCCGAGAGGATGCCGTGCGTGGCGCAGCAGCGCACGCTCGCGGCGCCCTTCTCCCGCAGCACTTCCGCCGCCTTGCAGAGGGTGCCGGCGGTGTCGATCATGTCGTCCACGATGAATATGTTCTTGCCCTCGACATCGCCGATGGCCTTGATCTCAGACACCACGTTGGCCCTCTCCCTGGTCTTGTGGCAGATGATGACCCCGCAGTCCTGCTTGTCGCCGCCGAGCGACTTGGCGTAGGAATTGGCCCGCTTGGCGCCTCCCATGTCGGGTGCCGCTATGGCTATTTCGTTGAGTTTGAGGGACCTGATGCAGGGGATGAAGACCTTGCTCGCATAGACGTGATCCACGGGGATGTCGAAAAAGCCCTGGATCTGGTCGGCGTGGAGGTCGCAGGTCATGATGCGGTCGGCGCCGGCGGCGGTCAGCAGGTTGGCGGCAAGCTTGGCGCCGATGGCCACGCGCGGCCTGTCCTTGCGGTCCTGGCGGGCCCAGCCGAAATAAGGGATGACGGCTATCACCTTGTCGGCGGAGGCACGCTTGGCGGCGTCGATGCTAAGCAGAAGCTCCATGAGGTTGTCTGCCGGGGGGAAGGTGGACTGGATGATGAATACCGTGGCTCCGCGCACGCTTTCAGCATAGCAAGGCTGGAACTCTCCGTCCTTGAACTGGGTGACCTGAAGGTCCCCAAGATGAATGGGACCGTCGTCGGGCCTGTAGGATTCATTCAAATTGTCAATCACGTTGCAGGCGAAATTCCGGGAAGCCCTGCAGGCGAACAATTCCAATCGATGAGTGTGGATCATATTTCTATATGCTTTTGAGGATTGAGTCTATGTAGTCCAGGATTTCGTCGCGGCCGGCCCCTGAAGCCGAACTGGTGCTGAACATGGGAGGAAGCTCGCTCCAGTGCCCCGACAGGATTTCACAGTCCTTTTCAATCTGCCGCTGCAGGGCCACGGGGCCCAGCTTGTCGGCCTTGGTGAAGATTATGGCGCAGGGGATGCCGTTTTCGCCCAACTCCGAAAGGAAATCCACGTCGATGGCGCCTATGTCGTGGCGGGAATCCACAAGCACGAACAGCACTGCCATTTCTTCGGAATTGTGGATGTAGTCCCTTATCACCTCCACGAGCTCCCGGCGCATCTTGTCGGGGAGCTTGGCATAGCCGTAGCCTGGCAGGTCCACCAGGTACCAGCTGTCGTTGATCAGGAAATGGTTGACGACCTTGGTCTTGCCCGGGGTCGAAGAGGTCATCGCAAGCTTGCCGCGGCCGGTAAGCATATTGATGAGGGAGGACTTGCCCACGTTGGAGCGGCCTATGAAGGCGAATTCCGGCAGTTTTCTCTTCGGCTTCTGCGAAACTCGCGTGCTGCTTCCTGCGAATATTGCCTCAGAGATTTTCATGCCCTAACTTTTTCAGTACAAAGATAACTAAAAAATCATTGTGAAAAAGTGCTTTCCGAAAGATTTTTTCCGGACTGCACGGCAGGGTATCTTATGGTGAAACAGGCACCTCCGAGAGCGAATGAGCGGGAGTATTCAATCGTGGCCCCGCAGCTGTAGAGCACGCTGCGGGAAATGGCGAGCCCGAGGCCGGAGCCGCCGCTCTTAGTGGTGAAGTTGGGCGTGAACAGCTTGGGTATGTTTTCCTCCGACACGCCGGGGCCGTTGTCTTCCACCACAATGTCGTAGTAGCCGTCGCTGCCTGACTTGCGGAGCGAGACCAGAATTTCCGCCCCTTCCCTGCCTTCCACCGCCTGCACGGCGTTGCCCAGAAGGTTCACGAACACGCGCGAAAGCTGGGGCTTCGGGCCCAGGGCCGCCGCGCCTTCCATGCCCATGTAGGTGAAGCGTATATCGTCCCTGTTGTCGAACATGGAAATCTCGTCCTGCAGCATCCTGCCGAGGTCGATTTCGGTGTGGGGCTCCGAATTGAGCCGGGCGAGCGTGGAGAATTCGTTGGAGGTCTCCGTGAGCACGTCGATATGGTCCAGGAGCACCTTGCTGGCCGCTTCGAACTTCTCGTCCCATGCCGGGTCGCCCTTCTGCTTGAGCCGTATCAGCCTCTGTATCTGGAGCTTCATCGGCGTGAGGGGGTTCTTGATCTCGTGGGCCACCTGGCGGGCCATGGAGTTCCATGCCTTGTCGCGCTCGGCCTGCGCCAGCTTGCGCGAGCTCTCCTCGAGCTCGTCCACCATGCGGTTGTAGGCGTCCACCAGCGCGGAAATCTCGTCCGTACGGCCGTAGCTTATGTGCTCCAGGGCCCCCTGGCCGGCGCGGCTCATGGTGCGGCCCATGAGGCTGAGCGGACGGAACACCCTGTCGAGCACCGCCGACTCCATCAGGCGAGCCAGCAGGAACAGCAGGATGAACACCGTGATGATGGTCATCGAATGCGTCACGGCGTCGCGCTCGAAGTCGTAGCTCTCTTCCACGTACGGCGCGCTCAGGATGGCCACTATGGAGCCGTCGGGCCCGAGGAGCGGCATATACATGGTGTGGTAGTGGCGCCAGGCCACGGTCTCCTTGCGCAGGTAGTAGCGCTTGTGGAGCCGGGTGATCTGGTCCAGTGCGTCCTCGTCCAGACGGTAGCCCAGCAGCATGTAGTCGAGGGCTTCCGGATTGGTGCTCAATATGATACGGCCGTCAGTGGAATACACGCTGATGTCCGAACCGGTGTTGTCGGAGACGGACTGTATCAGCGCGGCGAGCTCGGAGGAATGCTGCACGTCCCGCAGGTCCATGCCGCGCAGGCCGTTCTGGGCCAGCAGCTGGATGGAGTTGATGCGGTCCGACATTATGGCTATCTGGTTGGCCTCGTTGCGGCGGTACACGAAGAACACGCTCACGCCGGCCATCACCAGCATGGCGGAGATGAGCGACAGCATGAGCGTCCACGACATCCATGAACGGAAGTAGTTGTGCTCCTTCACTTTGGGCCCGCGCCGCCGGGGCTTGAACCCGAGCAGCAGCAGATACATCACCAGCGCCGCGAACACGGCCGCAACCACATAGCTGAAGAAACCTATCTCGCGGCGGGAGATTATCACCGCTTCGTCGTCCGTGATCACGTTCACGAAATGCACGAAGCCGTCGCGCACATAATGGCACACGCGGTCCTTGTAGACGGTATCGTACATCCAGTCGTCCATGCTGGTGGAATACGGGAACTCACCCTTGAAGAGGCGCAGTTCCCTGCCCTGGTAGCGGGAATACGAGTAGGCCGAAGGCACGTTCAGGCGGTTGGAAGACACCAGGCTGAGCAGGCGCGAGTAGCCTTTGCCGTCGGGCAGGTTCTTCTGTTCCACGTCCAGCACCATCTGCGCCACGAGCCCGGACGGCTGGAAATAGGTGAAGATGCCGTCGTAACGAGCTGGCCCCTCCTGCGTGCCGGAGCAAAGGAAGCAGGATCCGTTGGATATGGGCATGCCTTCGGAAGCCAGGTGTTCGAAAGCGGACACCGACTGCGGGGACGAGCTGCCGGGACGTATAACGTGCACGCTGATTGAATAATCCGCCGATTCGGAGAGCAGGTAGTGGTCTATGATGCGGTTGCGTATCACCGCTTCGGTGCCGTCGATGAACGCCAGGGCGGAGATCACCCCGTCTTCGGCAATCGGCCGCTCCACTTTCAGCAGCTGCAGCTCCAGGGTGATGTCCCTGTCGACGGCGAGCTTGCCCGCCCACACCTCCACGCGGCCTTCCTCCTTCTCGAAACCGAGCACGGCGAAAGTGACCACAAGGTAGATGCCGGCAAGCATGGAGAACACCGAGCGCGACGGCCCGGAGAAGAAGTCTATGTGCCAACCCAGCACCCGCGAGAGCGCAGGCTGAAGCATCTGCAGCATCATCGGCACCACTGCGAGCACCGACAGGAAGGATGCATACACCACGAAGGAGTACACCGAAAGGCTGCCCAGTTTGTACAGCTCCAGAGATATGTTCGAATTGGAAATAATGTTGCTGAGCGTCAGGTGCACATAGAACAGCAGCGACAGCAGGAGCACGATATCCGCCACCGAAAGCAGCACGGCGGCGCGCCTGGTGTGCACTTTCTCCCACAGGTTATGCCGCACAAGGTACACCACCACCGCGCACAGCAGCACGGCGAGGTTGAGCAGCAGCACCGCGCCCAGCGAGAAGAGCAGCGAGCCTCCGGCATACAGCATGGGCGAGAATATGGTGAACTCCGACTGCGCGCTGCGGCCCCAGAAATACATTGCGCCCGTGGCCACGATGATGCCGGCCACGGAAAGAAGCGCCCGGCGGAGCGTACGCCGGCGGAACACATATGCCACCGCCGCCACCAGGAACAGCACGAGGCTGATCCACAGCAGAGCGGCATTCGCCACCACCACCCCCGTAAGCGAGTCGTACAGCACCTTGAACACCGGTTTCCCGTCGATGGACACGGGACTGCCGCCGCTGAAGGTCAGGGGGCGCACCGAGAAACGGCGGCCCAGATGCAGCCGGGGATTCACACCCCTGAACGACACGTTGTCCAGGGTGGAGCTGACCAGCAGGCCGGAAATCACCTTCTTCCCGTCTTTCTCCTGCTGCCTGACTATGTACCAGTTGGAACCTATGTTCACGAAACCGGGCTCCGAAGTCACGTAACTGAGCGGAGATCGCAGGTTCACCCGGGGATTCGCGATACGCTGCACTACCACCCGGGAACTGATATCGTCGTTGTAGAGGGGGAACTGGCCCCGCCACGACTGCAGGGAATCACCTTCATAGGTGTAGATGACCATGTCGCCCGGCAGTTTCTGCTGGGGGTGCTGGACATACCAGTCCAGCCGGGCCATGCGGCGGGTGAGGCGGCGCTCCACCTTGCGGGCGGCGCTGTCGGTGTCGCCCACGGCACGGGGCGTGGCCACTGCGAACACCAGCAGCACGACGCTGAGCAGGGCCGGCACGAGCAAAATGTAATCCCTTATGTTGCGACTTTTATTCATTATGGTAGGGGGCGCCACGCAAAATGGTGAAGGCACGGTAGAGCTGCTCTGCAAAAACCGTTCTCACGAGCTGGTGCGAGCAGGTCATTTTTGAAAGGGACAACTTGGAATCCGCGCGGGAATAGACCGCAGGGCTGAATCCGTAGGCCCCACCCACGACGAAGACGAGGTCGCGGCCCTGCTGCATGAGGCGGTCGAGGCTGCGGGCGAATTCTATCGAGGTGTACTCGGAGCCATGCTCGTCGAGGAGGATCACATGGTCGGAGGGCCTGACGGCCTTGAGCAGGCACTCCCCTTCCCGCTGCTTTATCTGCTCGCGGTCCAGGGCGCCGACGCCCTTGAGCCCGGGCAGTTCGCGCACGGAAAAGGGCACATAATGCACCAGCCTGGAGGTGTACATTTCCAGGCCTTCGGCGACCCAACGGATGTCGGTCTTGCCCATTGTCAACAGCGTTATGCGCATCGGATACAAAAATAAGAAACTGGCTTAATATTTGCAAAGAAAAGCGAGCGGTATGAAGTATTTGCCAATCGCGATTCTTGCGCTGCTGCTGTCGGGGCCCCTGGCCCTGGCCCAGAACATGCTGGTGCGCCCCGCCGCCACCACCGCGCCTTCAGAAACGTCCGCAAGCGGCGACGATGTGTTCGTGCCTGTGAGCAAATACATTGCTGCAGGCAACTCCGAGGCCCTTTCCGCCTGGTTCGCCGACAACCTCGAGATAGCGGTGCTCGCGCGCGAAAGCGACGCCAGCCGCGCCCAGGCCCGCCAGATAGTGAAGTCCTTCTTCGACACCTACACCCCCCGCAGTTTCGACATCACCCACACCGCCGGCCGCGCCAACATGAAATACGCCCTTGGCAACCTCAAAGCCGGAGGCGAGAGCTTCGTAGTCACCATCTTCATGTCCTGCAAGGACAACACCTACAAGATACAGCAACTGAAAATCGAACGCCTCTGAGCGTTCGATTTTCAGTTAAGAAGGATCTGCTGTCTTACTTGATGCAGATCCTCGGGCCGGGGAACTCGACGGAGCCGTCGGCGAGGAAGAGGGGCGTCATACGCACGGTGGCGCCGGAGGTGGTGCTGCCCTTGAGGGTCTCGCCGTCGGCGGCGCAGACGAAAATCTGGATCGGGGCGCCGGTCTGGTCTTCAGGGATGGTGTAGGAAGCGAGGAAACGCGAGTTGCCGGTGTAGTCCTTGGTCTTGACCATCTGGAGATGAGCTATCACGCCGCTGGCCGTCGTGAAGGCGTTGGCACACTCGCCCACGGTCCAGTCCGCGGTCTCGGAGGTCCTGAACTTCGCAACCCAGTTCTTGGGCAGGGAGTTGGCTCCGGAAGCAAGGCAGACGTCGATGCTGACCACCTGTCCCTTCTTGAGGTTCTGGCCGGGAATCGTGAAGAGGAATCCGTCGTTGCCGGCGGTGGCCTTCACTGCAAAATGTCCTTCGGCGGCGGTGATGAACACCAGAGGGAAATCGATGGTGCTGTTCCTTATCCAGGTGAGCTGGGTGCCTGCGGGAGCGCCTTCTTCGGGAAGGGCAATGCCCTTGCCGGTGCCGTGGCTGGTGGC
The DNA here is from genome assembly GCA_017617715.1 of Bacteroidales bacterium. GTDB lineage: Bacteria > Bacteroidota > Bacteroidia > Bacteroidales > UBA932 > Cryptobacteroides. The sequence goes on along the minus strand of JAFZVQ010000056.1, from coordinate 64,941 downwards.
ATTGGCGTCGGCAGTGGACCAGTCGGGGCTATGGGTGTCCACGTACGTAGCATCGTCGCAGCGCCAGGTGGCGAGAAGAGTCTCGACGAGGGCAGCGGCCGCCTGCTCGACGTCGATGGTCGTGTTGACCTGGCTGCTCGAGAGAACTATGCCTCCGGTACGCGACTCGGACGCAGGGTTGGGCGCTACAGTCACTTTGATATCAGCGTCCTTGCCGCCTGATGGAGTCACCGTGACCCAGTCCGGGGTGGAAGAAGCTGTCCAGTCGACATTGGCAGTGACGGAGACGGTGAACTCGCCGCCTTCCGCCGGAGCGCTGATTGAGGCAGGGTTGGCGGTGATGAACGCAGCAGGATTCTGGATCACTTTCACGGACATGACCGGAGCATCGCCGCCGGCCAGGGTGACGGAGCCCTCACGGATTGAGCTGCCATTGTATGCAGCTACCGTGACGGTGATTTTTGACTGGCCGGGCTGCACCGATGCAGGAGACACGCTGATCCAGCTTTCGCTCGGGGTGGCAGTGACCTGCACGTTGGCGTCGATGGTGATATCCTGGCTTCCGCCGGTGGCCTCGAAGGTCATTTTGGCGGGAGACCCTGCAATCTTGTCGTTGTTGATAGATGCCAGCTGGGTCACTGAAATGACCTTGGAGAGCTTGTCGGACTTCACGGTCACGGAACCCATGCGGTTCTGGTGGGTGGGATTGGCCTGGGCGCTGATGCTGAAGGAATCCGAAGATGTGGACACGGAGAGCCACTCGGTGCCGCTGGTGATTTCAGCGGTCCATGAATTGTTGGCCGTGACGTCGATGGTCTGGCTGCCGCCGGCCGCATCGATGACCACGCTCTCCGGTTTCACGGACAGGGAAGGATCTTCGGGCTTTTCAGGCACTTTGGGCTCGCAGGAAGCCAATACTGCAAGCGCGGTGAAAAGGAATAACAGTGTTTTCTTCATATCGGTATTGATTTATAGATTGTTCGTTTTATTAGATTCTTCGCTTAGATTCTTCGCTTAGATTCTTCGCTGCGCTCAGAATGACACGGGGACGGGGGCTTCCCACTCCTGCGTCATGTCGTAGGGCAGCACCCAGATATTCCCCTTCGAATCTGCGAAATATATCCTGGAAGGGGTGATACGGTCGGGATTGCCGTCGGCCCAGTAGCAGAAGAAGGGGTCGGTGCCGCCGTAGGGGCGGCGGACATAGCCGTGGTTGTACGGGCTGCCGGAAGTGAGGACTGCTGTCTTCTTCCACTTCCTGCCGGCATTGGAGGTCTTCCATACGGCTATTTCGCCGCCTGTGCCCCAGAGCTGCGGGCCCGGTTCGGAAGGCACGATGACAGTCCATTTCTTTCCGTCCACCCATATGCTGCCGCTGTCGTAGTCGTGCCAGGTGGAGCAGATATGGTTGAATATCCACTTCCTGCCGTCCCAGTTCGCGGTCCAGAAATCCCTCGGACCGTGGGCGGGACCCGGCTGGTGGCCGTAGCTCGTCAGGTACAGTATGACGGGGTTGCCGTCGGAATCGAAGTTCACATCCTTTATATATACGTTCTGCCCCTTGCTCTGGGCGTCCAGGATGCGGCAGGGGCTGTCCAGGTCGGTCACGGGCGTGCCGATCACCTGCCCGTCGGCGGTGGTCCAGGTCTTGCCGTAGTCAAGCGTCTGGAGATAGTAGATGTTGGTGCGGGTGTCGCAGTCGCCGTTGAGATGGCGGTTGAAGGTCGTGACTATCTTGCCGTGGGCGCGGTCGTGGCCGGTCACCTGATAGTGGCCGCTCTGCTTGTCGCCGGGACATTTTATGTCGGCGAGATGGTGGCCCTCATCCCACTGAGTGCCGTCGGCGGAAGTCATCCAGTAGAGCTGGCGCTTGCCGGTGTACTTGGTGTAGCCCACCAGGAAGCCCTTTTCCGGGTCGTACATGGGCTGGGGATAGGTCATCTCGAGCTTGAGCACCTGCGTGAAGGAGTTGATGTCGTATGGCTTGTCGCTTCTGTAGATGAAACCGGGACGCTTCTTGGAACGGCCGCTCACGAACACCCAGAGATAGCCGTCCTTGTCGATCTGGATGGCCGGGTTGTCGTGGGGGTCGTTGACCTTTTCCTTGTCGAACACGCAGACCGGCATCTGCACAAGGCCGGTCTTGTGGTCGAAGCAGCCAATCATGCAGAGCAGGTGGCGCTCCTTGGGAGCGGTGGTGCCGCCATAGACGAAATAGGTCCTGTCCACCTCGGGGGCATAGACCGCCATGGGGTTATGCTTCACCGTGTAGGTGCCGAGGCCCCCGGAATACTTGTAGCCGTAGCCGGACTCCTGGCCGAGAGTGAACCATATACCCTTGTAGCCCGGCTGCTTGGTGTTGTTGAGCGGCTGGGCAAGACCCTGGAGGCTGCAGAGCGCCAGAGCCAGGGAGACGAAGAATACTCTATTCATAATTAGCGGGGTTTTCATCCTGCCATTCGCTGATACCGTCACGAATCCGGTTCCTGAAGGTCAGGTAATCGCTCACGACGGAGGTGGTGCCGTCGCCGTTGTCGTAGGAATAATTAAGGTAGATGACCCTGTCCTGTATGGCCTTTGCGCCGTTGGTGTAGCAATAGCCCATGGTGACCTTGGGATCGGAGCAGCTCGCAATCACGTTCTCCCCGCTGAAAAGCAGTTCGAAGGATCCGCTCCTCTGACCTATCTTATTGGTCTTCACGCTGTTGGGACCGGTGGTCGTGAGGGTGTAGATCTTTGAGTCGTCCTGCGGGAGCGAGAGCGGATAGCTTTCCTTGCTCACTTCTTTACCGGTGAGCTTGTCCACTATCTTGCGCTCCCCGCCGTAATACCAGTTGCCGAAGTATTTGCACTCGTACTTCACCGCTATCACTTCGAAAGACTTTTCGACAGGCAGTTTGTCGGCGTCGGCGGAAGTGATGCGGAAGGCAAGGGCGTACTTGGGCACGATGGCGTCAGGGTCCGTCAGGAAGGCGCCGGTGGCGGTGATGGTGACGGCATCGGTGTGCCTGCCGGCCTTAATGCACATGTCGCCGAGCCCCGAAACGTTGAAATACTGCTCCGGAAGAGGCACCAGGGCATTTGCGCCCGTGGCCTTCACTTCATTGCTCACGTAGGACTGGCTCAGCAGGCCGAACTTGCCCTGCCCGAGCATGCCCTGATAGGCGGTGAAGGGCGAATAGTCCTTCAGGCCGAGGGCCGTGGGCAGGTCGGCGGTGACGAGGTCATTCGCCAATTCGACTTTCACCTTCCTGTCCCTGGTGTTCTGCATCACCCCGGCGAGTCCGACCGTGAAATCGAACTTCTCCCCTTCGCCCACGACGAAGGTGCGCAGGTCGTACTGGAACGCGCAGTAGATGGTCGAATAATCGTAGTCCTTCACATAGTCCTCATAGCAGCCTGCAAGAAGGGCGCAGGCGGCGAGGACGATCGTTATGCGTGTAATAATCTTCATAGTCACTACATTTTATTTCCAATCTTCCCATCCCTTGTTCTGGACCATGCCGGGAGCCAGGCGCAGCTCCTTGTAGGGAATGGGCATCCACAGCGAAGGGAAGCTGCGCTTCTCTATTTCGGCGTAGGTGTATTTGCCGCCGGAGATGGACACTCCGCTCACCGGAACGTTGATTTCGGACACGTCGGTGGCCCATCTGCGGACGTTGTGGAAACGTATGCCTTCGAAGCAGGTCTCCACCCGCCATTCGTCCTTGACCAGCTTGTCGAAGGCCTCCCGGGAAGAGCAGCAGGCATCCAGATACGGGTCGCCTGCGGCACCCACGCCGGCCACATCTTCGGTGCCGGTGTTCACCTTGCGGTTGCGGATGTATGCGAGGGCCTCCTTTGCGGTGAGCCCGTCGATGGGCGTGACAGGGCCGACAGCATGGTTGGCGGCTTCGGCGAATGCCAGGCACATGTGGGTCCAGCGGATGAAGAATATGCTGTGCTGGGCCGTCTGGATGGACACGTCGTTGGGATTCCAGCCCAGGGAGACGTATTTCTTGACGTAGTAGCCGGACGGCGAGGTCTTCAGGCCGCCGGGGGCGTCCTTGCCGCCGTCGGCTATGTCGAAGGTGTACATCTGGGTGTATGGCGACTGGTTCCTGACCACGGTGCAGCCGTCATAGAAAATGGTGGCGTAGAAACGCGGATCCCTTCCCTGGTAGGGCCTGGACTTGTCGTAGCCCGAAGCCGGGTCGGTGATGGGATATCCGTTGGCCATGGGGAACGCGTCCACAAGCTCCTGCGACGGCACCATGTTGGCGCTGCCTCCGAAGCCCAGGGGGTAGAAATTGGTCTCGAAGGTGGAATTCTGGGTGATGTTGCCAAGATAGATCACCTCCGCCGTGTTGGGATTGGTCCACATGAAACTGGCCTTGGGGTCCAGGCCGCCCGACTCGCCGTTCAGTTTGAAGTCGATCACCTCCCTGGCGGCCCGTGCGGCCTTCTCCCAGCGGGTCATGTCGCCGGAAGGGTTGAATGCCGGGCTGGCCCAGGTCAGGAGCACCTGTGCTTTGAGGGCCTTGATGGAGATGCCGTCGAGAGCGCGGTAGCGTATGGCTCCGGTCACGTGGAACGCCTCGCCCTGGAGATACTGGTCGCGGTTGGCGGGAGGCAGGTACATCAGGGCCGAATCGCAGTCGGCCAGTATCTGCTTCACGCTTTCGTCGTAGGACGGACGCACCAGGCCGGCGCCGTCGTAGTGTTCCATATCCACCGGCTCGGTGGGAATATAGACTCCGAGCAGCCTGCCGTCGGTGCCCACGCCGCCCCAGAACTTGAGGAGGTTGAAGCCGTACCAGGCCCTGAGGCCGAAGGCATCGCCCTGGAGGCATTTCTGGAGAACCGTATTGGAACCGGGATCGACCAGATAGCGGGTCTTCCTGCCTATCCCGTCCTTCAGGAACAGGTTGACGTAGTAAATGGCCTCATAGTCCCTGTTCCACACTCCGGAAAGCGGATGGCTGCCCATGTGGGCGTTGCCGATGGCAAACTGGCGGATGGCGGAGGACTTGTCGCGGTACATCATGTCGTCCGTCGCCGAGTCCATGCCCAGGAACTCCGCATAATAATAGGTGCCGGGCCTGAGGTTGTAGGCCTTGTCGATGAAGCCGCGGATAATCGCAGGATAATCGTCGTAATTGTCTTCGTTGTAGGAGCCGTCGGGGAAAGGCTCGAGAAAACTGCAGCCGCAAAGCGCGAATACCGTCGAAAAAGCAATTAATAAGTATCTTTTCATATCTGCAGCCATTTTAGAATTCCATTTTCACGCCCGCCGCGACAGTCCTGAACAGAGGATATGTCGTGACTCCGGCGTTGTAGTTTTCCGGATCCACGTACTTGATGCCCGTGAGGGTCAGCAGGTTGGCTCCGCGAAGCGAGAATTTCACGCGCTTCAGGACCTTAGCGTCCCTGGGGACGAGGGTGTAGGCCAGTTCGACTGTCTGGAGTTTGAAATACGAGCCGTCCCTGAGCCAGAAATCGGAGGCGACGAAATTGCCTCCGGATTTGTCGTAACCCAGCCTCGGGTAGTCGCCGCCGATGTTGTCGCGCACGAATGCGGAATAATTGCCGTCACCCCAGCCGTTCCAGAAATATTCGTTCGTCAGGGGGACGTCGAAGCCGGCGCAGCCGGACCCTACCACAAACAGGCTCCAGTCCTTGTAGCGGACGTCGAAAGTGAGACTGCCCCTGAAAAGAGGCGAAGTGTTGCCCACCACTTTCTTGTCGTTCTCGTCGATCTTGCCGTCGTCGTTGAGGTCCCTGTATTTAAGGTCGCCCACCCTGGTGTCGGGGTCGTAGAGGGGGCTGGAGGCTATTTCAGCTTCGCTCTCGAACTTGCCCAGACACTCAAAGCCACGGTAGGAGCCGTGCCTGGTGCCGGTGACCCGCTGCCAGTCATAGATATAGAAGTCGTTGGCATACACGGCGTAGACCGTAGACCACGACATCAGGCTGGCGGCAGCGCTGAAATACCAGTCTCCCGCCTCGCGGGTGTAGCGGGCGAGGAAGTCTATGCCGATGGTGACGTTCTCGTTGTGGTTGCCGTAGACCGAAATGTTGGTCAGGCCGGTCATGGAGGCAAACTCGGCGGAGGTGTCGGTGATAAGGCCCTTGTGGCGGAGCCTGTAGAAATTGATGCCCAGATCGAGGCAGCCCAGCAGCCTGGCGTCCAGTTTGAGGTCGGCCTGGAAGATGGTGGGCCAGGTCAGGGAATGGTTCTCCAGACGGCTGATGGTGGTGGTCTGGGATGTCCTCTTGTCCGAGCCGAACCACTGATAGGCGGTGGCCGGGCCGAAGTTGTTGCCGGAAGCACTTACGTAGGCCGCCCTGTAGAGGTACTTGGAGCCGAAAACGTCGGGGTTGCCGATGTTGCCCACATCCACGCTGAGCTTGAGCCGGTCGAGCCATGCGGCGTCTTTCAGGAAATCCTCCCCGCTCGCCAGCCATGAAAGGGCCGCAGACGGGAAGAACGCATACCTGTTGCCGGCCACGAACCTGTCGCTGCCGGCATACTGGCCCACAATTTCCGCAAAATACCTGTCTTTATAGGAGTACCGCGCATTGGCCACGGTATAGGCCTGGCGCTCATAGTAATCATCGGCGGAATTGCTTCCGTCGCTGAGGAAGAACAGCGCGCCTGTGCCCAGTTTGTGGTCTCCGGACGCCCAGTCCCAAGTCAGACGCTCGTAGAAGCTGAGGTTGTTGTAGGTGTGGGTATCCTTTGTGCTCTTGCTCGCCTGCTTTGTGCCCACGTGGGTGGAAATTTCGGCTATGTCGGTCTCCGGGCTCCAGTAGTAGGCGATGTAGTCGTTGCTCTTGCCCACTTTCTGGTAGTATTCGCTGTCGAAGTCGACCAGGGTGCGGCTCTTCAGGCCCTTCAACAGCCAGCCCATGTCGAAGTCGATGGAGGCGTTGAACATGCCGCTGCGGAAACGGCCGGTGTAGAATCCGCCGTCCACAAGCTGCGCATAAGGGTTGGTCGTGTAGGCCCTGGACACGGTGTAGATAGTGTTTCCGGCCGAAACGTCATCGAGTTCGGAGTCGTTGGTCGAAATGCCCACTGCCACAGGGAAGGCGTTGCCCGGAACAGAGCGGAAGCCGGTGAGGGAGCCGTTGTGGCCCCTGCGGAAGGCGGTCATTCCGTTGAAAGACACGCTGCCGACTATCCATTTGCCGATTTTGGCGGTGACGGCGGAAGACGCGCTCAGCTTGTCGTAGTCGCTGAAAGGCCCGGCATTGAAAATGTCGTCGCTGCGGTAGCCGTTCAGGGAAACGTTGTATTTGACCATGTTGGAACCGCCCGTAAGGCCGAAGCTGAAGTTCTGGGTGGTCTTCCGGTTGCGGAGCATGAACGAACGGTAGTCCACTGCCGGATATTTACGGCTGAAGGGATCTCCCTTGGCGTAGCCGGCCAGGGCCTGGCTGTCGTAGAGCACCTGGTAGCCGTCGCTCGCACGAGCCTCGTTGTTGAGCACGGCATATTCATATGCGTTCACCCATTCGGGCATCCGGTCCACGAAGTCCACGCCGGAACGGACGTCGGCGGTGATCGACAGCGGCTGGTTCCATGAGCCCTTGCGCGTGGTCACGTAAAGTGCACCTGCGCCCGCCCTGGGGCCGTACAGGGCCTTGGCGGTGGCGCCGGTGAGCATGGTGATCGATTCCACCTGGTTCCAGTCGAACTGATACTGGTTGAAAGGCACAAGGATGTCGTCCACGATGAGCACGATGCTGCTCATGCCGTGTGAACTCAGCTGCACGGTATTGGCGGCGATATTGGAATTCACCATGTTGGAGGACGGCAATATGGCGCCGCAGTCTTCCCGCACCTCAACTCCGGGAATAAGGCCGGTGAGCTTGTTCCTGAGGTCGTAGACCGGGGATTTCTCGGCATCCTGAATGGAGACCGGGGTCACGACGGAAGCCGTCTTCCACCACGGGAGGGTGGTGTTCCAGGGCAGGACGGCGATGCTGTCGGCAGGCTCCTGCGCATGCAGGAAACCGGACGCCAGCAGGGCCAGAGGCATTACAATATATCTTATTCCTTTCATACCTATTGCCATTTTTGCCAGTTGACGAAATTGGTCATCGTATTAGCCTGCGCATCCGGGAATGGCAGATAGTACATGCAATCCTTCCATGTCTTGAGGTTGCGGTTGGCAGGAAGAGGCCTGCGCTCATAGACCCTGCCTGCAGGGTGCGCGGCATCCACCGGACAGGACTCGACCCACATTCCGTAAAGGGTCTGGGTCATGGTCTCGGGGGCGATTTTCCAGCGGCGGATGTCGAAATAGTAGTGGTTGCCTTCGTAGGCGAGCTCTACGTTCCTCTCGTTGCGCACCCTTTCGCGGAATGCGTCCTTGTCGGAGGTGAATTCGCTCCGCACGGGACGCATTCCCACGCGGGAGCGCACCTTGTTCACGGCAGCGACAGCGCTAAGCGGGTAACCGCCGGCCGTGCCGGAAGGTCCCGCATACTCATTGACCGCCTCTGCATAGTCGAGATAGAGCTCGGCCATGCGGAAGAGAGGGTCGAGATGGTAGTGGCTGGCATCCTTGTCGCCGCGGGCGCCGCGCCAGAACTTGTTGCAGTAGTAACCGGTGTTGGTGTAGGCCTTGGTGGCGGAATCGTCACCGCCCCAGCCCTTGGTCTGGGCGAACTGCTGGTTCACGCCGGATATCTGGGTGGTGGGATAGGTACCGGTGGCGGGATCGTAGTGGATGTTGATAACTCCGGTCACATAGGGAGTGGTGGAGCCGTCCCTGACCACGCAGAAGTCGAGGCGGGGATCCCTGTTGGCATACATGTTCTGCTCCAAATAGCTGCCTGCGGCCGTGGCCTTGGCCCTGTCGGCCTCGGTGTTGAGCGGATATCCGTCGAGAGTCTCGAACTTGTCCACGAAGTTCTGCGTCGGGCATGTGCCGGAGGCGGTGGAGGAATAGCACTGGGGGTAGCTCAGGTAGGCCGACCAGTTGCTGATGTTGATCTTGGCCTTGTGGTAGTAGCCGAACAGAGTCTCGTTGGTGGACATCTGTCCATAGAAATTGTCGGTGTACTCGTCCAGCGGAAGGAGCTCGTACTGCCATTCCTCCGCGGCTTTCAGGGCCTCTGCAGAGGCTTCGGCTGCAGCACGCCAGGCTTCGGGATCGCCGGTCTCGTTGGCGAGCGGGCTGGCCGCATAGAGCAGGGCCCGGGCCCTGAAGGCAAGGCAGCAGCATCCGCTCGGGAGGTAGAGCTCGGAGCTGGTCAGGTGGCCGCTCTGCCCCGGAAGGGCGTCGCGGCGCATCTTGCCGGCCTTCTTCAGGTATTCGTAGCCGGTGTAGAGGTCGGCGGCCGCCTTTTCATAAGTGGTCCTGGCGCTTTCGCGGGGAAGGTCCCAGTTATCCTCTCCCGTGAGGGCATGGTCGAGATAGGGCATGCCCCCGAACCAGTTGCAGAGCACGAAATGGGCGTAGCCGCGCACGAAATAGGCCTGTCCGGTGAGGTCCAGCTTCTCTTCTTCAGTGGCGTTGGTGAGCTTGTCCATGTTCTCCAGCGAGCGGTTGGCTATGCGGATTATGTTGAACATGGCGTAGGCTATAGGCTTGTCGGCGCCGGTCTTGAGGTCCACGTCGCCGCTCGACAGGCTCTTCAGGGGGCAGAAGGAGAAACTTTCCAGCACCCCGTCCGTCATGTTGCAGGCCTTGAGCTCATACTGGCTACGGATGTAGCGTCCGGCGTCGGCCGCATCGGTCACGCAGGCCCAGGTGAAACGGTAGCGGTTCCAGTCTATGAACATAGGGTATCCGCAGTGGATGTTGCGGAAAGTGTAGCTGGCTCCGTCAGAGAATATCGTATTGAAGTATGCCTTGAAATTCTTGGTGGTGTTGAACACGTCCTCTTCGGTGAGGCCCAGTTCGGAGTCCACGTCAAGATAGTGGCATCCGGCCAGGGAGGCCGTCATCGCCAGGGCAAGGAAGAATCTTGATATCTTTTTCATAACGCTTTCCTTTTAGAAATCCAGTTTGACACCAAGCTTGAAGGTCCTCATCAGGGGGTAATAGCTGGCGGCCAGGGTGGTGCGCTGCGGGTCGCCCTCGACGAGGTCCGTGAAAGTGAAGAGATTGTTGGCCGTGGCCGTGACGGAAAGGCCGCGCAGTCCGAGTATCTTGTTGACAGTCGGGCCGTCGAACTTGTAGGAGAGGTAAAGCTCCTTGAGGGTGAGGTAGTCGGACTTTCTCCAGGTATGGTCCAGGAGGGCCATGTTGAAGCCGTTGGTGCCGGTGCCTCCGAAACTGGAATAATAGGCGTCGTTGAAGGCCAGGTTGCTGTGGGAGGCGTCGCGGTTGGTCGGGGTCCAGTAGTCAAGCTGGGCTTTGTGGACCGTCAGGTCGGCCTTGATGAACTCCTTTTCGTAGCCCCTGTTGAAGTCGATGTACTTGCCGGCGTTGCCGTACCAGAGCATGTTGAAACTGAGGCCCTTGTAGCCGAGCCCCAGGTTGAACGAGTAAGTGACCGGGGAATAGGCGCTGCCCGCTATGGCATGCAGGTCGGTGGAGGATATGGTGCCGTCACCGTTGAAGTCGAGGAGCTTGTAGGTGCCGGTGTACATATTGGTCCAGTTGGTCAGGGTGGAAGGGTAACCGTGGATTTCATCGACGGTGTTGTAGTAGCCGCTGTCGATGGAGGTCATGCCGTTGCTCTGGGACTGGTAGGCCTTGCCCGCAACTTTCTGGTATTCGGGAGTATAGGGCGGATCGTCGTAGTCCAGGATACGGTTTTCGTTGATGCCGAGCATGCCGCCGACCTCGTAGTAGAACTTGCGGGCGGTGGTCTTGCGCCATTTCAGCTCGAAGTCGATGCCGTGCTTCTTCAGCTTGCCCTTGTTGACGTCCTTGTAGGCTATGCCCACGAAAGGAGTCACGTCCTTGGGCGTCACGAGCATGTCGTAGCGGTATTCGTCGTAGAAGTCGACGTTGAAGGTCAGGGCGTCTTTCAGCCAGCCCATCTCCACGCCGAGGTCCCGCTTGTGGGCGGTCTCCCAGCGGGCGCTGACGTTGGCCGACTTCATCTCGATTATGTTGCCGCTGGACTTGATGTAGCTGGAATAGTAGAGCCAGTTGTCGGAAGCCTTGTCGCTGCCCACGTAGCCGTCGGAGTAGCGCAGCTTCATGGTGCTCCACCACGGCATGGCCTTCTTCCAGAATTTTTCCTTGGACACGTAGTATCCCACTGCAAGCGAGGGGAATACGCCGTAGCGGTAGTCGGGAGCAAACTGCTCCGAGCCGGTCACGCCTATGTTGCCTTCGAAGAGGTAGATGCCCTTGTAGTCGTAGGTCACGCGCCCCACGACGCCCTGGCCGCGGTGCGGGAAGCTTGCCCCGGAGTTGTATTCCCTCTGGTTGAAGAGGGCCATCGCGGTGACGTTGTGCTTCTTCTTGAATTTACGGGCATAGTTCAGGGACGCCTCCCAGTAGAACACCATGGAGGTGCTGCGGGCGGTGCCGTTCTGGGTAATGGCGATAGGCGGCTCCACATACACGTAGCTAGAAGCCTGCGACGACACCCAGGGATTAGCCCCTATCTCGTAGGCATCCCAGTCGATGCGGTAGGTCGGGTAGGACTGGGCGCCCTGCTGGGAATACTTGGCGAAAGACGTGGTGAGCGAGACCATGGCCCTGGCATAGAGGCCTTTGGTGATGAAATCCAGGTCCTGCTTGAGGATAAAATCGGTGTTGAGCTTCGAAGTGGTGGTCTGGAGGAAGTCGCCGGAGGCGAGGGTAGTGTAGGGGTTGGATGTGTAGGCGCCGTTGTTGTCGGAGAGGCGTATGCCGCTGGCGTCCGGATAGTCGAGGTCCGGGATGCGTTCGAGGGCGGATTCGGGGAAAAACGCCGGGAACATCATCGGGGAGGCGTTGTACATCTGGGTGAACAGTCCCGCCACCGTGGTGCTGTTGGGGTTCTGGACCACGCCGGTGTTGCCGCCGAACTTGACGGACAGCAGGGTCGTGGGGGTGAACTGGAAGTCCAGGTTGGAACGGAAGTTCACCCTGTTGAAATTAAAGGTGGTGCCGCTCCAGTTGTTGACCTGGCGGACTATCGAGCCTTCGTGCGTGTAGCCCACGGACACGAAATATTTGACCTTGTCGGTGCCGCCGCTCATGTTGAAGTTGGCGGTCATGTCCTGGCCGAAATCGGTGAGCAGGTCCCTGAACCAGTCGTTGGACGGATAGCGCAGGGGGTCGGTGCCGTTGCGCCATGCATCTATCTGGGCGTCCGAGAACAGGGCGCTGAAGGACTGCTCGTTGCGACGGGCCACGTTGGCCATCTCGGCAATGGTGCCCGCGTCGATGAAGGCCGGAAGCTTTTCAGGGTTGGACAAACCGTAATCGACGCTCAGCTTCATCTTGGGCGCGCCCTTGGTGCCGGTCTTGGTGGTCACGAGTATCACGCCGTTGGCGCCCTTGGCACCGAAGACGGCGGTGGCCGAAGCGTCCTTGAGCACCGAGATAGACTGGACTTCGTTGGGGTCCAGCTCGGAGAAGGAACGCTCGATTCCGTCCACCATCACGAGGGGACCGGAGCCGTTCCAGCTGCTCAGGCCGCGGATGAAGATGGTGGCGTCGTTGTTGCCCGGCTGGCCGCTGCTCTGGTAGGTCATGACGCCCGCCAGCTTACCGGCTATGGCGTTGGTGATGTTGGTGGTGCCGGAATTCACCAGGGCTTCGCTGCCCACCTGGGAAATCGACCCCACGACGCTTTCCTTCTTCTGGACGCCGTAGCCCACCGCGATGACCTCGTCCAGCATCACGGCGTCTTCTTCAAGCACGACGTACCAGTCGCCGGCCTCCTTGAAGGCCTTTTCGGCAGTCTTGTAGCCGAGGCACGAGACCTGGAGGGTCTGTCCGGAGGCGATGCTGATGGAGAAGCCTCCGTCCGCTCCGGTCACCTGGCCACCCGCTTCCGGGTGCCCTTTCACCATGACCGTAGCTCCGACCACCGGCCCGCCTTCATCGGTCACCGTGCCGGACACGGTGATGCGCCGGGCGGTCTGGGCGTAGCCGGCCCCGGCGGCCCAGAAGACCGCCAAAGCTGCCAGTAACAGTTTGAGAATGAATTTCATATGGTTAATGTTAGTTGTCGTAATCAGGAACGTTTGCAGTGGTTGTGAACTGGTCGCAGGTGAAAGTCGCGCCGAACTCGTCGGTCGCCTCCACGCTGATGGATGCCTTGGGATCCTTCACCTGGAAGTACAGCATGTGGCGGGTCTTGCCGCTGTCGGTATCCCTGTCGTGGTAGTTGTACATGAACATCTTGGCCCACACGTCGTAGGAATTCGCCTGGATGGGAGCGGATGACGTCAGGACTCCGTTCTCCTTCAGGACCACCTTCCAGCCCGGCTTGTAATTGAAAAGGTTCACTGCTATCCAGCTTCCTCCAAAATACTGGAAAGCGTAGGTGAGGCCGCCCTCGGTGGTGAATGCCGGGAAGTCCGTGGTGCGGAACATGCGCATCTGGAAGGGCTCTTCGTACTGGATGCTCTTGTAGATTTCGCGGCTCAGCTTTGCGCCGTCGTATTCATAGACCTTGTAGCCCCTCTGGCAGCCGTCGGAAAGTATCAGGCCCTTCCAGGGCGCGCCGGTCGAGCCGGCGGCGCAGATGGTGATATCCGTCCCATTCACGGTCTTGTCGTAGGTATTCTCCAGCTTGTGGGTGTGGCCGCAGGCCACGATTACGGAATTGCGTTGCGAGATGACATCCAGTATCGCGGAGTCTGTCAGCGGGATATGCACGGTCATAAAAATTGCCTTGTCTTTCGGGACATAGCTCAGGTCCTTTTTCAGCCACTCCAGCTGCCAGGGTTCGTAGCCCTGGACGTAGTCGGTGCTGAAGCATTCGGGGGAATGGAGCACGTTGTCGAACACAACGATATGGACGTCTCCCCTGTTGAAGGAGAAATTCGAGGGGCCGAACACGGCCTCATACTTTTTCCGGGACGCCGCATCGGTGTCGTTGGGGAACTCGTGGTCGTGGTTGCCTATGGTGGTGAAGACGGGTATGGTCATCTCCCCGAACACGGTGGCGATATCGGGGAAGAGCTCCCAGGCGTCGCCGACGTTGTCGCCCAGGGTGATGCCGTATGTAGGAATCTTTTCGGAATTGACCACGTACTGCCTGATGTCAGAGAGGGCTGTCTGGCGGTAGCGGTTCACCTGGGAGGCGCTGTGGACCTGCGGGTCGCCGAGCGCAAGGATGCGGAAACGCTTCCCGGGCTCCTGGCGCTTCAGGGTGAAGTTATATTCCTTCGTAGCTGAAGTGAGCCTTTTGTAGTGGCTGTCCGGGAGATTGTAGGTGCCTCCGGTGGAAATGGCCGCGTCTGCGGGCACGGAGCACTGGACGAATGATGCGTAGCGGTATTTCTCGAAACGGTAGAATCCATCGGCATCGGTCTGCGCGAAGTTGTAGCCGTCGGTCATGACCACGCCCGGGTACGGGACGCCGTTTTCGTCCAGCACCTTGCCGTACACGGTAAGGGACGTCAGGTTGTCGGGGGTGCCGGGGGTCTGTCCGCCTCCGTTGTCAGGGTCCGTCTTGCCGCCTCCGTTATCCTTATCGCAGGCAAAAGCGGCCGCGGCCGCGAGCAATAGTATCAGCAGTCGTTTCATCATATCCTTTCAGGTTGCGCCCATTCGGAATCCATCTGATAGGGCATCCGGTACACGGTTCCGTCTTTAGTGCAGAAATACAGGTTCGAGCGGGTGAGCTTGTCGGGGTTGCCGTCCGCCCAGAAGCAGTAGAAGCCGTCGCGGGCATTCCACGGGCGGCGCATATAGGTCTGGTTGTTGGTGCTGCCGGAAGTGAGAACGGCCTCCTTGACCCAGGTCCTGCCCCGGTCGGACGAGCGCCAGCGCACCACTTCGCCGCCGGCTCCCCAATACTGGGGCCCGGGGTCGGTGGGGGCTATGACCACCCAGTCGTCCCCTTCCACCCAGAGGCTGCCGGAATCGTAGCAGTGCGTGGAAGTGGTGATGACGCTTTCCTCCCAGGTGCTTCCGGTCCAGTGGATTACGTGCCAGGTGCGGGTGCCGCCTTCGGGCCCGGTGGTGTGGTTGCGGCTCGTAAGATAGAGGATTACCGGATTTCCGGCGGAATCGAAATTGAGGTCCTTGATGTAGCAGTTGTGGGTCTCGTCGGTGACCTGGTAGTCGCGCACGAGGCAGTTGGAATAACGTTCGGTCACCGGCACCTTCACCGGAGTGCCGTCCGCCGTGGTCCAGCTCGCGCCCCAGTCGGTGGACTGGAGGTAGTAGATGTTGGTGCGGGTGTCCACGTTGCCGTTGATGTGGCGGTTGAAGGCGGTGCAGAGCTTCGTGCCGCAGATATTGCTGATCTGGTAGTGGCCGGAGTTCTTCTCGCTGCCTTCCTTTATGCTCGCAAGCTGCTTGTAGTCAGTCCAGTTCACGCCGTCCGCGCTGGTGCGCCAGAAGAGCTGGCGGGTGCCGTCGTAGCGGGTGTAGAAGAGGAAGAAGCCCTTGTCCGGGTGGTACATGACCTGCGGGTAGGCCATGATGTCCTCGTTGATATATTCGAAAGAGGTGATGTCGTAAGGTATGCGGCTGCGGTAGCGTACGCCGTTCCTTTTGTTGGAGCGGCCGGCCACGAACACCCAGATGTAGCCGTCGCGGTCGATCTGGACGGTGGGGTCGTCGTGGGGGTCGGCCACACCGAGCGTGCCCTTGTCCATGACGATACGGGGCTTCTGCAGCATGCCGGTGGCGTGGTCGTAGCAGCCTATCATGCACAGCAGGTATTTGCGGTCCTCCGACGGGGTGCCGCCGTACACGAAGAAGGTCTTGTCGACAACGGGGGAATATATGGCCATCGGAATGTGCTTCATGGTGTAGGTGCCCAGGCCGCCGGAGTATTTGGAACCGTAGTCCGAGGCCTGGCCGAGGTCGAACCATATGCCCCTGTAGCCGTCTACGGTCTCATTCCTGGGAAAGTCCGCAGAGGAAGAGCCGGCGGCGATCTCAAATGCGGGACCGTAGAAAAGGTCGTCCAGGGAGGGCTCAGGCTTGAACACGGGCCGCACCGTGATTGCGGAGCCTACGTCGTGGAGGCTGACAGATCCGGCTTCCTGCCGTCCGACGAGCAATGTCTTCGGAGCGCCGCCGGCCGAAGTGTATTTCAGTTCGTAACCGTAGTAGCAGTAATGGCTCAGTTCCTTCAGGCAGAGCTGCGCGCTGGCGCCGGATATGACGTGGGAGATCTCACCTCCCTCCGGCAGTGCCGCTTCATACCTGGGGCCATAGACCGTGATGGAGATATTGTCCATCCCTACCGTGGTGCCGTCGGCGCAGAGCCCGAACACAGGGCAGTCCCAGGTCTTTTCCCCAAGACCGTCGATGCAGGACTTTCCATCAGGCGCGCCGCCCGTGGGGATGGACACGGAGCCTTTGGCGGGATCCACGGTCAGGACGATGGACGCGATCTCAGGGGGGAAGCCCTGCCAGCACAGCTCCGCGCGCTCCCTTCCGCCGGCGGCGCTCAGGACGGCACCGCTCATGTCCGGGCCTTCATTGCCGGAAGGCACGGAAGGGGTGTTCCTTCCGCCGCAGGAAAAGGCAAGAAGGCATCCACACAAAAGCAATATGCCGGCCCCGGGACGCATTGGTTATTCCACCAGTCCCTTTCCGGGGATCACGGCCACGGGCTTTCCGTCGGCGCCGCTGAGGTAGGCCCATTCCGACTTGGAAGGACCGGGATACACGGCAGCCACCCTGACGTAGTATGACTGGCCGGAGGTCAGGCCGGTGATCATGATGGCGTCGTTGGGGCTGGAACTGACGGGGACGACTTTCGATATGAGCGTGCCGCCGTCGCCGCTGAAGAAAAATTCGTCGGTGGCCACGTCGATATGGAACTCCACGGCGCCGCTGGCCAGTGCTGAAGTGGCGTCCCAGTAGATTGCAAGCACCGTGGCCGTGGAGTTGGGGCCGTCGTATGTGACCTGTCCCGGAGCCGAAAGGCTGGCGGTGCGTTCGAGCAGCATGTCGCGCACGGGATCCTTTGTCCCGCAGGAAGCAACCACGGCAATCAGGACGGCGGCAACCATATATACTAAACGTTTCATAATGATTCTTTATCCTACAAATATATAAAAATATTATATTTGCGAAAAGAACTATTGGAATGAAATCAGTCTTACTCGCAGCGTTTCTTTTCGCAAGCTTATCCTGCGCTCCTCAGGAGCCTATGTCCAAACTCACCGCACGGGTCTTTGACACAGCCGCCGCGCAGTTCACCGCCCTCGAGGCCGAACTGCCTGCCGACCGTATGCCCGAGACTTTCGAAAACGGGGCGTTAAAGGACGGCAAGCTCAACGGATGGACCAGCGGCTTCTTCCCGGGAAGCCTCTGGCTGGTCTATGAATACTCGGGAGACGTCCGTTTCCGCGAGATGGCAGAGAGGCAGACCGCCAAGCTGGACAGCATCGTGGCCATGAAAACGCACCACGACATAGGCTTCCAGGTGAACTCCAGTTTCGGCAACGGCTACCGCCTCACCGGCAAGCCGGAGTATCTGGAAATGATGCGGGCGGCGGCGGCGAAACTGTGCACCCGCTTCAACCCTGTGGTGGGCTGCACCCGCAGCTGGGATCCGGGCAAGCGCTGGAACTACCCGGTCATCATCGACAACATGATGAACCTGGAGCTGCTGATGGAAGCTTCCCGCCTGACCGGCGATCAGAGTTTCGCCCAGGTTGGAAAGACCCACGCCAACACCACGATGCGCAACCATTTCCGCGACGACTTCAGCACCTGGCACGTGGTCTCATACGACGAGCAGACCGGCGAAGTGCTGAAAAAACAGACCTCACAGGGCTTCTGCGACGACTCCGCATGGTCCCGCGGCCAGGCCTGGGGCCTTTACGGCTACACAATGATGTACCGCGAGACCGGCGACCCCGCCTATCTGGCCCAGGCCCGCGGCATCGCTTCATTCATAATCCCTCTGCTCCCGGAAGACGGAGTCCCGGAATGGGATTTCAACGCCCCCGGCACGGCCCACGCCTTCGGCATGGACGCTAAGGGCGCCCCAAAAAAGGATGTATATATCTGGAAGGAAGGCGACCCGGTGATGAGGGATTCCTCGGCCGGGGCCATCATCGCTTCCGCCCTCGTGGAGCTCAGCGGTTACGGCGATCCCGACGGCCTCTACATACGTACCGCCGAAAAGATCCTGCGCACCCTGGCGTCTCCTGAATACCTTGCTCCGGTGGGAGAAAACGGCCATTTCCTGCTCAAGCACGGAGTCACCAACCTCCACAAATGGTCCGGGGTTGACATTCCCCTCACCTACGGCGACTATTATTTCCTCGAAGCACTTATCAGATTCAGCAAAATATGAAAATCAACTGCACAGTACGTCAGGCGTCAAGCAACGTGGACGCCAAACACTACGACACGGAACGTCTCCGTAATGAATACCTCGTCGAGAACGTGATGGTGCCCGACGAAATCAACATGGTCTATTCCATGTTCGACCGCATAATCACCGGCGGGGCCGTGCCCGCGACCGAAACGCTTCGTCTCGATCCCCCGGAAATACTCCGCGCCGAGTACTTCACCCAGCGCCGCGAGATAGGAATCTTCAACGTCGGAGGCGCCGGGAGCGTGCTGGTGGGCGAAGAGGAATACCACCTCGACTACAAGGAGGCCATCTACGTGGGCCGCGGCAACCGCCACGTCTCGTTCAGGAGCGACGACCCTGCCAGGCCCGCGCATTTCTACTTCTGCTCCGCCACCGCCCACAAGGAGACCGGGGTGAAGAAAGTATCGAAAAAGGATGCTGTCGTGATGCATTGCGGCTCCCTCGAAGAGGCCAACGAGCGCACCATCAACCGCTTGCTGGTCAAGGAGGTAGTCCCCTGCTGCCAGCTCCAGATGGGTATGACCGAGCTCGCTCCCGGCAGCACCTGGAACACCATGCCGGCCCACACCCACAACCGCCGTATGGAGGTCTATTTCTACTTCGAAGTGCCCGAAGACGCAGCAGTCTGCCACTTCATGGGCGAACCCCAGGAAACCCGCCACATCTGGATGCACAACGAGCAGAGCGTCATCAGCCCGCAGTGGAGCATCCACTCCGCCTGCGCCACCCGCAACTACACCTTCATCTGGGGCATGTGCGGCGAGAACGACGACTACAACGATATGGACTGGTGTGCAACCAAAGATCTTAAGTAGCTTATGAGAGTACTGTTTCTGGCAATCCTGATGCTCCTTTCGTCCTGCGGGCCGAAGGAGGCCAAGGTGATGGCGCGGTACGTGCCGGAACGCGCCGACGATTTCGTGTTCGAGAACGACCTGGTGTGCGCCCGCATTTACGGCAAGGCCCTGGAGGGCAATCCCACTTCGCCCGGCGTGGACGTGTGGGTGAAACTGCCCGGCAAGCTGGTCGCCGACGAGTGGTACAGCCACATCGGTGAAGACGGCCAGGAGGGCTACTACCACCACGACCACGGCGGCAAGGACTGCTACAAGGTGGCCGTGAGCCTCGGGGGCGGCGCTTCTTCGCCTCTGGTCGACGGCCGACTGCGCTATCCGGCCACCAATTACCGGAGCTACGAAATCCTTGAGAACGAGCCGGACAAGGTGGTCTTTGTGCTCCACTATCCCGAATGGGACGCCGACGGCATACCTGTGGCCCTGGACAAGAAAATCACCGTGACTCCTGGCACTTATTTCTTCAAGTGCGAGGACACCTGGACCTTCTCCGGCGCCCCCGGCGACACGCTCCTGATTGCAGCCGGCATCAACCGCCATTCCAAGCTGGAGACCATTGAAGAGGAGCTCACCCTGCCCGACCGCTACGCCATCTGGGAGAAGGCTTCCGACCAGCATGCCGAGCCCGAGGACGGCAGGATAGGCGTCGCCGTGGTCATGCCCGGCGCCGACTGCGTGCGCCTCAGCCCTAAAGGCACCCACGGCTTCTGCGTGAAGGCCGTCCGCTCCGGCGAACCCCTCACCTACTGGTTCGGCAACTGCTGGAGCAAAGGCGAGGTCAAGGACGCCACCTCCTGGTTCGACATCGTCCGCAACCAGTAGCCTTAGCCCGAGAGGCTGAAGGTGCCGTTTCCGGGCGGGAAAGGCCCCTGCGGCAGAAGATTCGTTTCCGGGCGGGAAAGGCCCCTCGCTCCTGCTACAAAATTTCTTCGCCTCCGCTCGCAATTTCAAAGTCGCTCGGGACCTTCCCCACCCTCAGCCTGTCCTCCTGAGCGCCGACTCCTGTCACTGAGAGCCACAATTGTCATCCTGAGCGTAGCGAAGGATCTGCCCGCCTCACCCGCACCAAGCGTGAGCTGTAACCTGTTGTTTATCAGCCAATTCCAGAAACCCGATTGCTTTGTTTAGCGCAATCGGGAAAAGGTAAAACGCTAATAGTGAGCGACTTGTTGCTCACGGGAATTGCCGTCAGAGCACGTAGTCCCGGACGTTGGCGGCGGTGATGGTGGAGTCGCCGAGGATGAGGAGGCGCTCCACGACGTTGCGGAGCTCGCGGATGTTGCCTTTCCAGCTGCGCTCCTGGAGGAGTTTGACGGCTTCCGCGGAGAAGGATTTGCGGGGCATGGCCGTCTCGGAGCAGATGCGGTCCACGAAGTAGTCCACGAGCAGGGGGATGTCGCTCTTGCGTTCGTCGAGGCTCGGTACCTGGATGACTATCACGCTGATACGGTGGTAGAGGTCTTCCCTGAAAGTGCCCTTTTCGATTTCGGCGCGGAGGTCTTTGTTGGTCGCCGCGATCACGCGCACGTCAACCTTTATGTCGGTGTCGCTGCCCACGCGGGATAGTTTGTTTTCCTGCAGCACGCGGAGCACTTTGGCCTGGGCGGCAAGGGACATGTCGCCGATTTCGTCGAGGAAGAGGGTGCCGCCGTCGGCCTGCTCAAATTTGCCCTTGTGCTGCTTGATGGCAGAGGTGAACGAGCCTTTTTCGTGGCCGAACAGTTCGCTCTCGATGAGCTCTGACGGGATTGCGGCGCAGTTGACTTCGACGTATGGCTGGGCGGCGCGGTCGCTGAGTTCGTGGAGGCTGCGGGCCACCAGTTCCTTGCCGGAGCCGTTGCCGCCGGTGATCAGCACCCTGGCTGGCGTGGGAGCCACTTTTTCTATGATTTCACGTATGTGTTCGATGGCCGGGGACTCACCGACCATGCGGTCGCAGCCGTAGACTTTTTTCTTGAGTATGCGGGTCTGTGCGACGAGCTTTGATTTGTCGGTGGCGTTCTTGACGGTGATGAGGATGCGGTTGAGGTCCAGAGGCTTCTGGATAAAGTCGAACGCGCCTTTCTTGATACATTCGACGGCGGTTTCGATGTCGCCGTGGCCGGAAATCATCACCACCGCGGCTTCCACGCCCTCTTCCGTGAGCTTCTCCAGCACCTCGAGGCCGTCCATCCCGGGCATCTTGATATCGCAGAAAATGACGTCGTAGTGGGTCTTGGAGGCCATTCCCAGGCCGTCGGGGCCGTTTTCAGCCGCTTCCACTATATAGCCTTCGTCGGAGAGTATCTCCTTCATCGAATTGCGGATCGACCGCTCATCGTCAATAATCAGAATCTTCATACCACAAATATCGGTATTTTTTTCTACATTTGTGCTGATATGAAAGTTCCTGATATAATTATTGCCATAGACGGCTTTTCTTCGACCGGCAAGAGTTCGCTGGCCAAGAAAGTCGCAGCCAAATTCGGTTTTCTGTACCTCGACTCCGGCGCCCTTTACCGCGGTGTCACGCTGTTTGCCCAGGAGGAGTCGCTGATAAACCGCGTCAACATGGTGAATCCCGCCCTGAAGGAGGCCCTGAAGGGTCTTGACCTCCATTTCGGGCCGGACGGCAAGCTTTGCATGGGCCCCCGCTGCATCGAGCAGCAGATCCGTTCGATGGAAGTGAGCGGCCAGGTGAGCCCCATCGCCGCCGTGCCCTATGTGCGGGAGTGGGTGGATGAAAAGCTCCACGAGTTCGGCCGCAAGGGCCGAATAGTGATGGACGGCCGCGACATCGGCACCGCCGTGTTCCCGGACGCCCAGCTGAAAATTTTCATGACCGCAAGCGAGCAGGTGCGGGCCCAGCGGCGCTACGACGAGCTCGTGGCCAAGGGCGAAAGCCCGCTTCTCGAAGAAGTGGTGCAGAACCTGCGCGAGCGCGACTACATCGACTCCCACCGCGAGACGGCCCCTCTGCGCCGCGCCGAAGACGCTTTCGAACTGGACAATTCCGACATGACCTTCGAAGAGGAGCTCGCCTGGGTGCAGGGGCTCATACAGGGCAAGTTCGGCATCTTATGATCCGCGTCGAGACAGACGCCCACTCCGGTTTCTGCGGAGGTGTGATCCGCGCCATCTCCACGGCCGAGAAGTTCCTTTCGGCCGGTGGCGGCAGGCTCTGGTCGCTGGGCGCCATAGTCCACAATGAAGCAGAGCTCTCACGTCTGGCCGGCGAAGGGCTGGGGCTCGTGGAGCACGACGGGCTGGAAACCCTGAGCGAAGGCGACACGGTCCTGATCCGGGCCCACGGAGAGCCGCCGGAAACCTACCGTACGCTTGCGGCACGCGGCCTGAATGTAATAGACTGCACCTGCCCGGTGGTGCTGAAGCTCCAGTCCAGAATACGTGAAGCCTCCGACCGCGCGCAAGTGCTGATTTTCGGAAAAGTCGGGCATCCCGAGGTGCTCGGGCTCGTCGGGCAGACCGGCGGCAGGGCCCTGGTCGTGGAGAGTCCGGAGCAGCTGGAGGCGCTGCTTTCAAGCGGCCGTATCGACACCGCGGCGCCCGTGGAACTGTTCTCACAGACCACGATGAGCCCTGAAGCCTACGGCGAACTGGAGCGGAGACTCCGCAGCCTCATGTCCGGTCCCGTGACCGTCCACAACAGCATCTGCGCGCAGGTGGCATCCCGCCACAAGGAGCTCGCCGGCTTCGCCGCCAGCCACGATGTAATCATCTTTGTGTCAGGGCGTTCCAGCTCCAATGGCAAGGTGCTCTACCAATGGTGCCGCGCCGTCAACCCCCGCAGCCACCACATAGTCTCCCCGGAGGAGCTCCGCCCCGAATGGTTCGAGGGCGCCGCCTCCGCCGGCGTCTGCGGCGCCACCTCCACCCCCCGCTGGCTCCTGGAGCAAGTCGCCGCCGCTATCAGCCGCCTGTAAATCCTTGCCCGAAGGTGAGAATAGCCCGTGAGTAACAAGTCGCTCACTATTAGCGTTTTACCTTTTCCCGATTGCGCTAAACAAAGCAATCGGGTTTCTGGAATTGGCTGATAAACAGCAGGTTACAGCTCACGCTTGGTGCGGGTGAGGCGGAGAGATCCTTCGCTGCGCTCAGGATGACAATTGTGGCTCTCAGTGACAGGAGTCGGCGCTAAGGATGACAGGCTGAGGGTGGGGAAGGTTCCGAGCGACTTTGAAATTGCGAGCGGAGGCGAAGCAATTTTGTAGCAGGAGCGAGGGGCCTTTCCCGCCCGAAAACGAATCTTCTGCCGCAGGGGCCTTTCCCGCCCGGACAGAGCCCACGGGACACTCAGCCGGAGTGGCATTTGCATAAAACGGAGTATTTTGTTATATTTGCGAATTGTAGAAACTTAATAACACAACTTTTATATGGCAACAACAGCAGATTTCAAAAACGGTCTTTATCTGAAATTCAACGACAAACCCTGTATGATCGTGTGGTTCCAGCACGTGAAGCCCGGCAAGGGCCCCGCTTTCGTGAAGACCAAGCTCCGCAACCTCGAGAACGGACGCATCCTTGAAAACACCTTCACCGCAGGCGCAAAGATCGAAACCATCGAAGTGGAACGCCGCCCCTACCAGTTCCTCTATGCCGAGGAAGACGGCTTCAATTTCATGCATGAAGAGACCTACGAGCAAATCCTCCTCCCGAAAGACGTCGTGGAGAACGCCGACCTCATGAAGGAAGGACAGCACGTCGAAATGATGTTCGTGGTGGGCGAAGAGAAATGCCTCACCTGCGAGCTCCCGACCTATGTGACCCTCGAAGTCACCTACAGCGAGCCCGCCGTGAAGGGCAACACCGCCTCCTCCTCCGCCCTCAAGGAAGTCACCCTCGAGACCGGTGCCAAGATCATGGTGCCCCTCTTCATCGAGACCGGCGAGAAGATCACCGTCAACACCACCGACCGCAGCTACGGACAAAGAGTCTAAGCGCCATGAAGAAAGTATTCTCCGCCATCCTGGTCCTCGGCCTTTGCGCAGTCGCTTCGGCCCAGGACGTAAAGCTCACCGACAAGGAGCTCTACAACGCCATCTGGGCCATGGGGCAGATGTTCCCCGACGGCTTCACCCTCGACCTGACCACTATGAGGCAGCCCCAGAAGGGCCTCATGGTCTCCTACATCGAGACCCAGGACAGCTTCGACAAGAAGAGCATCCCCGCCGTGGTCAAGCACGCCCGCTCCCACAACAACATCGTAGGAGGCTGGCGCGATCCCGACACCGGAAAGTACTACTTCGACAGCACCCGCTGCTTCCCTGAAGACAGCCTCGCCGCCGCCCTCGAATTCGCCCGTGCCAACGCCCAGCATACAGTCTATGACTGCGGCAAGAACATCAACGTGAAGTCCAACTACGAGCAGCGCGACTGCCGCATCATCTTCGACTGCGACATGGGTTCGTCCACCGACGACCTCTTCGCCCTGATGATGCTCTACCGCTACATGGACATGAAGCGCTGCACCCTCCTGGGTGTCATCGTGGACCGCATGGGCGCTGCCAACGCCGACGCGGTGGACGTGATGAACAACTTCTACGGCTACCCCCAGATCCCCATCGGCCTGGAGCGCCGCGGCATCAAGGACCCGAAGGTGTTCATCCCCTACCACAACGTCGCCTACGCCCGTGACGAGGATGCGCAGCTCCTCTTCAAGCAGACCTACAAGGCTCCCGGCGAGTATCCCGAGGCCTACAAGCTTTACCGCAAGCTCCTCGCGGAGCAACCCGACGGCAGCGTGACCATCGCCTCCGTGGGTTTCGTGACCTCCCTTGCCCACCTTCTCCAGTCCGTGCCGGACGAGCTTTCTCCCCTGAACGGCGTGGAGCTCGTACGCAAGAAGGTGAAGAACATCTACCTTATGGGCGGCGTGTTCGGCGAAGCGGTCGAGCCCGACTACAACTTCACCCAGGCAATCGATTTCTCGCTCAAGTTCTTCGAGCTCTGGCCGAAGGAACTGGACATGATCTTCTCCCCCGGCGAAGTGGGCGATCCGCTCCGCTATCCCGACGAGCAGGTCATTTCCGACATCTGGTGGACCGAAAGCCACCCCATCAAGTGGGTCTATGAGTACCTCCAGTGCGACACCGGCCAGAAGATGTGGGATCCCCTCGCCGTCATCAACGCCGTGGAGGGAGACGACATCTACACCCTCTCCGAGCGCGGATGGGTGGAGCTCACCCCCAGGGGCGAGACCATTTTCACCCCCGACCCGAAGGGCAACTGCCGCTACCAGCTCCCCGGCGACGAGGTCTGGTGCGACACCGTGCTGAAGTATATACGCCTTATGGCAATTCAACATTAATATGAATATCAGAATTTTAACGCTTGCTGCCGGACTCTGTCTGGCAGCAACGCTTTCAGCCCAGAACAAGGGCTTCGTGTCCCTGCCCCTTTCCACGGACAGCTTCTCCAACAGGCACATCACCGCTTTCGAGAAAGCCAACTACCAGGGCATGGACTGCTATAAAGACTTCATCGTCAGCCTCCAGCACACCGGCAAAGCCACTGTGTGGAAATACGACGGCAAGGACGGCCTGCAGAAGCTCGGCAGCTTCAATCTCGCCACTTTCGACCCGGTGAACCACTCCAACGTCTGTTCCTTCGGCGTGGAGAAGGCCGAAAAGTCCGACCCCATGCCCGTGATCTACGTGAGCCAGTGCCACAAAAAGCCCTACAACGGTCGCAAGGACGTGCTCTTCGTGGAGCGCGTGAGCCCTGACTTCCAGAGCTCCTCGCTGGTGCAGACCATCCATTTCGACGACGTGGACGGCCTCTTCGGCTACGCGCTGCAGTGGGTCGTGGACAGGAAGAACAAGTGCCTCTACGGCTTCGGCAACACCACCTTCGACAAGGATGTCGAGAACAACAGGCACCGCATTATCAAGTTCCGCCTTCCCAAGATAGACGAGGGTGACGTGGTGTTCACCAAGGACGACATTATCGAAACCTACTGCGTCGAGGACTACGGCCTGAAATACGCCACCATCGGACAGGGCCTCTGCATCTCCAGGGGACGCCTGATGATGCCCACGGGCCTCGGCACTCCTGAGTATCCCAGCTACCTTTTCGTCTGGGACCTCAAGAACCGCCGCCCGATAGAAGTGCTGGACATGAGCCTCGGCACCACCGGCGAGCTCGAAGACCTCGCCGAATACAAGTGCGGCCGCTTCCTGGTCCAGGGCCAGGACGGCCTGTTTGCAATGCGCTACCGCAAATAACATGGACCTCCACTGCGAAGCCATACTGGACGAATACAGGGCGAACCTTCCCCGTTTCCGCGAGGTCATGGAGGAAGTGCGCGCAAGCCTGCAATCCACCTTCGACGAGGCCGGCCTCCTGCTTGCCGGCCTCGAGTCGAGGGTCAAGACTGAAGGGTCGCTCGCCGGCAAGCTCGAGCTTAAAGGCCATAAATACAGCACCTTGGCCGACATCACCGATATCATCGGCCTGCGCATAATCACTTTCTACATCGACGACGTGGACAAGGTGGCCTCCGCCGTGGAGCGCCTCTTCACCGTGGACTGGGAGAACTCCGTGGACAAACGCAAGATCCACGAAATCGACAGCTTCGGCTACCTCTCCCTCCATTATATATGCTCGCGCCCGGATTTCCCCTACCGTTTCGAAATCCAGATGCGCACAGTCCTCCAGCACGCCTGGGCCAACATGAACCACGACACCGGCTACAAGAGCGGCGTGGAAGTGCCCAAGCGCTACCTCCGCAACCTCAGCCGCCTGGCCGGCATGCTGGAGCTGGTGGACGAACAGTTCAGCCTGATACGCAGCGAAATCACGGATTACCGCCGCAAGGTGCAGGCCCTCGTGGCTTCCGGCAACCTCGACGAAGTCCCCCTGGACGGCGACACCTTCCGCAGCTTCCTGGGTCTCCGCCCCTTCGACCAGCTCAACCGCAGGATAGCCTCCGTGAACCAGGCTGAAATCCAGGAAGTCTCACTGCTGAACTTCCTTCCCGTGTTCAAAGCCCTGGGATGCAAGACCCTGGGCGACATAGTGAAGATTATTAAGGAGTACTCCGAAGGCGCCTACCAGATTGCCTGCTACCAGATAGGCCTTACCGACCTCGACATCCTGTCTTCGTCCATCGCCCCCCAGGACCTCTGCATTGCCTGCATCCTCAAGAACGGCAGCGGCCGTCAGGGGCTTAAGCTTATGTTCGACGCCCTCAACGGCGAGTCGGAAAGCAACGAGACCATGGCATCCTTCCTGATGGAACAGGCCATGGACCTTCCTTTCATGAACCAATAACTGATGGTCCGATTGTTTTTGCTGCCGTTGATGGCATTGGGGCTCGCGTGCGCTTCCTGCTCCCAGTCCGCGCCGCTGTTGGAGCAAGGGAACTGGAATCCCCGCGTCCATGAGGCCCTGTGCGTGCTCCTGAATGACTATGGCTCGTCGTCCGACGCGTACAATCCTGATTGCAAGCCATATGCGGTCTTCGACTTCGACAACACCACCGCCATCAACGACATAGCCAACACCCTCCTCTGCTGGCAGATTGATAACCTGGTGTTCAAGATAAGGCCGGAAGACTGGTTCGCTACGCTCACCGCAGGCCTTCCAGACCTGGACGCAGATTACGGCAGCGGCAATACACCACGTTCGCTCGCTGCCGACATTGCCGCCGATTATGCCGCCCTGCATGGGTATGGTGATCTCTCAGACATGCACGCTTCAGAAGCCTGGCTGGATTTCCGGGCCAAACTATGGTATTTCTACGTCAACTCCGACATTTCCGCCCCCGATTCTCCGCTGCAGTGCGAGTGGATCACCAGGCTCCAGGCCGGCATGACCGCTGCTGAGATTACTGACTTTACCAGAAGAGCCGCAGACGAAGCCATGCAGGAAAAAGTGATGTGGGAGGAAGAATGGCGGAGTCCGGACGGGAAAGTGTTCGTCAATGTTGTAAAGGGCCTTGCTATAAGCCCCGAGATCAAGAACCTTTATGCGGCCCTGAGGCGCTGCGGTTTCGATGTATATATTTGTTCCGCCTCTCTGGAAACCGTGGTTGAGGCGCTGGCATGCGAGCCAAGATATGGGCTGGACATGGATCCTGAGCATGTCTGGGGATTCCATATGTCAAGCGACTCCGAGGGCCGCCTGGTGCCAGTCGCGGAGGAGGGATACGTACAGCCTTATAGGGGCGGCAAAGTTGAATGCATACGCCGGTTCATAGCCCAAGTCCACGGCGGAAACGGCCCGGCGCTTGTGGCCGGCGACAGCAACGGCGACTTCAAAATGCTGACCTCGTTCCCCGACCTGAAGCTCGGTCTTATCGTGGACTGCCTCAACGACGGTGACATTGGGGCCCTGACGGCGGAGGCGCGCAGGGACAGTTCAGAAGTCTGTCTGAAGGATAGGACCACACCGCTCTACGTGGTACAGGGGCGCAAGCCATCCGCGCTCTCCTTCATCCCTGCCGACGCTTCTGAAGAGGTGCCGCTTAGGCCTTGACCGTCCGGATCGGAGCAAAAAATGAAATCATAAGGAAAAGAGTTTGCAATAATGAGACGATTCCTGCTGACACTGCTGTCCTGCGTGACCATTCTCGCCCCGATATCAATGGGCGGAACCGTCAGCCACGATATAGCGAGCCTCCACAAATGGGGGCCATATTCAAAAGATTACTACGGCATTTCCCATATCCGGGACCTGTCGTCCGGCATTCAGGTTGAATTCTGTCTCGTGGCCGGGCAATACCGCCGCAACTTCAAGGTGCCTTGCGCGCTCTGGGAATCCGGTGTACATCCATGGCGGGTTTCAGCCGACATGAAACACATCTGCTACCGCCACGACATAGAATGGAAGGACCAGGTCTACATCGATGCTACCTGGCACGTGATGGATGATGACAAAGTGTTGCTGGAAACCAAGTGTGTCAACAATACAGATCTCGTACAGAACATCAATCTTCAACTCGCCGTACGCAAGGCCGGAGGAGTCGAAGGGCAGTGGGTTCCCGAACTGAAAGAGGACAAAGGATGGTTCTCAGTCAAGTATCCCGAAGTGAATGCCACCTACTGCGTCATCTGGGACTATCCGCTGAGCGAGGTGCGCACATGGAACTGCGCCCGGCTCGAAGAGCTTATGCCAGCCAAGGTTCATGACCACGTGCGCAAGAACATGAAGGGCGATTTCAAAGGCCACTTCACCGCCAATTTCCTACGGCCTGTCGTGCTTCGGCCGCAGTCGGACACCACCCTTTGGCAGCTGATTGTGTGTCTGGACCGTGATACGCAAGCGCCTGACCCGCAGCAACTTAATCAAAACCGATTGCTTCAGGCAGAGCAATCGGATAAAGGTAAGGGGTTGAGAGACAGCACAATACAAATCACGCCGCTCGGGGTACAACTCCTGCAGGCCACGATGCTGACCAACGTGGTGTATCCCATCGACGCCTTCGGGGAGCCGATACGCCACTTCTGTCCCGGCAAGCATTGGGACAGCCTCTACACCTGGGACTGCGGCTTCATCGGCTGGGGCATGAGCGAAATTGATCCTCTCCGTGGTTATGAAATCATACGTCAGTACACAACAACCCCTGAGGAAGAAGCACCCTTCGTCCACCACGGCACACCTCTCGCCACCCAGATACTCGCCATCGGCGACGTGTGGGAGCGCAACGGCTGCGACGAAGCGCAATTGAAGGAGATCTACCCCCGCCTCAAACGCTTCTACGACTACATGACCGGCCCGCGCTTCCGCAGGAAAAGCGGCCTTCTGGAGACATGGAACCTGTTCTACAACAGCGGCGGCTGGGACGACTACCCTCCCCAGTGGACGCTGCGCCCGCAAGAGGAGCTGCGCAGCCGCACCCTCCCCATGGTCTCCACGTCCTACTACATCCGCTGCGCCAAGATACTCCGTCTGCTCGCCGCCCACATGGCATCCGGCTCCAAATGCAAGGATCGCTCAGCCTACACAGCCGACATCAAGCAGTTCGACGCCGACATAAAGGACATGTCCGCAGGGATTGTTGCGAACGCATGGGACGCTCAGACCGGCTGGTTCGGCTACGTACAACATGACCAGGAAGAGAGGCCCACCGGCATCTATCGCACGGATGAGGGGGTCAACTTCAACATGGGACTTGACGGAGTGACCCCTCTCGTGGCCGGCATCACAGACGAAGCACAAACCGCAGTTCTGCTGGGCCATATATTCACCGAGGGCGATCTCTGGAGCCCATGCGGTATCACGGCGGTCAGTCAGAAGGCTCCTTACTACAGCATAGACGGCTACTGGAACGGTACCGTGTGGATGCCCCATCAGATGATACTCTGGAAAACCATGCTCGACCTGGGGCTGCCAGAGAGGGCTCGGCAGATTGCCGACACGGCCCTGGCAAACTGGGAACGCGAGTGCGAAGATTCCTACAACTGCTATGAGCACTTCATGATAGAAACGGGCCGCGGAGGCGGCTGGTGCAACTTCTCCGGCCTGTCATCGCCCATAATCAACTGGCACAACGCCTACCACAAACCCGGCACCGTCTCCACCGGTTTCGGGACACTTGTCACCGGGGCCACCTGGGCGGAGGACATGTCTTCCGTACAGCTAACGCTGGAATTCGACAAAGACCTGACCGGCAAGGAAGTTGCCGTCATCGCCTGCCTCGCATCCGGCCCCAAAACCATCCTGGTCAAGGCCACCAAAAAGCCGCTGACACTAAAGTTTTAACGAATCCCGTAGCGGTGGAGAATGCGGAGGATAGGCTTGCGGACCGATTCGGCCCAGAGATAGTAGCCATAATCGCCGGGGTGGACTCCGTCCACGCTAGTCTCATGCATGGCTGACGTGGCGTCGGATTTAATGTAATAGACATCCTTGTACTTCTTCACGGCAATCTTCATCAGGCTGTCCGCCATGGCGATTTTCCGCCCCTCGGCATCATCGTGCTCGCGGTCGAAATTGCGGCGCTCGCGCCATATCGTGCTCATGAAGATAAGCGGCACGCCCGGCCTGGCGGACTGAATGGTCTCAATAAAGCGGAACATGTTTTCTTCCACAGTCTTGTCGCTACCGTTGGAGAAAGCGTCAAAGACATACGCATCCACGTCTGCCTGTGCGAGGGCTGCGGCGAACTGAGGCTGCATCCGGCAGTCGCCGCTCACCCCGAGACTGCAAAACTGCATCCCGGTCATGCGGGTCAGAAAACCGGGCACCGTCTGGCCGGCGCGCCCGGTGCATACCCCGTGCATGAAACTGGAGCCATGGAGACATATACGATGGCGGAAGGGAATCTCGCCAGCTTCCAGCCTGCTTCCTTTTTCCACCCCTATTTTCACGGATAGCAATTTGCTTTCTGTGGGCAAGTACATTATACACTCTTTCAGCGAGTTATCCATGTTCTTAACCAGATGCAGCACTCGCCCGTTCTCAGTCTTAGTGTCGAACTTATAATTGCATACGCCAGCCCAGAGCCACTTCCCGTCCTTTTTGATGTAGAGGTCGAAACCACGGGCCGCCCAACCGGAATTACGCGTACCGGGAAGATGCTTGAACTCGGGCTTTACCCATATCGATGGCGAATCGGTCTTGAAGGAAACCACAATTCCGGAAGACATTTCAAGCAGGTTGATATCCTTTTCGTCCCAGCCACCGAAGAGCTCGAAGTCCATGCGCTGATATGGATTGGGCGTGTCCTGAAACACCTTTCCGAACAGAGTAAGTTCGGATGCTTCGATATAATCGAGTTCGGGCTCCTGTGCGTATGCCGTGTATGCTGCGGCAAGCAGAAGGAGCAGGCAAATGGTTAAAAGCCTTTTCATAAGATTTCGATTGTTACGGTTTTTTCAGCATGCAGCGGCAGCCACAGGATAAGCGACGGACCGTCCCATGCGTTGCGAACGCCGGCCTTGAAGTCAGTGAACGGCTTTCCGTCCACCTCAACCCTCAGATTCCCGGTCAGGCCGGGAATGACGATACATAATCCATCGGCAGGGTGTTCGGGGCTAGCCTCTAATGTCATCCTGAGGCTTGCTCCTTCTGTCATCCTGAGGCTTGCCGAAGGATCCGGATTCTTCGCTTCGCTCAGAATGACAGGGTTAGCGGCCCGAAAGACGTACGCCCTCTGCGTGACGTCGTACGGCACCTCGACGCCGCCGCAGGTGAGCGTCGGGGCGCGGAGCCACGACTTCGCCAGCGGCAGTAGGCCGTCGGCGTCCTTTTCGGTACAGCCGCAAAGCATCAGCTTGGTCATCTTATTGCCCTCGATGCTGTGGGGCGCATTATACTGGGTGGCAGTATAGGTGTGCGATGGCGCGTCTGCCACGCATGCGTAGCGGCCGATCACGTAGTCCTGGGCCACAGGCCAGTGGTTGCGCCAGGGAAATGCGGAGAAGTCCGACCACTTGCCGGCGTAGCGGTCTATCGCCGGGCCGCTGCCTCCCTTCTCGTTGACGCCGTCGCCGTCTTCCAGAATCAGGAATGGATTCCAGCGGCTCTTGAGATATGTCACCTGGATGTTTGCGCCTTTCAGTGACGGTTCATCCTGACGGCGCGTCCCTTCAAAGTCCCAGGCATATGTGGCGCTACTGCCGTCCATAGCCGCCACAGACATGATATGTCCGGCATCCAGCACGTCTTCAGGCCGCTGCGACGGATGCAGCACCTGCAGGCTCTGGCACCATTCATACCATTGGTCCAGATGATCCGACCAAACTACCATCTTACGCACACCCACGCCGTCGGGATAGAAAATATAGGTCTCTTCCGAACAATCCCCCCACTGTGTCTCTTCGCTCTGGTAGGGTATCTTCTGGTTCACGCCGACGGGCAGGTTGCGCCACAGCACCACCGTGCGGGCCGGCGTGTTCTCTATTATTCGGACGCTGGAGAAGTCGGCGTGCTTGTCGCTCATGCTTTCGGGGCAGCCCCAGCCGGTCACTTTCTTGCGTTCCACGAACTCGTTGCACATCCAGTTGCCCTTCTCGGTGACGAAACACGGTGCGTAGGAAATGCCCCGCCAGAAAACCACACGATGCGGCTGCTCCGGGCCGAATGAGACCACCACGTCCGGGGTATCGCCCCGCCAGCGTTCGTCGAAAGCGCTGTAGTATTTAAGCGGTATGTACCAGGCACCAAAGGCAAGGCCGCCGGGCCCGGAAGGTAGCACACGCTCTTCGAATTCCGGAGCCTCCGGGCGCACGAAACGCTCCTTCAGCTGCTTGGAATACGCATTTTTGTCTTCAATTATGCGCAGTTCGTCAATGGCTCCGTCGATACTGCTATATATGGGGATGCTTTGGTTTTCATAAAAACTGGGGGTTCGCACCGGCGTGCGGCCAATCCAAAGGTCAAAGCTTTCCTGTTCCACCCAGGGCAGCTCAATGGGCTGCTTCGCCACCTGCTTGCCATTCACAGCCAGGTAGAGGCCGGAGCCGGCACGGAACTGGGCCGTGAGACGAGACCACTGCCGAAGCTGAAGCCCGTCAGGCGAGCATGCTTCCACCCACTCCCCTGCCGAAGCGACCTGGAAATGCACCTTGCCAAGGGCGTCCAGCCAAAGGGACCAACCGCCGGGCGCGTCCGTACGTTGACGGCAGACAACCGGACACGGACTCTTCGGGAAAGCCACAGGGCACACCCACACGTCCACCGTGAAATGCCGGGAAGGCGCTGGGACCTGGGCCGCCGGCACGACTACACGGGAATCGAAGCCATCGAAAATGACCGCCTGTCCTTTCACGCCGGGAACAGTCCCGTCGTCAAACGCAAGAGAGAAAAGTGCCTGCAGCACAGCCAGTAAAACACAAAGAGCATTCATATCGCCATAGAGCCGGGAAAAGTGTGCCCGAACACACAAATATAGCAATTTTATTGCTAATTTTGCCTCCATGAACAGACGGGATTTCATTAAAGCATCAGTGCTTGGCGGAGCGGCCATTTGCCTGACGGACTGGCAGAAAGCATTCGCAATGGGGCGGCGTGACTCAGCCGTGGGTCAGCCCTGGCAGGGCTGGAAAGAAGGACAGTTTCAAATACACTTCATCTACACCGGAGTGGCGGAATCCATGTTCCTGATCTTCCCAGACGGCACCACCATGCTGCTGGACTGCGGCGACTTCGATGCAGCCGCCCGCGGCGAGAAGGCGGTACCCATCCTTCCAAACGCTCAGAAGCACGCCGGCGAGTGGATAGCCCGCTACGTGACACGGGTAAACCCTGCCGTCACCGACGTGGACTACATGCTCCTCACCCATTACCACAACGACCACGCCGGTTCCGACCGTTTCTACGCGGAAAAGATAATCCGTGACGGTGCGGAATTTGCCCTCAGCGGATTCTCGCAGGCTGCCGAGACCCTGAACTTCAGCAAGGCTGTCGACCGCTGCTGGCCCGATTTCCCTGACACGCTCAAGTATGCCGACCCAGATACAGTTGGGCACATGCAACGTTTCTACAGCTACATGCAGAAGCACCGCGGCCTCACTGTCGAGCAGTTCAGGCTCGGCGCCACTGACCAGATAGTCCAGCTCCGCAAGCCCGGAAAGTACCCGTCATTCCAGGTGCGCAACATCTGCGGCAACGGCTGCATCGCGCTCCCGGATGGAAGCGTCAAGGATCTTTTCAAGGCACGCAAGGATGCCGGGAAAGCCACCAAGAGCGAAAACGCGATGAGCCTCGGCATGGTCTTCAGCTACGGCCCCTTCAGATTCTACACGGCCGGAGACTTTTCCGCCCGGTTCAAGGATCCGGACGGCACGCCGCGTTTCATCGAGGACGATATTGCTGAAATCTGCGGCCCCGCCAATGTGGCCAAGGTCAACCACCACGGCCATAACTCAATGAGCCGCAAGCTGGTGGCAGCTCTCCGCCCGCAGGTCTGGGTGAGCTGCGTCTGGGACCAGCTCCACAATCTGCCGCCCTGCATGGAGCTTCTCTCCGACCGGAGCTTATACCCGGGCGACCGCATTATCTGCCCCACCATCATGCCGGCGGAGCGCCGCACAAAAGACAGCGACGCCGAATGGATGAAGGACATCGCCCCCGCCTCCTTCGAAGGCGGCCACGTGGTCGTGAACGTCGAAAAAGGAGGCACCCGATACTGTGTCTCATACCTGACCGCTGCGGACGAATCCATGCTGGTCCGCAGCGTCATGCATTTTAAGGTGTAAGGGAGTATTCGTACACGCAGAAGCTGTTTTTTGATTTCAGGCGGACGCTGATGCAGCCGTCCTTGTCCAGTTCCTGGAGGCAGAATGATTCGCTCACTCGTCCGTCTCTGCTGCTGTCTCCCCAGGTGTTCATCATCACCATGTCTTCCTGACGACCCAGTTTCTTCTGGTATGCCCTGAGAGCCATCGCATCGGAAAGCTCATCCTTTCCGCCGACTCCCGTAACCACGCTGTAAAGCGGGGTCCATCCGATAAAAGCAGAGCCACCAAAACAAAAAAGAAAGGTTTATTTATCACTATACTTGAATTCAGACAGTACCGGATAATGATCGGAGATGTAGGTAATGCCGTAATCCCTCTTGTCCACGGTGTAGGTCAGGCATTTGAGCGGGCCGCAGAAGAATATGTGGTCGATAAGGGCCCCGCCTTTGCCATAACCGTTGTCTGTGTCGGTCGAGCGGAAGCTGGACTTTGCCGCATCTTCCCGGGCATAGCCGAGCGGAACATTCCTCAACAACTGTAGCTCATCAGTAGTGAAACTGCAGTTGAAGTCCCCTATCAGGAAAACAGGATCTTTACTTGCGGATCCGAACGAGCCTCCTGTGATAGAAGGTATCTTGTTTATGTGCAGGTTGCTTTCCATCATCCTGATTCCGGGCGCGACGGAGGTCATGTTCTTGTTGTTCTGGTAGTGCGTATTGAAAAGCCACACGGCGCGACCCACATTATCTTTGTCGGCAAGTTTCACCCATGAAGTAACCCAAGGGTGGGAGGTGTGCCAGGTGCCATAGTCGTTGGCCTTGTTCTTAGCCGACACCTGGTCCGGATTATTGCTGTGCCAGAAGGTGCCTTTGCCCGACAGGTCGAAACGTGACTTCTTGTACAGGATGGTCTTGGACGTTTCGTCGGTGGTGGAACTCAGTATATCCTTTCCGGTCTCACGCCCGATACCATAAAGGCCGTATTCGTCTTTCACTTTCGACAGGATATACTCCGCCTGCACCTTTTCCACCTCCTGCATGCCGATAATATCAGGCTTACGGGTAAGTATGAACTTGCAGACTGCATCCCTGCGGTTCTCCCAGATATAGTCCCCATCAGCAGGCTCGGGATAACGTATGTTGAAAGTGCAGATCAGAAGGTCCGCACTTTCTTTCTCGGGCTCGCCCGGAGTATCGGGGTCTTCCTTACATGAGCATAACACGCCAAAGGAAAGGACGATACCCGCAGCCAATAATAATCTACTTAACGACATAATTCAGGCTGTGTACAGCAGGGTCATAATTGTTACCCCAAATCAGGGCGAGGGCATTTTCCTGTGTGATGGCTGTGCCATTGACTTTGCCGGAGACTTCAACAGGTGCCGTAGAAGTGCCTACCGTGACGGGACGGTCCTTGCTGTCGCAGAAACCGATCACCAGTCCCATAGGTCCGTCTCCGTTCTGAGAAATGATTCCATCCACGGAGCCGCCCTCTACCTGGGTGAAGGAATTTTCATCAGCATCACCCGCGTCCGTGGTGCCGATAAAAGCGGAAAGGTTTATTCTGACCGCAGAATTGATTTCAACGACGACTGAACAATCCTTGATTACCTGTTTATCGCCCCAGTGCGCGCCAATGAGACCCCCGCAGGAGGCGGATCCGCTTGCACCGTTGATGATAATCTTGTTTTTGCTGGAACAGCCTTCCATATTAGGAGAGACGCCCGCGACGCCGCCAGCGCGGAATGTGCAGGCGCCGTTGATTTCAAAGTCTCCCGTGTTGCTGCAGTTGTACATTGTGCCGTTGCAAATCCTGTCAGCGCCATTAGGCCAGCCGATTACGCCGCCCCACCACATCCAGTTCTTGCTGGTATAGACTTCAAACGTAAGTTTACCAGAATTGCTGCAATTCCGCACTTCCACACCCCTGTTGCCGCTGGGCGAGTCTTTGGTAGGATTGTTAAGCGCGCCGAAAACACCGCCGACACACAATTGGTGATTCTGTCCGTCGAATGGCTGTCTGTCGCTGGTCAGGACCTTGACGTTGACCGGACCGGCATTGGCGCAGTCACTCACCTTTCCGTAATATGTTCCGGCCACACCGCCGCAGAACATGCGGGCAGGGGAAGTAGACAGAGCCTCCGCCTTGGTTTCCGTCCACGACACTGTACCTTCATTCTTGCAGTTGTCCGCAGTTCCAATAATGTATGCGGCAACACCGCCCACTGAAGCACTGACTTTCTGGTTATAGAACTCACCTGTTTCGATATTGTCGGGGGCTGACGGATCCCTGACAGGGCAGGCGCGACCGACATGATAACCGCCGGAGAGACTGATGTCCCCATAGTTCTCACAATTAGAAACATTGCCGCGGCAATATCCGACCACGCCGGCGACGCCTTGTGTCGTGAACTTGCCGTTGTCCGTCACCACGATGGAAACATTGCCGTAGTTCTTGCATCCACTGATGGTCGTTTCAGTATCTGCCCATACCCCGACAAGACCTGCAATCACATTGCTTTCCTTGGATGTGGGAGCAATGGTACGGGTTACCGTGCCCTTGTTGGTGCAGTCATCCACTTTGCCTTCGTTGCGGGCAACGAGAGCTCCGAAAATGAGAGTATCGGGCTCGAACGAGCAGCTGGCGTCTATGACGATATTCTTCAGCGTCCCGCTATTCTTCTTGAAAAGCGGCTTCGTGGACTTGAGGTTCTTGATGGAATGTCCCTCACCGTCGAGTACGCCGGAGAAATCTTCCGCCGGGACCAGAGTTATGCCGGTCATGTCGATGTCTGCTGCAAGACGAGCCTCATCCAGAGACTCTTTGGTGAGTTTTGCAAGCCATTCGGCAAAAGCCTGTCCGGTTTTGATATTGACCTTGTTGTCTCCCTTTTGCTGTATTGTGAGGACATTGGTGGTAGAGGACAGTTCCGGGGCGAAAACCACTGTTCCGGTGCGTCCGTCCACAGCCTCATTATCTGTCACGCTGACCGTCACCGTCACGGTGCCGCTCCCGGAAGTCGGATCCAACGTCACCCAATCGGGGGCTTCGGAAGTCCAGGAGCCGTCGGCATAGACCTTCAAGGTCTGACTTTCTGCGCCGATTGCATCGAAAGACAGAGTCTGGGTGCCCACCCGGACGACGGTGGCTTTGGCATCGGCAGGATTGTCCTTGCCGCCGGGATTGTCCGGATTGTCGGGATTATTGGGGTTGCACGCGAAAACCACGGAAACCGCAAACATGAAGTAGATGAGCTTTCTCATATTTGATACTTTTTAAAAATTCAAACCGTCGTTCCATCCCGGGTTCTGGAGAAGCAGGTGGTTGAGAACCCTTTCGTTGGTGGGAATCGGGTACAGGTAATCCCGTTCGGGATCGAAGGAGAAAGTGTATGTGGGATTGGGCATTACGTAGCCCTTGGTCCCCTGGGAGAGAGTTATGTCCGAGCCTATCTTATAGACGAAAGTGGCGTCGGTAGAAGGCTTGGAGCCGCTATAGAGGCATATATCTATCTTGCCATCGTTGTTCCAGTCGTAATTGCCGGCTCCCGGGAAATACATACCGTAGAGGCCCTTGGTGATCCTCGCTCCGTCGGCCCACCGGAGCAGGTCGGCATAGCGAAGCCCTTCGAATGCAAGTTCGACAACCCTTTCACGGCGGATTTCAAGAATCACACCCTTGTTAGCGCCTCCCACCTTGGGATATCCGGTATCTTCAGAGGTCAGATACGGGTCGGGAGATGCGTTGGCTTTTGCCATATTGAGGTCGGGCATGCCTGCTCGCTTTCGCAGAAGGTTGACGCTCTTGTCCAGGTCGCCCTGATTCAGCGTACCCAGTTCGGCTTTCGCCTCAGCGAAGTTGAGATAAACCTCAGCAAGACGAATAACCGGCATATCATTATAGGAGTTGCTGCGGATATTATTCATCACGAGATTGTCGGGCCGCATGACATACTTGTTGATGGAATATCCGGTCAGGCTGCAGTCCATGTCGCAGAAACTGGTCCTGTTGGTCGACAGCACTGTGTAGTTGTAGCCGGGAATCCTTATAGTCTGGTGCAATCTGGGATCCCGGTTCTTCACCTGATCGGCAAAAGTCTTGGTGCTCCATCCCGAAACAGATGAATAACGGGAGCCGTCTGCCATAAGATAATGGTCGATAAAGTTCCTTGTGGGGCTGTTGCGGCCGCACACCGGCAGAAGTGCGACACCGCTCGCATCGTGATAGCATTTATACCCGTAATCGTAGTCAATCGCCAGAATATACTCACCGGCATCGGCTTCATACTGCGAGAAGAGGTTCTGGTAATCGTAATCCGGACGGTTGGTGGAATAAAGCTTGTGCGGCCCCAGGTCCATAAGTTCTTCGGCAGCATCGGCAGCAAGCTCTAGATAATAGGAAGGAGGGTTGGCGTCGGCAGGGAGGGTCCACAGGGTTATGTCCCCTTCATGATACTTCCTGTATGTTCCTTCGAAAAGGCAGAATCTGGATTTAAGCGCAAGCGCAGCCCATTTTGTAGCACGGAAAGTCTTTCCGGAGCTGTATGAAGAGGGAAGGCCAGCAATGGCTTCATCTATATCCTCTATCATATGGGCCAGGACGACTTCCCTGCTGTCGCGAGCCTTGTACAGAATATCATCTTCGTCTGAAGCAAGTTCATGGTCCACCCATGGGACGTCGCCGAAACGGCGAATCTTGTCGAAATAAAACCATGCGCGGAAGAATTTGCAGAGGGCGTTGTATTCCGCACGCACCGCTTCGTCTTCGCAACGATAGAGATTCCCAAGGCAGGTATTGATCTTCCTAAGCGTGGTCCATGACCATCCGCCACCGGAAGCGGGCACGGTGCGGAAGGAGCCGTTGAGAAGGGTGTTGCTCACATTCGTGGCAACCATCAGGTCGCTTTGCTCATCATATGGGACATCCGGCAGGATGGATGAATAAAACGAATTGGTGAAGAATTGCAACTGGGTGGCATTCTCGAAATAAGACTCTTCCGTGAGGTCGTCCAGCGGATACTTGTTCAAGGCGTCCTCACAAGATGATGCGAGGAAGAGAACCGTCAGGAAAGTGAAAATGCAACATATCTTTTTCATGTCCTTGCTCTTTTAGAAATTGATATCCACGCCGAACATAAACGTCTTTTGCCACGGATAGAACGAACGGCCATATTGTTCGGAATCATTATGCGAAATCGCTTCCGCATCCAGATATTCGCAATGCTCGTACAACGGGGACCAGCAGGTGAGATTCTCACCGGAGAAATAAACCCTCACCTTATCCAGGCCAACTGTTTTGGTCCATTTGGCAGGCAGGGTATAACCGGCCGTGAGGTTCTTGAGCCTCAGGTAACGGCAATTCTGAAGGTAACGGGTGTTCACCCTGTTCAGATATCCGCCGGAGATTTCCGCTATGTATCCGCGGGCTCGGGGGAAATAAGCGTCGGTATTGTTGTAGTCCCAGACATCCTTGAGGAAATCACGCCGCAGGAACGTCTGCATAGGGTTGGAGAACGGCCCCCAGAAAGTGAACGACCAGCGGGAAGGGTACCAGTAATGGTCGCCCGTGCCCTGGAAGAATGCGCTTATGTCAAATCCGAACCAGTCGAGGGAGAAGGTAGTGCCGTAAGAAAGGCGGGGATACTTGTTCCCGAGAATCTTACGGTCGCCGGGATCATCCACCGTGTTGGCACCTATGCCTATGGTGCCGTCCCCGTCAGAGTCTATGTACTTAAGATCGCCTGCCTTCCAGCCAAAGCCCATGCCTGAAGTGATGTAGCTCAGGTCCACTTCGGAAGCATATTGCTGCGCTTCCTCGTCCGTTGCGAAAAGGTCGTTGGCTTCAAAACCCCAGATATCACCGAGATGCTCGCCGACATAGTAGTCGCTTATAAGTCCGTTGGGATTGTTGTCGTACTTGGTGATGTAGGAATCGTAGTTGCTGATATTTGCTGAAATACCGTAACCGAAAGGGCTTCCCGCCAGCATGAACTGGTCTTTCCAACTCAGGGAGAATTCATAACCTCTGGTGCTCAGGTTTGCGGAGTTCTGCTTCGGCGAAGACGCTCCGTAGATGGCGGGAATGGCTTCACCCGAAACAAGCATGCCTATGGTGTTGCGGATATAGGCTTCACCTGTGAACTGGAGGCGATCCTTGAATAAGCCGGCATCCAGACCCACGTTGTATTGCCGCACCGTCTCCCAGGTGAGGTCGCCTGCATTCGGGGAGGAGATAGAGGCGGATCGAGCAAGAGCGCCCTCTCCGAACAAATAATCGGAAGAATCAAGAGATATTTTACGGATATAGGCATAGTTGCTGACCACCTGGTTGCCGAGGGAACTGAGTGAAGCCCTGAGCTTGAGGTTGTTCACGATGCCCTTTACGGGAGCGAAGAAAGGCTCTTCGCTGATGCGCCATCCTGCCGACACGGAAGGGAAGAATCCCCAGCGGTGACCGCTGGCAAAACGGGATGAACCGTCGTAACGGCCTGAAATCTCGAACAGATAGCGGCCCTTGTAGTCGTAGTTAAACCTTCCGAAGAAGCCGAGCAGGGCGTATTCGCTCTGGGAGCCGTCGATGAACCAGTTGGTGGAGCCATCCACATCGGTTCCGGCAAGAGAAAGGTCGTTGAGAGTATCTGAAATGAGGAAATACGACTTGGCTTCAAGATACTGATGGTACTGGGATTCATAGTTACCTCCGGCCACGGCTGTCAGATGATGTCCGCCAAACGTATTCTCATAGGTCGCCAGGAGGTTCGCCGACATGTAATTGTAGCAATTGGTCTTTTCCTGAAGCTGGTTTGTGCCCACGCCTGTTGCCCTGGTGAGAACGTCCGTGTCGGGATACATCTTGTAGTGGATGTTTGTCATTCGCGCGGTAGTATGGTCGCGGCGCCTGCGGAAGGTGAAGTTCCCGGTGAGTTTCAAGCCTGTGAAAGGGGTGACGTTCAATTCCGTCGTATTAGCGAAATCGTTCCTGCGCTCCACGTGCTTGTCTGTGCCCTCGCTGAATTTGATATGCGCCGCGTTGGCCACCGCATAACTGCTGACAAAATACTGCGAATAGTAAACCCAAGACCCGTCCGGATTCTTAAAAGGGAAAATGGGAAGGCCGTGTGCGGCAGCCTGCGAGAAGGTGCGGTCGATATTCGCCAGATCGGCCCCGACAAAACTGTAGTTCTGGTCGTAGTAGGAAGTGTTGTTCGAAATGGTGATCCACTTGTTGACACGTCCCTCGAAACGGGCGCGGAGCTGGTATTTGTCGATGATATCCGGGCTGATCTTCATTATGCCCTGCTGTCGGTCCCACAGGCCGGAAATGTAATACTTGAAATCCTTCCCTCCGCCGGTCACGGAAACGCTTTGCTGCTGCACCGGATTCTGGTCGGAGAACAGGGAGTGGTACCAGTCGGTGTTGGCGTAGTACTTCCACTGCTTGACGCCTCCGACCGTCTCTTCCACCACCCAGGGACGTGCCGGGTTCTCCGTCACGTCGTTCACCCTTTCGAGCAACTCGTTCATGTCGTTGTCGTTGTACTTGATGTACTTGTCGCCGGGATAGCGGGCGTCCCAGAATTTGTTTATGGTATATACGCTCCAATATCCCCTGGTTTCGTAGTTGGTGCTGGTGGTTGGCGACTGCCAGCCCCATCTGCCGCTGTAGCGCACTGTGGCTTTGCCGCCGGATTCGCCGCCGGATTTAGTTGTCACGAGTATGACGCCGAATGCAGCCCGGGCCCCGTAGACCGCCGCAGCCGCACCGTCCTTGATGATAGAAATGCTTTCCACGTCCTGCGAGTTGACACGGCTGAGATCGCCTTCCGCGCCGTCGATCAGCACCATGGGGCTGGCACCGTTGATGGAGGTATAGCCTCGGATGTTGATGTCAGGAGTGTCGTTCATGATACCTGACGACGTTGTGATGTTAAGACCGGGTACGGCGCCCTGCAGCATGCTGGTGACGTTGTGTGCCGTTCGGTTCTGGAGTTCGTCGCCTTTCACTGCTGTGATGGCTCCTGTCAGGTTGACCTTTTTCTGGGTGCCGTAGCCCACGACCACCGTCTCCTCCAGCATCAAGTTGTCGTCTTCCAGGGTTATGTCCACAGCGGCCTGGCCTGCCTGTACGGTCACGGTGGCAGGGCTGTAGCCGAGGCAGGAAATCTCGAGCGTGATTTCTCCGTCTTTGACGCCGCCAAGCGTCCAGGCGCCGTTGATATCGCTCACGGCGCCATTGGTCGTGCCCCTGACCACGATGCCAGCCCCCGGGATGCCGAGTCCGGAACTGTCGTAAACCTTGCCGGACAGCGTCCTTTGCGCCAAGGCTGCGGCGGAGCATGCAAGGAGCAGGAAAACGGTGGAAAGTATGCGTCTTGTGATACTCATATAGTCTGCGTTGTCTTTAAATATAAATCACGCCCTGGTCATCATCTTGCATTTCCTCAAGTCCCGGCGTATCATCGTTGTGGTCTTGGGAGTATTGGCTCATTTCCTGCAGGCTGACGTCTGTGTGCACTTTTGCGGTGCAGCCCGAAAGAAGGGCCACGCCGCAAACAAACATTGCTGCAGGGTGGATTTTCATTACTGGTAGTCAAATACGAGGGTTGCCGTGATCGGCCAGTGGTCGGAAATGTAAGAAACTCCCGAGTAGGCGCGATAGTCGGTGCCGAAAGTGCCGGCTTTGAGTCCGTGCTTGCTGTTATCATAACAGTAGCGGTAGATGATGTGGTCGAGGTTGCTCCTGTTGCCACTGCAGGTGCCGCTGGCATAAATCGTCGAGAATCCGCTGCAGGTGGTGTCGAAACCATTGTAGCTGGTCGGATATGCGGTCTTTGACGTCTTGCCGTCCTGATTTCGGGCGAAGTAGTAATTGGACCACCTGGAATCGCCTTTTTCGGGGTTGTATAAATCCGTGGCGGATTCGTTGAAGTCGCCGACCAGGATGGCGGGAAGATGCTCTGAATTGATGGCCTCTATCTGGTCGTAGAGTATGGGGGCTTCCGCCAGTCTGGCGGCATAAGCTTCGTCGGTATAGTGGGCCGTGAAATGGGTGTTGAAGAAATAGAACACGTAGCCGTTTTCCTTCCAGCGGAACTTGATCCAGGAACAGCAGTGTCCGTCGTCGGAGCCCACGGATGACGGATTGCTAGAGAGCCAGAAAGTGCCCTTGTCCAGCACGTCGAACTTGGCGGTCTTGTAGAATATTGCGTTGGAGGAGTCGGTGTTGTAGTCCTTCTTGTTCCAGAGATAGCCCTCAGAACCGCTGGATTCCTTGCCGTAATCGCCGCCCAGCCCATAAGCAGCATAGCCGGAGGTGTTGTCAAGGATGTTCACACGCTGGCGATACTCCATCTCCTGGGTGCCGATGATGTCGGGGCTCATCGTATTGAAGAATGAATACACGCCGGATTTGCGAACGCTCCAGTAGTTGCTGCTGCTCCAGC
The DNA here is from genome assembly GCA_017617715.1 of Bacteroidales bacterium. Classification (GTDB taxonomy): domain Bacteria; phylum Bacteroidota; class Bacteroidia; order Bacteroidales; family UBA932; genus Cryptobacteroides. The sequence continues at coordinate 20,107 of JAFZVQ010000056.1, read as the reverse complement.
TGCTGTTGTCGTCGTTGCTCTGGCAGGCCACATTGAAAGACCAGACCGTGAGCTCGGGACGGGAAGACAGGGCCGGCGCCGGCATTGCTCCCGCCATCGTGGTGATCTGGGAGCGCGTGATGGTGAAGGAACTGGAGACCGGTTTGGTGGAATTGTTGCCGTTGGGCAGAATCGCCTTTATGCTCAGTCCATCGTATTCACCGGCTGGAAGCACGAAGAAGAAGTCCGTAGGCATGCTGCCGTCGAGCTGGATATCCGGGCATGTCATCGTCACTTTCTTGTCAGCTTCGGAACTGCCGGACATTGTGAGGGTATTGCCGCCGCGGGCCACGGTGCCGGTGCCGCTCACGCTGTTGGTGAAACTAAGTTCAAGACTGCTGACGGTGATATTGCCGGTGAGCCGCAGTTTAAGGACGCCGCAGAGGTTCTTCATACTGAAAGCAGTGATATCGTTGGACGTCGCCGACAGCATGGGGTTGGAGCCAGGGGCGAAGGTGCCTTCGGTGTATTCAACTTCGGCCGGAAGCGTGAAGGTGAAAGTGCTGGCGCCGTTGTATGTGGCGGTGGGAGGATAAACTGCGAAGAAGGTATCCCCGGCAGGAATAGGGCCATAGAAGTGGCCGGTGGAGGTGCCGGAGCCGCTGTGGAGAATGAAGGATTTACCGGTGGCGTCGGAGGTGGAAAACACCTTCATCTTGTCGCCATCGCTCCAGACAACGCTGTTGCCATCGAGAGCTGTTTTAGTCGCATCTTCGCCCTGCACGACTATTTCAACGTATCCGGGCGACTCTGCTTCTTCCCTGCTGCAAGCCAGAAGCAGGAGCGGCAAAGCCATCAAAAGAAAGAATAACTTGTTGGTCATATTGTGTTGCATTTAAATTCATGCTTGTTGTGTGTGCGCACACATTCTACAAATTTAGACTATTATTTTGATTTATCAAAATATTTTTAGAGACGCCATCCCTTGGATTTCCGCGATAATATATATACATTTGCAAAAAGTATATATGAATTCGACATCCATCAGACACAGGAAGCTAATAGACATCAAGCCACGTGTCTTCAACTCGCTGACGCAGGCGGCGGCGCGGGAGGGCGTCTCCTTAAAACGTTATATTGAGGATCTGCTGGAGAAGGCTTGCCCCAGGCAGGAGCCTTCCGAAGGAGGCATTTCACGTCTAATCGGCTCCGCATTGCCCAAGAACACGGATATTTCAAGCATCGAAGACGACCGCCTTAAATACCTGCTTTCCAAATGAAAGTTTTTCTGGACACCAATATTATCCTGGACCTGCTGCTGGAGCGAGATGGCTACGAAGACTCGGCAGTCTTGTTCGAGATGCAGGATGCAGGCCGCCTCAACTTATGTGTCTCCCTGCTGACGATGGTCAACGTGGCCTTTGTATACAAGAAAACAGTCGGCCCCCATCTTGCAGCTGCAAACATCAAGTATCTTTCTTCTCTTGTGGAGGTGCTGCCAATGAACGGAGAGCAGTTGCAGCAGGCTTTGCTTCTAAAAGGCCGGGATATCGAAGACATATTGCAAGCCACCTGCGCCTCAGAAGCCGGCTGCGACTATCTGGTCACCCGGAACGTCAAAGACTATAAAATCAGCAAAGGCCTTGCTAAAGGGGTATCCCTCCCCCAGGTGCTGGCCCCTGCCGCCTTCCTCGCCGCAATGAAATAATAATTTGCATAAAAGTAGGAAAATTCCTATCTTTGCATCAACCTTAAAACTTTTATTATGAAATACAATGAATTAGCCAAACGGCTACGATATATAATGTGCTACGATACTGGCGAGCAAGCCAACGGCCATCCGTTATGGTATAGCCCCATAACCGGGAAAGTATTCAGAATGAGCAATCATGGTTCCCAAGAAGTGCCAACGGGGACATTGAACTCAATCATGAAAGATGCAGGGTTAAAAAGATAACAGATTACAGCAATGAAACACGTAAAAATTTATATTGAGAAATCAAAAGCCGGCTACTCTGCTTATATGGAGGAAGCGGGATTGGACTATGGATGCATCGGAGAAGGCAAGACAGTTGAGGAAGCAATTGACGATTTCAAAAAGTCTTATGCAGGGATCCGGGAATACTTCAAAAGGCACGGAAAGTATTTTGAAGAAATCGATTACGGTTTCTATTACGATACTGCCAGCTTTCTTCAGGAATACAGCAAAGCATTCAGTCTGGCCGGACTCGAACGCATTACCGGAGTCAACCAAACCCAACTTGGACATTATCTACACGGACGCAGAAGACCGACAAAAAAAACTATTGCCAAGATTCAGAAAGGCGTTCAAGACTTCGCGCATGATTTGACGGCCGTCAGGTTTGCATAATACCAAGCTCCCGGCGGGCGGAGCCTGCCGGGAGTTTGCTTTGAGATTAAGCGAATAAACTATTCTACGCCTGCCTGGGCGGGAGTGGCGAGGACAAAGTTGAAATCAACCTTGCTGGCGTCGCTGGTGCCGTTAGTGGCGTCGTAGAGGCTACTGGAACTTCCCATAAGCCACTTATAAGCAATGGCAGTTGTGTTGACGACGTCTCCCTGTGTGATGACCGCAGGATTGTCATTTGTGCCGTACTGGAAATTGGTCGTGTTCACAATCATCACTGGAGAAGCAGCGGAACCGAAAGTAACCTTATAACCAGTTGAACTTTTACTCATTGTCCGGCCAGTTATAATACCTTTATAGTTATCCTTTGCTTCGGAGCCTGTTCGCTGGCCGAATGTGCAGGCAACGATGCAGCCTTCAGCAACGGTCACATCTGCCGTAGGAGCGTCTACATGGCCGAACAGTCCGCCCATATAGTAACTCCTGTCATAAAAGCTTCTTAAGGTGCCTGGATTATTACCGGAACCGTTACGATAAAAATCGCCGGTAGTTACCATACCTGCATTTGTACAGTTGCTCACAGTTGTGGTATTCGGATTAAGGAACGCCAGTATCCCACCGCATTCACTGCTGCCATCGCTTTGCTTGCTATTAAAGGGGCTAAGATAGCCATTGTTTGTACAGTCTGACACTTCTTGTGGGCTATCATCACCACCGCAAATGCCACCAACCCAAGCGGTTAGATTTCCTGCATAGACAAAAATATATCCATTGTTGGTACAATGCCTAATCTTTCCGCTGCTGGCTCCGCAAATACCACCTGTATGATAAGTCTGAGCAGTTTGGCCACTCGGATCGCTCACAAGACGGCCATAATTGACGCTATACTCAACAATAGTTTCTACTTTGTTTTCTAGTCCGACAATTCCACCCACCCAAGTAGGTTTGTCATTGTGTTTTTTGTAGTGGAAAATTTCACCATTGTTCGTATTTGGGGTATCGTCTTCGGCTTTAGTTATTAAAAAAGAATTAGAATTGCAACTACCTAGAATACCGCCCATCGCAATCCTTGATTTGAAATCAGCGTTGTCGTAAATCTTACCATAGTTGGCACAACCTTTTATTGCTCCACTAATATTATTATTCTCGTCACCTCTGGGTACAGAGCCAACAATGCCGCCGAACGCATGGTTATAATTTGTACTAGTTTCAGCGTTGTTGTAGATTCTTCCTCTATTGGTGCATTTGTTCACGAGAAGCCCACCATCTTTATGTGTAAAAGCGCCAAGAATACCTCCGACACTCACCACCTTATCCCAATCTCCGGTTCCTTCACTGACAGAAGCTGCATCATTGACGATGTTGCCTTCGTTCAAGCATCCATCAATGGTCGCATTAGCATCCCAGGCTTTTCCTACAATCCCGCCAAGACGGGAAACACCGACACAATAATTGTGGATTTCAGCATGGTTTTCACAGTTGGATACATTTGTATAGCTTCCGTCTGTAGCACCCAAAATACCTCCAATCGCGGAATTATTCTTCGTTTCACAAGATGAACGGTCCGTTACGGATCCATAGTTATGGCACCCGGTAATGGTGATGCCTTTACCCTCTCCTCCGTTACCGGAACCAGAAATACCACCGATGGCGTGCTTGCCGGTAACAGAAGCCGCCGCCGAGACGGGCATGTAGTTGGTCAAGCCACTGATGGTAGTCTTCTTATGTGCGTATCCGACTATACCGCCATAGGTCCAGTCACTTCTTGCGCCTGTAATTTCTATAGAACTGGTGCCGTCATACGAAGTGCCGTTGGAAGATCCGAATACCACATTCTTTAGCTGGGCCACCTCTGCATTGGAAGAACCAAGGATGCCGATGAAGCCCACTTTGGCGGCATCGGAAGAAATAGTAAAGTTGTATATCTTGTGATTCTGGCCATCGAAAACGCCAAGGAATTGATCCACGGGAGTCCAGGAATAGCCTTCAAGGTTGATATCCGCTCCGAGTTTCACCTCGTCGCCCTCGGCATATGCTCCGTGGCTGGCCAGTCGACGCCACGTCTTGAGCTGAGCGGCCGTGGTGATAACGGGAGGGCAGAAAGAGAAATCATCCACCGTGGACAAGTCCTGACCGCCGTTACGCGCAAGGCTCTGGGCGTTGGAATTCGTCTTGATGGATTTGCTGCCGTCTTCGTCGGTGAGGATGATGGAATAGCCGCCGGAGAACTCCGTAGGCCATATAGCAATGTAGTACTCTCCGGCAGGGAAGGCGGAATTGGCACTCGACGCAGTGGCCTTATACACCAGTTTAACCTGTTTGCCACCGGCATTTGTAAGGTCAACCCTCGGAGCTCCTTCTCCGCCGTAATAGAAGTGGTTTGTTCCGGATATAATCTCGTTGTTATTGCCCTTAACGGTGACCTCCATTATATTGCTCTTCTCAAGCTTAACTTTGAGCAAAGCGAACTGGTTGGTGAAATCAAGATTGGTGGTTCCAGCAGCAACTGCTGTGGAAACCAAGGACTCGGGGTCAACGCTATGGGCGCCGATAATGGTTTGTGTGCCGTGAACCGTGATACTGAAACGTTCATTCTCAGTTTTGATTGTCGAAGCCGCTGAATATGGAGCCACGGCGACATAAGAGGCCGCAAAAGCCGCAGAGCCGGAAAATTCAGCACCTTTTCCGGAGGGAGACAATGCGGACACTGTAAACTCCTTAAATGATGTCGTCCCGTCAAAAATTGCAATCTTATCCGAAGACTCCCACACAATAAAGTCATTCTGGATATCCGCTTTCGTGGCAAGGTCCTCGACGCTGGCCTTGAAAGTCATGGGAATAAGATCAGTCTGGGTTTCAGGCTTGTCCTGAGGGTCCACGACTTCAGTCTGAATCTCCTTGTTGCAGGAGGCAAGGGCCAGAAGGCCAGCCAGAATAATAAATAAATACTTTTTCATGGTACTCCTCTTTTAGTCTTCTGCGTCCCAGCCGCCGGACATGCTGGAAACATTCACAGGGCCTCGTGAATTCTGGTCACTGTTTACGCAAAGCCTGCTGCTTTGCGTCAGTAAAATTGTATTGCAAGTCGGAGGGAAGTAGCCTCCTGAGCAAGACATGTACTCTTTCATATTATTTTACGTTATTATTATCAATGTGTGCGCACACAAATGTGTCGTTGGCAAATCTGTTGCACCTATTTCTATTTCTTTAAATCCCTGCCTGTGCGGGGGTGGCGATTGAGAAGTGGAAGTCCACGATGTTTGCGTTGCTGCTGCCTGCGGAGGCATCGTAGAGTTTACTCTCCGCTCCCATCAGCCATTTAAAGGCGCTGGCTTCATTGTTGATTGCGTCGCCGGGAGTGATGGTGGCGGGATTGGAATTGGAACCGTATTCAATCCTGGAGGTGTTGACAATCAGCACCGGATCGGACGCCGTGCCGAACACCAGCTTGTAGGCAGTACTGGATGTGCTCTTGGTCTGGCCGGCAATGAGACCGGTCCAACCATCCTTGCCAGCGCTCTGGTTGCTCAGGACGCAATTGACCACGCAGCCTGTCACATTGTCGGTGACGTCCGCCTTGGGGGCATAGACTTCACCGAAAAGACCACCCTTGTAGTAATCCTTATTCTGGTAATTCACTGGTTCCCCTGCCGTGTTGCCGGAGGCATTCGAGTAGACGTTACCGGTTGTGACAAGGCAGTTGCTCACGCAGTTGCGCACTTCCGTCTGATCAGGCTGGAAGACCGCCATGAGACCGCCGATACGGGTGCTGCCGCTGGAATTATAGCCGCTGATTGCGCCGTTGTTAACGCAGCGAAGGACACTCGTAGGATACTTGTTCTTGGACCCGGCAATACCGCCGAAATAAGCTATAAGATCACCGTCACGAGCAATCATGAAACCATTATTGACGCAGTCGCTGATTATTCCGGAGGAAGCACAGCAAATACCTCCCGCATAGAACTCCCTCTTGGTTGAAGTCTGGGCATCGGATCCTATTATGCGTCCTTCATTGACACAAAATTCAATTACTGAAGATGTCTGCTTCTCAATCAAACCCGCGATGCCGCCGATATACATATTCTGGGTGTGGTTGCGGCGCTGGAAGAACTGGCCGGAATTGGTCGTGAGCGTGCCGTCGTCAGCCTTGGTGATGGTGATGGCGCCGCGGGAATAGCCAAGAATGCCGCCTGCGGCAAGATAAGAGGTGAATTCTACCTTGTCGGCATACATGTACTCTGCCGTATTGGAGCAGCCCTTGATCACACATCCGTTCTTGGTAGTGGCACCGACAATTCCTCCATAGCACACGTCATAGGCGCTGTTGGTCGTGCCACGGTTGTAAAGGATGGCAGTGTTGGAGCACTTGTTGACGGTGGTGGTGTTGCCCATGAGGCCGATGATGCCACCGACGCTTATGTCCCAATTGCCCTTCGTGCTTCCGACACTTGCCGCGTAGTTGTTGATTTTGCCGGCATTCACGCATTCGTCGACGAGCATGCCGGTGCCGCTCGATTTGGCCACGATGCCGCCTATGCAGGAAACGCCTTCGCAGTGGTTGCTGATTTCACCGTTGTTGGTGCAAGCAATGATTTGGACATTTGCCGAACCGGTGGCGCCCAGGATGCCGCCAACAGCGGAATCTTCCGTGGTCGAGCAGCTTGCATTTGAATCGACATCCGCATAATTGACGCATGATTCAATTGTGGCATTCTCGCCGGCAGCGCCGGAAATGCCGCCGATGGCATGTTTTGTGGTCATATCGGCCGTAGCCGTCACGGGAACAAAGTTAATGACGTTTGAGACAAGGCTGTTTTTCTGGGAATACCCGACCACGCCGGCATACGACCAGGAGCTGGATGAAGGGATGGAAAGCGAGATAGAGCTGCTGCCATCGTAGGTGGTGCCGTCGGCGGATCCGAAGACCACGTTCTTGAGCACTGCAGCCTGGCCGCTTGAGGATCCAAGGGTGCGGATGAAACCGATTCTGTTGTCGGCAGGATTGCTCACAGTGAAATTGTAGATCTTATGCCCCTGGCCGTCAAAAATGCCGAGATAGGTAGGCACCGGGGTCCAGACATAGCCGCCAAGGTCGATGTCCGCACCGAGCTTGACCTCGTCGCCTTCAGCGTAAACACCGCAGGAAGCAAGCTTGCGCCACATTTTCAGCTGGGCGGCGGTCATGATTTCAGAGGGGCAGAAGGTGGCGTCGTCGATAGTGGAGAGGTTCTGGCCGCCGTTGCGGGGCAACACCTGTTCCGTGGACTTGGTCTTAATTGACCTGGCTCCGTCGGAGGTGGTGGTGATTATGCTGTAGCCCGAGGGGAAGGTGTTGGGCCACAGGGCGATATAGTACTCGCCAACGGGGAATTCGGATTCGGAGGCGTCGGCAGTCGCTTTGTACACAAGCTTGATCTGGTAGCCTGCTGCGTTGGAGTAGTCCATACGTGGCGCACCGTCTCCTGCGTAATAGAAATGGTTGGTGCCATTGATGCTTTCGCCATTGTTGCCTGTCAGGGTCACGGACACGACATCGCTGCGGGTCACTTTCACCTTCATCAGGGAGAACTGGTTGGTGAAGATAAGCGTGCCGGCGCCGTTGTCGACTGCCGTAGACACCAGGGCACCCGGATCGACACAGTGGCTTCCAACTATGGTCTGGGTGCCGGGAATCTTGATGCTCAGGCGGTTATTCTCCGTGCTGATGTTGGTTGCGGCGGAATAGGGAGCAACGGCATAATATGTCGATGCGCTTGCGGCCGAACCGGAGAAAGAAGCCGTCTTGCCGTCGGAGGAGATGCCGGACGCATCAAATTTGTTGAATGCAGCGCCGTCGAAGAGAGCGATGGCGTCGCCGTCCTCCCAAATGACGAAGTTGCCGTCTATGTCAGCCTTGGTCTGAAGGCCCTCGGAACTGGCACGGAATGTCATGGGGACAAGTTCGGCCTTCTGCACTTCGTCGGGGACAACGGTGTCGACTGCAATCTCCTTGTCACATGAAACCACGGCTAAAAGGCAAGCCATAAAACAATAAAGGTACTTATTCATAACCATTTTCATTTTTATCCAACAAAATCCCAATCACTGTATGCGTCCGTGAGGTTGTAGATCTCACGGTCGGCTGAAGTGTAACTCGAGCAGAGCAGACTCTCCTGCTCCACCGCCGAATGCTCGCAATGGGGCGAATAATATCTTAAACGTGTCATATTCTAATCATTAGGATCCCAGTCTCCATAGGCATCCTGGAGAGGGTCGAAAGACCGATCTCCATTGAAACTATTCTGGCACAACAGCCCAAGCTGCACGACACCAAACACTTCACACGAAGGAGAAGTATAAACTAATCGAACCATAACAAAAGCGCTTTATATATGTGTGCGCACACACTTTTTGCAAAGGTAAAAACTTTTTCGCAAATATCAATATATAAGGGAAAATTTTAGAGATTCTCCAGAAACACGATATCTATTGGCAGGAGCTGCCTCATGTTCTTATCCGGCGCTCCGTAGAGAAGGTAGTGGAGCAGGGACTCAACTGCGTAAAAACCCTGACGGTCAGGATGCTGGTTGATCAGGAAGTCTATAGTTCCTGCCCTGACGCAACGGGCGTTTCCCTCCGTGATATCGAAGCCTCCTATCACTATTCCTTTTCGACCGGCAGCGCTGACGGCATCGGCAACTCGGTAGCCGGCGGATATTACCACGGCTATGCCGCCGATGCGGGGATTGCTTTCCAGGAAGGAGTCGAGCTCGGAAGCCCCGTCCGGGGAATTAGCCACGGAGAAAAAACCTTCCTGGATCACCCTTCCGGAACGGTTCTCGGCGAAGAAATCCCTGAATGCCTGGAGGCGCAGGGCGGAGTTGTTGGACATCTGAGTGCCGATACGCCTTGGGAGCAGCACGGCTATATCCGTGTCTGCTGGTGTCAGGCCGTCCATCAGGCGGGCAAGAAGACGACCGCAAACACTCTGGTCCACCATGAAAGTGCCGACAGGATGCGTCCCGGGCACGGAACCGTCCACGAACACATAAGGCACGCCCCTCTCATCCAGCCGGCAGCACAGCTCCCTCGTCTCTTCAATGAAAGTAGTGCCCAGAATCACGGCGGAGCAGGATTGGCTCGCTACTGCCTCGAAAACTTCATGGCATGAAAGCGAACTGAACTGGTCGAAGAAACGGTATTCGTAGTTTATGGAAATGTCGCCATACTCACGCAATGCCCTGTCCAGGCCCGATTTCACCAAGTCCCAGTACTCCCCTTTCTCCGAAGACGGGATGGAAATCAGCAGGTGCAGGGACTTTCCTGTTTTCTTGAAAGCGACCGCCGAAGTGTGGATATTATACTTATAGGATTGGGTGTCTAGAACAGCCTGGATAGCGGCCAGGGCTTTGTCGGAGACCTTGCCCCTGTTGTGGAGCACACGGTCCACGGTGCCGACCGACACGCCGGCCAGCTGGGCTATCTGCTTGATCGTGAGTTGCTGCTCCATGAGTTGCAAAGATAGAAAAAATATTACGTTAATTCACGGCAGCATTTGGTTTTTTACTTTTTTTCTCTACCTTTGTGTGCGGACACATTGAAAAGAAAAATGATATTAAAAGGAAAAGTAGCGGTTGTGACCGGCGGCTCGCGAGATATCGGCCGCGCAATTTCTATCAAACTCGCCAGCGAAGGCGCAAAAGTCTGTATCAATTACTGCCACGACAAAGCCAAGGCAGAAGAAACCCTCGAAGCTATACGCCAGGCCGGCGGAGAAGCCATAATCTGCAAAGCGGACGTGACCAGGGCGGACGACGTCAAAGCCCTCTTTGCGGCTGCTGCAGAGGCATTTGGCGGCAGCATCGACATATTAGTCAACAACGCCGGCGGCATAGTGGGCCGCAAGCGCATCGAGGAACAGGATGAAAACTGGTACAACACAGTCCTGGACCTCAATTTCAAGAGCTGCTGGCTTTGCACCCGCGAAGTCCTTACATATATGGGCAAGGGCGGCGCAATAGTGAACATCTCCTCCCAAGCGGCGCGCGACGGCGGCGGCCCCGGATCGTCCATCTACGCCTGCGGCAAGGCTGCCATGCTATGCCACACCCGAGCCATGGCAAAGGAGCTCGGGCCGCAGGGCATACGCGTCAACGCCGTGTGTCCCGGCATGATAGATACTTATTTCCACGACACCTTCACAGCCCCTGCCAGCCGTGAAGCCCTCCACCGCAGCGCTCCCCTGCGCCGCGAAGGCGAAGCTTCAGAGGTAGCCGGACTCGTGTGTTTCCTTGCGAGCGGAGAATCCGGCTACGTGACAGGCACGGGAGTTGATATAAACGGGGGTTGCCTGTTCTCCTGATGAAGAATGTTTTTAAAAGCATATTACGCTGGATAGCGATGGTAGGGCCCGGGCTGTTTTGTCTGGGCTTTACCATTGGAACGGGAAGCGTGACTTCCATGGTGAAGTCGGGTAGCATGTTCGGCACGCAACTGCTATGGGTGCTTGCCATAAGCGCCTTTTTCACCTGGGTGATGACGGAAGCCTACGGCCGCTACGGCATAGTGACGGGCGACACCGCTATCCACGGAGTCAAGAACAGGCTCCGGGGCGGAAAGATTTGGGCCGTCGTGCTGATCTGCGGCCTCGTGGTGAGCCAGTGGATCAGCCTTTCCAGCATCCTGAATATCACTTCCAACGCCGTGGCCGAGGTGCTGTATCTTTGCATCCCAGGGCTGTCGCAGGGAGCGGGCTACTGGATAGTGCTGGGCTGCGCAGTGGTCATAGCAGGGACGGTCTGGGTGGTCCTCAACAAAGGCAACTACAGCACTTTCGAGAAGATTCTGTCGGTGCTGGTGACCCTTATGGGCCTGGCCTTCATACTGTCGATGTTCATTGAGCTGCCGGAGCCCGGGACAATTGCGCACGGCTTCGTGCCTTCGATACCCGAAAGTCCGGACGCCCGCCTGTTCATCGCCGCATTCGTGGGCACCACGATGTCGTCGCCCACCTTCGTGATACGTCCGATGCTTGTCAAGAGCAAAGGCTGGGGGCCACAGGACGGAAAGGTTCAGCGGCGGGACGCGATAGTGAGCGCATCCCTGACATTCATTATCAGCGCCTCCATAATGATATGCGCAGCAGGGGTGCTTTTCACGCGCGGAATCACGGTGGAGAAGGTGCTGGATATGATTTACGTGCTGCAACCTATCGCCGGACGCTTTGCGGTGGCGCTCTTTGTGACCGGATTGCTCAGCGCCGGACTGTCGTCCATATTCCCGATCATGATGCTGGCGCCTGAGCTCATCAGCGACTACCGCGACGGACAGATGCAGACCGGCACTCCCCTTTTCAAGATTCTGACCGGCATCGCGGCACTGGCGGGTCTCACAATCCCCATTCTCGGCAAGAGCCCCGTCATCACGCAGATAGCGTCCCAGGTCACGTTGGTGTTCGTGCTGCCGCTGGTCATCCTGCTTATGATTATTCTGCTGCGCAAGCGGAGCGTGATGGGCGACAAGCGTCCCGGGGTGCCGTTCACCCTGCTGATGTGCCTCGCGCTTGTTTTTGCGTGCATTGTTTCATACACCGGCGTGGTTGCGCTGGGCAAACTCCTTTAGAGATGAATACTTCTCCGAAATACGCCCTCCTGGTCCCTACCAGCATGGGGGTGCGTCTCACTCCGTCGAACGGGCAGCCAGCCCACTCCGCCACCAGTTTCGAACTGCAGGTCACAAGCGCCGAGACCAACGTAGCAAGCGTTCTGTCCTATCTCGGGATGCCGGTGAAGGTGCTTACCGCACTTGTGCAAGGGCACCCTTTCGCCGCCCGAATACGCTCCGACCTGCGCGGACGCGGAATGGACGTGGAAGCGGTGGAACTGGAGCAGGGTGGCCCCTGGGGGCTGCGACACCAGATCAACATAGCCGACACGGGCGCCGGGCCGCGCGGGCCCAGAGTGTGGAACGACAGGTCCGGGGAGGCCGGCAGAGAACTTAAGGCGGGGGATTTCAACCTCGAACGCATATTCTGCTGGGAAGGGGTACGGATGATGCACCTGAGCGGACTCGTGGCCGCGATTGCGCCTGGATTCTGCCTGGATCTGGCGGAGAAGGCCCACAAATACGGATGCCCGGTGAGTTTCGACCTCAACTACCGCGCCTCTTTCTGGAAGGGGCAGGAGAAGCAGTTGCGGGATGTGTTCACACGCATCGCTTCGCTTGCAGAAGTGCTCATTGGCAACGAGGAGGACTTCCAGCTGTGTCTGGGCATCGAAGGTCCGGAGGTCGGAGGCAACGGGCTGGCCGGCAAGACAGAGGCGTTCAAATCCATGCTGGGACGCATCAGGGAGCGTTTCCCGGGAGCGCGGGTGGTTGCCACCACGCTACGAGAGGTGCTTGATGCGGGCACGCATCTCTGGGGTGCGGTGGTCGCTGACGCTGCCGGTGCCGTGGTGATAGAGCCACGTGAAATTCATGTTCTGGACCGCATCGGAGGTGGGGACGGATTCGTGGGCGGACTGCTGTACGGGATACTGAAAGGATGGAGTCTGGAAGAGTGTGCAGATTTCGGATGGGCGAGCGGAGCGCTTGCCGTGACACTGCCCACCGATTATGCGATTCCTGCCGACGAGCAGCAGATATGGAGCATTTGGAAAGGTAACGCAAGGGTGTTAAGATGAAAGCACTGTCAGATATAGGGCTGGTGGGCCTTGGGGTGATGGGACGCAACCTCGCCCTCAACATGGAAAGTAAAGGGCTGCAGGTCAGCGTGTTCAACTATATTCCTTCCGTCACGGAGGATTTTCTTGCGGGAAGCGGTCTTGGGAAGCGCTTTATCGGGGCCCGCTCTTATGAGGAACTGGCGGCTTCGCTGTCGGCGCCCAGGAAAGTGTTCCTGATGGTCACTGCTGGTGCTGCCGTAGATGAGGTCATCGGGCATCTGGTGCCGCTGCTGGAGCCTGGGGACGTGATTATCGACGGGGGCAATTCTGATTTCCACGACACGGCACGCCGCACCGCGGAGCTGGAAGCATGCGGACTTATGTATGTGGGCACCGGAGTGTCCGGGGGCGAAGAAGGTGCGCTGAAAGGGCCATCTATGATGCCCGGCGGATCACCTGCCGCATGGCCTCTTGTGCGCGATATCTTCCAGTCAATATCGGCACAGACCGCTGACGGAGAGCCCTGTTGCGACTGGGTGGGGCCCGGCGGCGCAGGGCATTTCGTGAAGATGGTCCACAACGGAATCGAGTACGGCGACATCGAGCTGATATGCGAGTGTTACCAGATGATGAGGGATATGCTCGGCATGGGGAACGAGGAGATGGCCTCAGTCTTTGCCGAATGGAACCGGGGAGAACTGGAAAGCTACTTGATAGAGATTACGGCCGGGATTCTTCGGAAGAAGGATGATGAAGGGTTTGTCCTGGACCGGATACTGGATACTGCCGGGCAAAAGGGCACCGGGAAGTGGACTGTGCAGGCGGCACTTGACGAGGGGATGCCGCTGCCGCTCATCGGCGAGGCGGTCTTCGCCCGCTGCCTCTCCGCCCTGAAAGAGGAGAGGCTCGCCGCCTCTGAGATCCTTCGCTTCGCTCAGGATGACAGGAAGGAGGCTCAGGATGACAAATGGGAGGCCAGGGAGTATTGTTGTCATCCTGAGCGAAGCGAAGGATCTGTCACCATCGATGACCTCCGGCAGGCCCTCCTGTGCTCTAAGATAGTGGCATACGCCCAGGGCTTCAGCCTTCTGGACGCCGCCTCGGCGCACTACGGATGGAATCTGGACCTCGGCGGCATCGCCTTGCTCTGGCGCGGGGGCTGCATCATCCGCAGCACATTCCTCGGGAAGATCCGCGAGGCGCTGGGTGGCGACGGCAAATGCAGCAATCTCATGCTGGCACCATACTTCCGGGGCATACTGGCGGAATCTCAGCAAGCATGGCGCAGGGTGGTCGCAGCGGCCGCACTGGACGGAATCCCGGTGCCGGCTCTCTCATCCGCTCTTGCCTATTTTGACGGCTACCGCTGCGGCCGCTCCGGAGCCAACCTCCTGCAGGCTCAGCGCGACTTCTTCGGCGCGCACACCTACGAACGCATCGACCGCCCCCGTGGGAGATTTTTCCATACCGACTGGAAGTAATTTTTCTTATATTTGCCGGCGATATGGATTCGCTGCTGGTCAAGTATGTAGAGGCGGAGATAATTCCGCGCTATGCCTTGTTCGACAAGGCCCATCAGGAGGACCATGCCCGTGCGGTCATCCGGAGGGCCCTGGAGATGGGCAAGGGTTACGATATCGACGAAAACATGCTTTATGCGGCCGCGGCGTTCCACGACCTCGGGCTCGCCGTGGACCGCAAGACACATCATCTGGAGAGCGGACGCATCATACGCTCCGACGAGCGCCTGAAGGAATGGTTCACCCCGGAGCAGATAGAGACCATAGCCTGCGCCGCAGAAGACCACCGGGCCTCAGCCACGACGCCTCCCCGCAACATCTACGGGGCCCTCGTGGCCGAAGCGGACAGGATGATAGTGCCCGAGACCATCATACGCCGCACCGTCCAGTTCGGCCTGGACCACTATCCGGGGCTGGACAAGGAAGGCCACTGGGAGCGCACGCTGCAGCACCTGCATGAGAAATACGCCGAGGGCGGCTACCTCCACCTGCTGATTCCGGGCTCGCCGAACGAAGAGCCGCTTGCGCGCCTGCGGGAAATAATAAAGAACACCGCGCATCTCCGCACGGTGTTCGAACAAATCTATTCAGAAGAAACGGCTCCTACTGCCAAAGATCGTTGATGTCCGGGAATGTGCCGAGCTGGTAGCGGAAGAGCACCAGACCGGCGGCATTTGTGGAGGCGATCAGGTTGATGTCGCTGCGCAGGGCTTCAGCGCTGAGGCCCTTGGTGTTGGTGTCGTAGGTCTGGATGCCGGACCAGGATACTCCGCCGCTCGTGGCCGCCTGGCTCGCATAATAGTTGGAGCGGCTCTTGAACGTGGCGTCGCTGAAGTTGTAGTCGCCGTAGCGGTAGATCATCGGCATCAGGATATGGATGTACTGGGCCATCTGGGCCGGGTTCTGGCCATACGAGCTCTCGCTGTTCGGCTCGGGCATGAGCGCCGCGCTGGTCACGAGCCCTTCGCCGAAGCCGTCGCAGGTCTCGCGTATTTCGCGGCAGCAGCGGTTCACAGCGCTGACCGAATTCACCGCAGTGGTGTAGTTGTGCTTGGAGGCGGTGCCGGGGAAGCGGATGTAGTCCAGGTGGATGCCCTTGACGCCCCAGTTCTCCACAAAGCTCGCGGCATCCTGGCGGATGCGGGCATAGACGTCTTCCTTGTAGGTCTTGGTGTTGTCGTCGATGGGGCTGATCCAGCTGCCGCTCTGGTAGAAGCACTGGATCCAGGCATGGACGGTGATGCCCATCTCGTCGGCAAGCTTGATGAACTTGATGGCGTTCGTGCGGTAGCTGCTGGTCGTGAAGCCGGCGGAGTTCATGAGGATGTGGTCGTAGCCTTTGTTCTTCATGTCGCGCATCTTGGCGCCGTTGTTCGCCACAAGGTCGCTCAGGTGCGAGCCCCAGGCCCAGACTGCGGTCGGCCTGGTGGACGAGACGTCGAACACTTCGTTGGCGCGGCCGGCGCTTGAATATGTGAGCTTGCGCCACTCGGTGCCGCCGTCGGGGATTCTCTGGTAGCTGGCGAAAGGTCCGAGGGAGCCCAGTTCGGAACTGCGGACGAAGGTGTCTGCAGAATTGGATGAATCGGTGCCGAGCGAGAGGGTGAACAGGGCATTGGAGGCTATGCCGGAGGTGAGTCCGCCGCCTGAGGCCGTCGAGAACACCTTACGCTCCCCGGCCGCCAGCGTGCCTGAGAGGCTGCCGACCTTCTGGCCGGACACGGAGCTTGTGGTGAGGAAGAGCGACAAGCCGTCGAGGGTAGCGGTCTCGCCGGAGGTGTTGATAATCTCCACCCATGTGTCGAAGCCGCTGGAATCGCCGTGGGCGGCCACTTCATTGATCAGCAGGCCGGCGGGAGCTTCCGGGTCGTCGGGAACGTAGTCCTCCCACTGGGCGACGCGGGAGTTGATATTTTTAAGCGTGCCGAACACGGAGCGCTTGACGGTCTGGGGATTGCTGCTTTCGATGACACCCTGCTTGGAGGCGGTCCGGAGCGTGATCGTGATGCCGCCCGTCAGCTCGACGGGGAGGAGCGACAGATAATAGTAACGACCGGGCTCGAAGGTGCCGCCGTCCGGAGCGTTCAGCACCACCTCGGTCTTGGGGTCGAGCACGGACTCGATCTCGGGGACGCCCCACTCGCCGAACTTGACCTTCACCTGGCCGGCAAGGGCTTCGCCGTTGTTGCCTCTGATGGAGAAGGACTTGATGTCGGCCTTGGTGACGAAGAAACAGACACCGCCGCAGACGTTCCAGAAGGCCATCCTCATGGTCTTGGAAGTGCCGATGGCGGGGAAGGCGTCGCCTGAGAAATTGCCGGGCGACGCGGTCTGCCTGGCGGGCACTATCATGGTCACGGAGGAGCCGTCACTCTCGTTGAAAGTGGAATACGGATACACTCCCCAAAAGTTCTTGCCCGCTGAAATAGTGATGGAACCGCTGAAATCGACGGTGGTGGCCATCGAGCTGTTCTGAGACACGAACTTGCTGCCGCCGGCGACTCCGCTGCCGGAGAAGAGGCTTATTTCCTCAGCCTTGTCCCACCACACCGAACCGTCGTCCAGGAGGATGGACTTGGAAGCGGGCGCCATGGATTCGCGGGTCGCGGTGAGGACCAGGCCGACCGGCTCTGCAGACGGGACTCCCGGCTCTTCAATGGCCGTGCAACTTGCCGCGATTATGAGGGCAAGGAGTAAATGTTTCGTCGATTTCATAAGAGATTCTAGAACGGCAGGTCGTCGTCCGGGGCGGGGGCGTCAAGCTCGGGGGCTGCAGGGGCTGGAGCGGCGTCGCGGCGGCGATAGCCGTCGGACTGGGGCGCTGCGGGGGCCTGGTAGGCAGGGGCCGAATATCCGCCGGACGGGGCCGGAGCGGAATAGCCGCCTGCGGGAGCCGAGTATCCGCCGCCTGCCGGGGCAGCATAGCCGCCCGCGGGCACGCCTTCGCCTTCGCGGCGGCCGAGGAGCTGGAGGTTGTCGGCCACTATCTCGGTCATGAACTTCTTCTGGCCCTGCTGGTCGGTGTAGGAGCGGGTGCGGATGTGCCCCTCGACGTAGATCTGGCTGCCCTTGCGGATGTATTTCTCAGACACGTCCGCGAGCTGCCTCCACACCACGATGTTGTGCCATTCGGTGCTTTCGCGGAGCTCGCCGTTGCGGTCACGGTAGCGGTCGGTGGTGGCGAGGGTGAATGTGGCTACTTTAGTGCTTTGTCCGGCCTGGCCGGCTCCCTGGTCGAGGTAACGTACTTCCGGATCTCTACCAACGTTACCGATAAGCAATACTTTATTCAATGATGGCATAATCTTAATGTTTTTATTAGTTCCAAATATAGAACTTTTTCACGATAGTAGAAAAGTTTTTCTTAATTTTGTGGGCTTTAATTAATATGTACGAGTT
Source organism: Bacteroidales bacterium (assembly GCA_017617715.1). Classification (GTDB taxonomy): domain Bacteria; phylum Bacteroidota; class Bacteroidia; order Bacteroidales; family UBA932; genus Cryptobacteroides. The sequence continues at coordinate 2,198 of JAFZVQ010000056.1, read as the reverse complement.
GCTGGACAAAATAGATTCCCCTGCCGACCTCAAAGGCCTGAGCCTGGAAGAACTCGAAAAGCTTTGCGGAGAGATTCGCCGCTACATCCTCGAGTGTTGTGCGGTCAATCCCGGCCACGTAGCGTCCAGCCTCGGGGCCGTGGAGTTGATAGTTGGGGTCCACTATGTCTTCGACAGCCCCACCGACAAGATAGTCTTCGACGTCGGTCACCAGGCCTATGCGCACAAGATAATCACCGGCCGCCGCGAGGCTTTCAAGGGCAACCGCACCAGGGACGGCCTGAGCGGCTTCCCCTCCCGCAGCGAAAGCCCCTACGACGCGTTCGGCGCCGGCCACTCCTCCACCTCCGTCTCCGCCGCCCTCGGCCTGGCCGAAGCGGCAAGGCTGCAGGGCCGCAAGGAGAAGGTCGTGGCCCTGATCGGCGACGGAGCCCTGACCGGCGGACTCGCTTTCGAAGGCCTCAACAACACCGGCTCCGGCGGCGCCGACCTGCTCGTAATCCTCAACGACAACAACCAGTCCATCGACGGCAACATAGGCGCGATCCACAACCACCTGCTGAAGCTCACCACCAGCATACGCTACAACCGCCTCAAGGACACCGTCTGGCGCAAGCTCGGCGAAAGCCGCACCAGGGCAGCCATCCAGAAATGGACCCGCAAGGTCAAGTCCTGGACCGTGAGCCCCACCGGAGGCGACCTCTTCGAAGCCCTCGGCTTCCGCTACTTCGGCCCCATCGACGGCAACGACATCGGCGCCGTGGTCCGCACGCTCCGCAAGCTCGCCAGCATAAGCGGGCCCCGTATACTCCACTGCTACACCGTCAAGGGAAAGGGTTACGAAGCCGCCGAAAAGGATCCCGTCACATGGCACGCCCCCGGCAGGTTCAACCCAGATACCGGCGAGCGGCTCCCGTCCTCCCGCCCCGCCGCGCGCTACCAGGACGTCTTCGGGCAGGTGCTGTGCGACCTTGCCGAACGCGACAGCCGCATTGTCGGTATCACCCCGGCGATGGCCAGCGGCTGCGGCATGACCGAATTCGGCCGCCGCTTCCCCGACCGCTTCTTCGACGTGGGCATCGAAGAGGAACACGCGGCCACCTTCTCTGCCGGCCTCGCCGCCGGCGGCCTGCGCCCCTTCTGCAACATCTACTCTTCCTTCGCCCAGCGGGCGTACGACGAAATAATCCACGACATCGCCCTCCAGGGGCTTCCCGTGGTGCTCTGCTTCGACCGGGCAGGCCTCGTGGGCGAGGACGGCGCCACCCACCAGGGAGCCTTCGACCTCGCAGCCTACCGCAGCATCCCCGGCACCACCATAGCCGCCCCCCGCAACGAACTCGAGCTCAAGCAGCTCATGTACACCGCCCTTCAGCAGGAGCGCGGACCTTTTATTATAAGGTACCCGCGAGGCTGCGGCGAAGGCGTACGTTGGGAAGACGCCGGATTCGAGGCGATGCCAGTGGGCAAGGCCGTGCTCCTGAAAGAAGGCACGGAGGTGGCCGTGATAGGCACCGGACCTGCGGTCAACAGGGCGCTGGAGGCGTCGGAGAGCTTCGGCGGCAAGGTGGCGGTGTACCATTTTCCCTTCGTCAAACCGCTTGACACCGGGGTGCTCGGAAGCATCTGCGGCAGGTTCTCAAAAATAGTGACCGTGGAAGACGGAGCCATCGCCGGCGGCCTCTTCGGCGCGGTGTCCGAATTCCTCGCCGGGAGCGGCTGCAAAGCCCAAATCAGGCCCGTCGGCATAGGCGACCGCTTCGTGGCGCAAGCGTCTCAGGCCCAGCAGCGGACGGAGTGGGAATTGGACAAAGAAAGCTTGGAAAAAATCTTTCAAAAGTTTTTGGAGATTCCAAAATAATGTGTACCTTTGCAGTCCCTTAGTAAAAGGGCATTGAAATACTGCCGATGTAGCTCAGATGGCCAGAGCGTGTGATTTGTAATCTCAAGGTCGTGGGTTCGATTCCCTCCATCGGCTCATCGCAGAACATTATGGGCAAGTACCAGAGTGGCCAAATGGGGCAGACTGTAAATCTGCTGGCGCACGCCTACGGTGGTTCGAATCCATCCTTGCCCACGAAGCGGAAGAGAATCTTCCACCATTATGCGGGGTTCGTATAACGGCTATTATGTCAGCCTTCCAAGCTGAAAATGGGAGTTCGATTCTCCTACCCCGCTCAAAGTTTGCCGATGTAGCT
>JAFZVQ010000055.1 GCA_017617715.1 Bacteroidales bacterium | reverse complement strand
GCGGTCGTGCCCCAGCCGAACTGGCGCGACGACCTGCGGGATTTCCGCAAGCTGGGCGCGCCGCGGCTGTATTTCGCGGTCAACGCGGGGGCGATGGACTCCATGGTCAACCACTACACCGCCGCGAAGCGCCTGCGCCACGACGACGCCTACACGCCCGAGGGCCGCGCCGGCCAGCGCCCCGACCGCGCCGTGACCGTGTACACCCGCATCCTCAAGCAACTCTGGCCCGACGTGCCCGTGGTCATCGGCGGCGTCGAGGCCTCCCTCCGCCGCCTCACCCATTACGACTATTGGGACGACCGCCTCATGCCCTCCATCCTCGTGGACAGCGGCGCCGACTGGCTCTGCTACGGCATGGGCGAAACCCCCATGCTGCAGCTCACCCGCGCCATTGAAAAGGGCTGGTCCCGCCGCCAGATCGAACAGTTGCCCCAGCTTGCTTTCTACCGCACTGGCCGCAGATCCTTCGCTGTCGCTCAGGATGACAGGAAGAACGGCGCAGCGGAGCCGTTCGTACTACATTCATATGAAGAATGCTGCAAGGACAAGCGGGCGTTTGCGGAGAACTTCCACCATATCGAGATATACGCCAACATGCTGCATCCGCCGGTGCTCATAGAGCCGGTAGGAGACGGATACGTGCAGGTGAATCCCACGTGCGAACCATCCACGACCGAAGAAATGGACTCCTTCTGGGACCTTCCCTTCACCAAACTCCCGCACCCCCGCTACAAAGGCAAACGCATCCCCGCCTACGACATGATCAAAGACAGCATCATCACGCACCGGGGCTGCTTCGGCGGCTGCAACTTCTGCACAATCGCCGCCCACCAAGGCAAATTCATCCAAAGCCGCAGCGAAGAAAGCATACTCAAGGAAGTCCGCAAGCTCGCCGCCATGCCCGAATTCCACGGCAACATCTCCGATGTCGGCGCACCTACGGCCAACATGTACGGCATGACCGGCCAGGACCGGAGCCGTTGCGAAAAGTGCCGTCGCAAATCCTGCCTCTATCCGGCTCCCTGCGTCAACCTCGACCGCTCCCACGAACGGCTCCTGCGCCTCTACGAGCGCATCGACGCCGTGAAGGGAGTGCGCCACTCCTACATCGGCAGCGGCATACGCTACGACCTCTTCCTGGACGAAAAAGGCTTCGTGGACAAGACCTCCTGCCCCTATCTTGAGACCGTCATGCTCAAGCATACCTCAGGCCGCATGAAAGTGGCCCCGGAGCACACTTCTGACAAAGTGCTGGGCTACATGGCGAAGCCATCGTTCCGCCTCTTCGAGCGCCTGCGCAAGGAGTTCGACGGCATCAACCGCCGGCACGGCACGCACGTGGAGCTGGTGCCGTACTTCATCTCGTCCCACCCGGGCTGCACCCTCAAAGACATGCAGGACCTCGCCCACCATCCGGCCCTGAAAGGCATCTGGATGGACCAGGTGCAGGACTTCATGCCCACCCCCATGACCACGAGTTCGGTGATGTTCTACACGGGCATCGACCCGCGCACCATGAAGCCCGTCTTCGTGGAACGCGACCCGGAGCGCAAGCGCCGGCAAAAATCCCAGTTCTTCAAGAAATAGGACTAAATAATAGAAGTCAACTGCTCGGTGGTCTCCATGGAGCCGTTGGTGAAGTAGGTGTCGTGGCGTATCATGCCATAGCCCAAGGCGTACCAGGTGTAGGTGATGCGGTCGCGCTTCATCAGCGGAGCCTTTTCCAGTTTGTGCTCACGCACCACGATGCATTCGAATGTGCCGGCCGGCACGGTCACGGTCTCGTGTCTCAGTACCTGCCGCTCGGTGTAGTCGATAGTGTATTTGATTCCGCTCCAGGCCACCACGGCGTGGATGTCTTTCAGGGTGTCGCCCGGCTTCATGGATGCGGGCAGCAGGGACGTGCCGCCGCTCGCCGTGAAATCAAAGGCTGAGAAGCGTTGTTTGGCCGCAACCACCGCCGCCCGGGACACGTCCAGCTCCACAGTGCCGTCGGGATGGATGATTACGTGCGAAGAAACAGGACTCTTCAGTGGGGATTTCCCTTTGCTTGATACGATAGTGGTAGTGAAATCCACTTTCATCGAACCGTCTTCAAGGGCTTTATTCGCGCCTATCCTTGAAGTGTGGGTCCAGACCAGGACATCCGAGCCCGGCTCGTGCCTCTCATAGCGCAGTGTGGTGCCGGGATTGGTGTGGAAATATCCACGGGGCGAAGCCGCATGGCATACAGCCGCCGTCAGGACAAACAATATCGCGAGAACTTTCCTCATCTCAGTATTGCCTGCAGGTCGCCGGCAAGGGAAGTGTTGTAGCCTTTTGAGATGTAGAATATGCGTCCGAAGCTGTCGCAGAGGGCTATTATTGGCAGGGCGCTGCCGGGGGAGCCGGCGGACGCAAGCTCCTTCCGCAGGCTGTCGCCGCTTTCGGAACCCACCACGTCGGAGGACAGCTCGCCGGCAAGAGCGGATACGTCGGCAGGGGACAGGAGCACCACCGGGTGGCCCCAGGCGTTGAGGCTTTGAGCTGCCGCCGAAAGCTCGTGCAGGGCGTGGTTGGTGGGCTCGTCGCCGCTGCCGCCAAGCAGGGCAACCAGGAATAGACCCCTTCCGGTGGCTTCCAGAAGGCTTTCTGGAGTAGCGGCTCCAATCGGGAGAAAAGGCGATTCGGCATTGAATGTGCCGATCACGGAAAGGCCTCCTTCGGGTTTTCTTAGCGTGAGAGGCACTGCCGCCGTGCCATTGCTTCCTGGCACGGAGAAGAATTCCATGCGGGCGCGGACGCTGCCGTCCTGCAGGCGTGTGCCCGTGGTGAGCACATAGTAGCCGGCATCGACGGAAAGCTCCTCCTTGCCGCCCGGCTTCAGGCTCCAGCCTTCGGGGTACTCCAGCAGCTTTGTGCCTTCGGGCGTTATGGCGGAGAAAGTGAAATTGCGGTAGTATTCAGGGCTGGAGATAGGGGAGTCGTCGTCAAGTTGGGGCAGGATGCAGCCTTTGTCGGCTGCCGCTGCCTCCTCTTCTTCGAAGTGTACGTCCACCCACATGTCCTTTTGGTAATACTGGACTTTTCCTGTCACTGGGTCTATCCTTGCGGGGCAGCCGACGGCCCGGCAGAGGGCCACGTAGAAGATGTCCCGCGCCGGCTTGTCGGCCACCCGGGCACGCCAGACCGCGATCGGAGCGGTGCGGAGGCGCTGCGGGTTGCGGCCTTCGACAAGGCGTATGCTGTCTCGCACCCAGGCGCGTACGTCCTCGGGCGTGCGCAGGCGCCCTGCTATGCCGGAGGCAAGCACTTCCGCCCGGAAGGGCCTGAGGGGCTCCAGCTCCACGCGGGGGGAGATGACGTCGGCGTCCGTGGAAGCGACTGCGAGGGCGTCTTCCAGCACGTCAAGGGTGGCGTCGCCGCGGTCCTTGGCGGGGAGCATGTCCAGAAGCCGCTGTCCCTCAGCGCCATGGGCTGCGAGGAAAGCGTCGGCGTCGGGGTTGTTGTGCGGGTGGGAGTTGCGTATCGCGTCCTCTTCAGAGAGCCTTAGCCTGTTGGCTTCTTCCTGCTCCGGGGTGGCGCCGGACGGGATGGGATTCTCCGGCGGCGGCACTATGTCGAGGTCGGCGCTGAAACGTTCGCCCATGTTGTGGTCCAGGCGCACGGTGACGCGTTCCGAGGATGCCCTTGCAAAGCCGAAACGGCCGTTTCGCTGCGCCCAGACGAGCATGTCGCCGAGTCCGGTGTCGAGGGCTGCAGTGCCGTCGGGACCGGTCATGCAGGTGGCTACGGTGTAGAATTCGGCGTAATTGTAAATCTTGAACTGCACCAGCGCGCCTATGACCGGGGCGCCGCCGTCGAACACCGTCACCACAGTGCGGCGGGCGGGCACGTAGCCGCGAATGACGTTTATTTCGGTGTAGCAGGGAGTGCGCTGTATCACGTCCTCCGGGCCCTGGTAGTCGCCGTAGACCTTGGTGTGGAGCAGCAGGGCCCGGGACACGGGGGCGTTGAACCATGCGTTGTCCAGGGTGGGTGCGGGCTCGCAGGCACCCATGAAATGCCAGCGGCCGTCGGTGTAGACCTCCACCCAGGCGTGGTTGTCGTCGGTGTGGGCCCAACGGGGGGTGTAGACCTGACGCGCCGGAATGCCTGCCGCACGCAGCGCCGCCACCGCCAGCACCGACTCCTCGCCGCAGCGCCCCACGCCCCTGCGCACCGTCGCCATCGGAGCGCTCGTGCGTGCGTCCGCCGGCTCGTAGCAGGCCTGCTCGTGGCACCAGTGGTTGATTTCCAGAGCCGCCCGGGTGATATCCATTCCCTGCACGCGGGCGCACAGGGTGTCGGCATATTCCGTCCTGAAATCATCCAGGGACTCGTTATTCACCCTGAGAGGCAGCACGAAGTGTCGGAATTCCCGCTCCGGAATGTCCCAATTCATCTTTTTGCGGACTTCCAGGGTCTTGGCCGCGTTCGCTTCCCAGAATTCCCTTGGATACATGAGGCTGTCGGGCAGCGGCATGGCCTCGTACAGCCAGTCCACATAATCCACCTTGCCGCAGCAACAGCACAGCAACAGCACCGAAATAACAACAGCAAACCGTTTCATTCTGCTAATATAATTAAATTTTTGACTATATTTGAAAGCTAAACCTAAAACCTATATGTCTAAATATTGGGGTAAAAACCGCTTGTATTCTTTACTTCGGCCGTATGTGGACCACACAGCCCGCAGTTGTTTTGCAAGCATCGAAGTCGAGGGCACTGTCCCTGACGACGGCCGTGCCGTCATTTTCGCCCCCAACCACACCAATACGCTGCTGGATCCGCTTGTGCTGCTGCAGCATTTCCCCCGTAAGCCTATCCTGTTTGGAGCGAGAGCCGATATTTTCCGTAAACCGCTGGCCGCTAAAGCCCTGCATTTCCTTCATATGGTGCCCCTCGCCCGTGCGCGCGACGGCAGGAGCAGTCTGGAGAAGAATCTGGAAGTGTTCCCTGTGATCAAGGATGAGTTGCACAACGGCAATCCGTTCTGCCTTTTCCCGGAGGGGGCGCATAAGCTCTTCCATACGCTGCGTCCGATACGCAAGGGCACGCCTCGCCTGGCATTCGACAATGCCGCGACGCAGCCGACCTGCGTCGTGCCCGTCGGCCTGGAATACAGCGACTTCCTGACTTTCAGGGGCCGCTGCAAGATGCGTTTCGGCGAGCCCATCGATGTGAATGAATATATGGAGGCCCACAAGGACGAGTTGAAATCCGACCAGTACTGGGGCTTCAGCGATATGCTCTGGAAGCGTATGGCTGGACTCATCAACTATATACCCGAAGATGAGAATTACGAGAAGAGGCTCGACGAGACCATGCCCATTCCGCCCAAGCCCTGGTGGCGTATACCGCTGGCAGTCGTAGCATTCCCGTTTTTTGTGGCGGCCGCTGCGCTGGCCCTTCCGATGTGGCTCCCGGCGGAACTGATCTGCCGCTACAAGATCAAGGACAAGGCGTTCAGCAACTCCGTGCGCTTCCTTTGCAAGCTTTTCATCTCCCCGCTGGCACTGATACTCTGGACGGTACTCGCTTTCTGCCTGTTGCCTGCGCTGGCCGCCGTCGGGGTGCTTTTGTATTTCCTTTTCTCCTATACCATCTTTTACGACTGGCTTAATCTGATTACATGGAAACACAGACAATTATCGTGACGGTGGAAGAGCTCCAGAAGATGATCGGACTCAAGGGAGCCTTCGGCAAAATCGTTGCGTCCATCCTCTTCAAATTCTTCCGGCTCGACGTGGCGAACCGGGTCCAGAATAAGTATCGGGATTCATTCGGCCCTGAATTTTCCGCGCACATACTGGAAGAGGCCGGGGTGACCTGGGAGCTTCCGGAGGGGCAGCTGGACTATATCCCTGCGGAGGGTGGTTTCATCACCGTGTCCAACCATTCTTATGGTAGCGTGGACGGCCTGCTGCTCAGCCATTTGGTGGGCTCCAGAAGGCCGGACTACAAAATATTGACCACTTTTCTTTTATCCCTGATTCCCAGTCTGAGGGACAGTTTCATGGCCGTGGACAACTTCAGCTCGGGGGGAGCCCGCAGCATCCAGGGCATACGCCAGGCGCTTAACCACCTTGCCGCCGACAGTCCGCTCGGCCTGTTCCCGGCCGGCGAGGTAGCAACATGGCAGAAGAAAGGGGAGCGCACCGCAATTGGCAAGGGCCGCATAGTAGAAGACAAGCCATGGGCGGAGAATATTATCAAGCTGATCCGCAAGTCCGGAATGCCCGTTGTGCCCATTTATTTCCACGGAGGGAATTCCAGGCTATTCCATCTCCTGGGCTGCATCCACCCGCGTCTTCGCACCGTAAGGCTTGTCCATGAGCTTTTCAACAAGAAGGGCACCTGCGTGAAGGTGCGCATCGGCCGCCCCATCCTGCCGTCAGAGACGGAAGGACTGAACCTGGATGCCTACGGAAAGTTCCTTCGCAGCCGTGTATATGCTCTCGAATCCGAATGCAGGGAAGCGCCTGCCCACAAGAGCCTGAAAAATGCTGAGCCTATAGCCCCTGAGACCGACCCCGCCCTTGTGCGTGCCGAGATTGAGAAGATTTCCGACCGCATGCTCCTGGAGAATTCAGGCTATCAGTGCTATCTCACCCGCAGCACGGACATACCCGCCATCATGGCTGAGATCGCCCGGCTCCGGGAAGTGACTTTCCGCGCGGTGGGGGAGGGCACAGGCAAGCCTTTCGACACTGACGAGTACGACAAATACTACTACCACCTGATACTCTGGCATTCGGTGGACCAGCGCCTTGTGGGCGCATACCGCATGGGCGTGGGCAGCGAGATAATGGCCATGCCATGCGGCAGCTCCGGTTTCTACACCAAGTCCCTTTTCCGCTTCAAGCCCGGTTCCGATGAGATCCTGCGCAACGCAGCCGAACTCGGACGCAGCTTTGTGGTGGAGAAATACCAGTGTGAATTCCTGCCGCTCCGCATGCTGCTGACGGGCATTGTCTATGCTATGGCAAAGTTCCCCGATGTCAAGTACATGATCGGCCCCGTGAGCTTGAGCTCCAGCTATCCCGATTTGTATAAGAGCTTGATAGTAAGGTTCTTCATGCGTGCGTACGGAGTGCCGGAAGAGGAACGTTACGCAGAATCGGTGCACCCCCTGAAGGAGAATTTCCTCAGGGTGGATCCGGATGCCCTGCTCTCCACGGTGGACAGTGCCGACGCCCTGGACAGGCTGCTTTCGAACATGTCCGGCGGCGTGTGGAGGCTGCCTCCGCTTATGCGCGCATATGTGGGCTGGAACGCCAGGATCGTGTGCTTCAACGTGGATCCGGACTTCAACGACAGTGTGGACGGGCTGGTCCATTCCCGTCTGGACCAGTTCCCGGAGCGCATGCTCGACCTGCTCCTCCGTTCCCTTGATCCGGAAGAGCGCGAAAGGGTCAAGAGCCGATACAGGTAGCTCTACATCAGCACGCTGGCGGTCTGGTAGCCCGGGCGGGTGGCGTAGTTATAGTCTTCGCAAACGATACGTACGGCGTCCTTGACGAGAGCGCGGGGGCTCATCGGGAGCCGGCCGTTCCGTACGCCAATGTACTGCAGGGGCATATACTGGTGCAGCAGTCCCATGGGGATGTCGGCGCCTTCAAGGTTGGAGAAGAGCTTCGCCATGGCAGCTTCGATGCGGGCGTCAGGCATGTAGTAGCGGCTGCGGTCGGAGTAGCTGTAGGCTCGTTTGAGCGCCTGCTCGCCGGGCGTGCCGTGATAGTATTTCTGCCAGTTTTTGGGATTCTCCAGCATCACCTGTTCGACCACGTCGATGTAGTTGGAGCGCTTCGCTGGGTCGCCGATCAACTCGGACTCAATATGGCACAGGGCGAAGAGGGCTTCACGGGCGGCGAAGGTGAGGGCGGGCCCTACTTTCAGTATGCCCACGCCGTCTTCGACCATCTGCCTGAGGGCCTGCGGACTCTGGTAGTCGGTGGAATGGCCCTCGAACATCAGTTCCGGGAAGTCCTTGAGCCTCTCGCAAAGGGCGAGGGCGTCGCTGCGCTTGTAGGGGTGGACGTCGGCGTCGGCGAATTCCACGCCCGGCTGCACCACCACGGCGATTATGTACTGCCATAGGTCGGAAAGGCCGTGTTCGGCAAAGACCTGCTTATAGGCACTCACGGTCGCGGCGAAGGCGTCGGGATCGGTGACCTGCAGGCCTTCGTTGTCCTGGGCGCCTCCGGGGATGGGGACCTCGCTTCCGATTATGAACACCGGGTGGACGGCGGAGGGATCGTGTTTGTGCAGTTCCTGCCATGCGTCTTCGGCCGCGCGCATCAGTTCAGCGCCCCTGCGGGCGATGGTGCAGTCGCTGAGGGGCACGCTGCGGTCGTCGTCGGCGACGCGCATGCTGGTGTCGAGGTGGATTTTGGTGTAGCCGGCGGCAGCATACTGGCGCACCATCTCTTTGGCGTTCTCCATCGCCTCCGCTTCGGGCTGGCCCTGGAAGGGCTGGGGACCGAGGTGGTCGCCGGCAAGAATGATTCTGGAGCGGTCGAAGCCTATGCGGTCGGCGATTCGCCAGACGTAGTCACGGTAGTCGGCAGGCTTCATGCCGGTGTAGCCGCCGAACTGGTTGACCTGGTTGCTGGTGGCTTCTATGAGCACGCTGTCCGGGAAACGTTTCGCCTGCTCGAGCACACCTTCTATGACCAGCTCATTCGCGGTGCAATAAGAGGGAATGCCTGCCGGCACCCCCTCTCTGCGGAGCGCGATGATGTGCATCATCGGGTTCTGTGTCATCACTGTATCTCCCAGACGCCTCCCTTGCCGAAGACTTTGTCCATCAGTTCGTCGTAGAAGCAGCCACGCTTGGCAAGGTCGAGGAGGTTGATTCTCCAGCGCATAAGCTGCACGTAATCAGTGATTTTGCGAAGTTCTGCGCGGGTGGAGCCGATTTCTTCCGGGCTTGTCGGGGCACCGGCGCGGCGGAACATGTCGCGCATCTTTTCGAAGCTCCAGACCTGGGCCTGCAGCTTTTTCTTGAGCTCGGGCCAGTTGTCCTTGACCTTCTGGAGCTGCACGCGGACTTCCTCCTTGGGCTGCCACTTCTTGGTGATTTCTTCGTAGCCGAGGGTGGGCACGGGGAAGTCGGCGTAGATCTTCTTTGCACGCTCCTGCTCTTCTTCGAGGCTCGGCCAGGCTTCGACGCATTTGTCGACGTCGAGCTTGCTGAGGTCCATTTCGAAGAGGGCGTCGAAGAAGGCGCAGAGGGTCAGCTCGCCGATGGCCACCTGGAAGCCGTGGGAAACGGGGCGGCCGTTGTTGGTGTGGTGGGTCATGTCCCAGTAGTGGCCGTAGAGGTGCTCGGCGCAGGAGGCGGGACGGCTGGAGCCGGCGACCTCCATGCCAATGCCGGCGAGGGTGAGGCCGAGGAAGAGTTTTTCGACGGATTCAGGCTTGCCTGTCTTGATGCCGTCCGGGTCGTCGAGCATGTCTTTCAGGGAGTCCTGGGTGATGTGCCAGCTCGGCGGGTCGATGGGTTCGGTGCCGAAGAGGTCGGCAATCATCCACTCGGCGCCGGAGCTCACCTTGGCGGCGAGGTCGGCATAGCCGGCGGCGGTCAGGAACCATGGCGCTGAGGCCAGCACCTTGGAATCGGCCACTATCACGAGGGGCGCGTTGGACTTTATGTTGATCTTGGCGCCGCGCTCGTCGTTGACTATGGCCGACGAGGAGGTGTAGCCGTCCACGGAGGCAGTGGTGGCGACGCAGATGTATTGCTGGTTGTGGCGGAAGGAGCCGAGCTTGGCGAGGTCGTTGATCACGCCGGCGCCGACTGCGATAAGGATTCCTTTCTCATCTTCTATCACTTTGTCCACCATTTCCACGTATTTCCAGTCGGGATGGAAACGGTCGTCTGTGATGAGGAAGGTGGTGGCGGGCACGCCTGCCTTGGCCAGCTCGTAGAAGACCCGCTCGCCGGCGACTTTCCAGGTGATCTTGTCGGCGAACACTATTGCCTTCTGTCCGGGGAAAAACTTGTTGAACAGGCCTGGCACGCGGTCCAGAATGTCCTCTCCGAACTCCAGGGCCTTGGTGGCGACTGAAACTTCGAGGGCTTGAGCGATTACTTTTTGTGTATCCATATGGTTTTTTAGTGTGGTTTGTTTCCGAACTATAAAAGTAACGCTTTTTCCGGTCAACTCAAAATTATTTTCTATCTTTGCACCGGAATTGAGGTATGGTGTAATGGTAGCACTACAGATTTTGGTTCTGTCTGCCCAGGTTCGAATCCTGGTACCTCAACGCTCGGGCCGCCTGATCAGGGCGGCTCGTTGCAGTTATAGTGAGCAGCAACTGCCTGATTTATAACGTAATGCAGAAACCCGATTGCTCCATTTGGTGCAATCGGGTTTCTGTAAGTTATTGGCAGTAAGATGCTTACTGCTCACGGCTGCGGGGCGCTACGGGGCGCGGAAGAGGACTTCGAGGCCGTCTTCGGCGGCGCAGAGAGGGGCGGGGAGGGTGGCGTTGATGTCTTTGGGGTGGAGGGAGGAGGCCATGTGGGTGAGGTAGACCTTCTGGCCGGCGGGCATGTGGAGGCGGCCGGTCTTCTGCAGCACGCGGACGGTGTTCGCGACCGTGGCTGTGCTGGAGTGGCAGTAGAGGCGGAAGTCATCCGGATCGGCCATGGTGGCCTCCATGATTAGGGCCGTGATGCCGTAGGCGTCTTTGTGGGCGTCGATGCCGGCAAGGCGGGCGGATTTGCCCGGGATGCCGCTGGTGTCGGTGGCATACAGCAGCCGGACGCCGCCCTTCTCCAGCAGGTAGATCTGTGATTCCTCCATGGCGTTTTCGGTCGGATGGTTGGCCAGCAGGGGAGTGACGGTCACATCGCCCATGGCTACCGGTGAGCCTACGTAGGTCGGTATGATTGCAGGCATGTCCAGCCCCGCTTCCTTGGCTGCCTGGCGGAACGCCTTCACGGCCACGTCGTACCAGCTGTGGTTGAGGTAAACCCGCCTGATGCCGATTTTCAGCGCCGCCGAGGGCTGGAAGTGGTCGCCGTGGGAGTGGGTGTAGAATATGGTGTCCACGCCGGCGCCGGGCGGCAGAAGGTCCAGGGAGTCGTCGGTGAAATCGATCAGGAAGCTGCCGTCCACGAGTATGCTGCTGTGCCTGCGACCCTTGCCGGAGCGCCCTTTGCCACCTGCGGCGCCGGTGCCGAGGAACTTGATTCTAAGGGGAGGGAGAGATTCTTCGCTTCGCTCAGAATGACAAATGGTGCTTGGAATGGCAGTGCGGGCTGCGGAGGCGAGGGCGGGGGCGGCCGCTGAGGCCAGCATGGGGGTGGCTGCTGAGGCCAGCGTGGGAGCGACCGAAGCCGCTACCACCAACCCGCCGGCGCTTTTGATGAAGTCTCTGCGTTTCATATGGTAGGTCAGCGTTTGTCTTTGAAGAAGCGTATCATAAGCTCCCCGCAGGCGTCGGCGAGCACGCCGGAAGTGACTTCGGTCCTTGGGTGCAGAAGGGAGGGGGAGTAGAGGGAATAGCCGCGCTTCGGGTCTTCGGCGCCGTACACGATGCGGCCCACCTGCGCCCAGCAGAGGGCGGCGGCGCACATCGGGCAGGGCTCCACGGTCACGTATAAAGTGCAGTCCTGCAGGTACTTGCCGCCGAGCGCTTCGGTGGCGGCGGTGAGGGCTATCATCTCGGCGTGGGCAGTGGGGTCGTGGAGCCGCTCGGTCATGTTGTGTCCGCGTGCGATTACTCGGCCGCGCGCCACCACCACCGCCCCGATGGGTACCTCGTTCTCGCCGCCGGCCGCCTCCGCCTCCCGCAGCGCCTCCTTCATAAAGAGTTCATCTTGATTCATAGCAGCACGTACGTTTGAAAAAAATATGGAGCGCAGCGACAGAGGGGATAGCCACGAAGTGGCGGAAGGGGAACCTTCCCCTTCTCCCCTGGGGGCGCAGGGGGATAATAGTATATCTACTGATGGCCATCAGTAGATGACATGCAACCAGGGGGCGTTAGCTTCCAACCACGGCTTCATCGTGAACGGGATGTCGGTGCACATGGCGTCCGATCCGAGGTAGGCCGCGAGCATGAAATCTTCAATCTTATGTGTGGGCCACAGGCTCACTATCATGCCTTCCTTGTGGGCCTTTTCCACCATTTTGCGTGTGGTGCCGTCGGTTTTGCAGCCCATCACCCAGATGTCTTCGCGCTTGCAGGTCTCGATGGTCTTGTCGGAGACGCCGGCGTTGAAGATGATCAGCAGGTTGGACTCAGGCCCCTTGCTCTTGAGATCCGGGTGCGCCTGCTTGAGGTAGCGCAGGCCGCGGAGGTCGGAGGACGTGAAGCGGAGCAACGAATTCTTCGTGCGTATCGACATGGCCGCCTGGTAGACGCGCTCTGCCACTTCTTCGACAATCTCCTGCGGATAAAGCTCTTCGGGCTTCGTCTTGAGCTCGAATTCGACATACAGGTTGTCCTTGTCCTGCAGGAAAGCGATGAAATCGTCGAATTTCATCATCTTGTTGCCTTTCTTGGTGCGGAGCTGCTCGATTTCGGCGGAAGTCTTCTGCTCGAAGATGCCGGAGCCGTTGGTGGTGCGCTCCAGGGTGTGGTCGTGGGTGAGGTAGAGCACGCCGTCCGCCGTCCTGCGGATGTCGGTCTCGAAACCGGTGTAGCCTGCGTCCCAGCTGTCCTGGAAGGCTCCGGCGGTGTTCTCGTCCCTTTCGAGGCGGCCGCCCCTGTGGGAGAACGCACGGATGGTCTGGGTCTGGGCGAATGCGCCTGCGGCAAGGCAGAGCGCGAAGGTAAAGACTATAATCTTCTTCATAATGTCCCAAAATTAGCCAAATAGTTTGAAACTTTCAAAAATAAAACCCATATTTGTGTTTCAATATGAAACTTTTTCTCATCGACGGCCACGCGCTCGTTTTCAAGATGTATTACGCCTTCCTGGGGCGCCCCATGGTGAATTCCAAGGGGGTGGACACATCCATCCTGTTCGGTTTTACGAAGTATCTGCTGGAACTTGTGGACCGTGAAAAGCCCACCCACATCGCCGTGAGTTTCGACCCGCCGGGAGGCACTTTCCGCAACAAGCTCTACCCGGACTACAAGGCCAACCGCGCTGAGACGCCGCAGCTGATAATAGACGCCCTGGAGCCCCTGACGGCCATAGTCAAGGCGCTTGACATCCCTGTGCTGATGATTCCCGGCTTCGAGGCCGACGACGTGATAGGCTCCATGGCTGTCCGCAGCGCCGCAGAGGGCCTGGAAGTCTATATGGTCACGCACGACAAGGACTACGGCCAGCTCGTCGCCCCGCATATCCACCAGTACAGGCCCGGCAAGTCCGGCGCCGACAACGAGGTGCTCGGAGAGGCCGAAATCTGCGAAAAATGGGGGATAGACAACGCCAGGCAGGTAATCGACATCCTGACCATCTGCGGCGACTCCTCCGACAACGTGCCAGGCGTGCAGGGCGTCGGCCCCGTGGGTGCGTCCAAGCTGCTGAAAAAGTACGGCTCCGTGGACGGCATTTATGCACACCTGGGCGACCTTACCCCCCGCCAGCGCGAACTCTTCGAAGCTGCCCGGGATCACATCGACCTCTCCCGCGAGCTCGTGACCATCAAGACCGACATCCCGCTCGAGGCCACGGCCGCCGACATGGTGCTCGATCTCGCCTGGACCCCTGAAGTCGAATCAATCTTCAAGCTCTACGAGTTCCCGTCGCTCATACGCCTGGTGCGCAAGATTTCCGACGAAATCGGCAGCAGCGCCCGTGCCTCGGCCCCGGCCCCTGAAGCCCGGAGCATCGAAGTCAAAAAGGTCACGCCCGCAGAAATAAAGGACTCAAGGGTGGCTGTCCACTACTGCGACGGCGTGCTCTATGCGGCTGATTCCCACGGAGTAGCCTGCGCCGAGCCGGCCGCCTTTCGCGAACTGCTCGCCGATCCGTCCCGCACGAAAACGGGCTTAGGTCTCAAGCAGCAGATGGAAGAGCTGAGCCTCCTCGGCCTGCCGCTCGAAGGGCGTCTGGAGGACATCGAACTGCTGCATTATCTGCTCAATCCGGAGCGCAGCCACAAGCTCGACGTCCTCGCCTCCTCCATCCTCGGCGTCGAGCTCCAAACCCGGGACGATCTGGCCCAGGGCTCTCTTTTCGACGAGGTTGAATCCGGCCCCGACCGCTTCCTGGAAGCCTCCGTGCTGCTGCCCCTGGCGGACGCCCTGTTCGCCGAAATGGACCGCACCGACCCGCGCCTCCGCGAGCTCTACGACCGCATCGAGGAGCCCCTCGCCGGCGTGCTCGCCCGCATGGAGCTCACCGGAGTGAAAGTGGACCTGAAAGTCCTTCAGGACTACGCCGACGGCCTGCGGGTGCAGGTGGCCGCCAAGGAAGCGGAAGTGCGCGAACTGGCCGGAGAGCCTGCACTTAACGTCAATTCCCCCAAACAGGTAGGCGAGGTGCTCTTCGAGAAACTGAAACTCGATCCGAAGGCGAAAAAGCCAAGGAAGGGCAACTGGCCCACCGATGAAAAGACCCTCCAGGAGCTCTCAGGCCGCAGCCCGATAATCGAAGCCATACTCGACTACCGCGGGCTCAAGAAGCTGCTGGGCACCTACATAGAGCCTTTCCCGTCCTACGTGAGCCCCCGCGACGGCCGTGTCCACACCACTTTCAACCAGGCCCTTACAGCCACCGGCCGCCTGTCGAGCTCCAACCCCAACCTGCAGAACATCCCCATACGCACCGAGCAGGGCCGCGAAATCCGCAAGGCCTTCGTGCCCGAAAACCCGGGCTCAGTGATAATGAGCGCCGATTATTCACAGATAGAGCTGCGCATCATGGCTCACCTCAGCGGCGACGAACACCTCTGCGCGGCTTTCCGCGAAGGAATCGACATCCATTCAGCCACGGCCGCGAAAATCTTCCGCATCCCCGTGGCCTCAGTCTCCGCCGACCAGCGCCGCATAGCAAAGACCGCCAACTTCGGAATCATGTACGGCATTTCGGCCTTCGGGCTGAGCCAGAACCTGGGCTGCTCCCGTTCCGAAGCCGCCAAGCTGATTGAAGACTATTTTGCGTCCTTCCCCAGCATACGCGGCTGGATAGACGCCACGCTCGCCTCCGCGCGCACCAACGGTTACGTCGAGACCCTGTTCGGCCGCCGCCGCTACGTGCCCGACATCACCAGCGGCAACGCCACCGTGCGCTCGTTTGCCGAACGCAACGCCGTCAACGCCCCCATCCAGGGCACCAGCGCCGACATAATCAAGCTGGCCATGGTGGCCGTGGACCGGCGCCTTTCCGGCATGCGCTCCCGCATGGTGCTGCAGATCCACGACGAACTCCTGCTCGAAGTGCCCACGGACGAGACCGACGCCGTGTCCGCACTCGTGCGGGAAGAAATGCAGGGCGTCATATCCCTGAACGTTCCACTCACAGTCGAATGCAATTATGGCACAAACTGGCTCGAAGCCCATTGACGAACTGGTGCGCCGGGCGATCATCGGCGACGGCACCGCGTTCACGGCCCTCTGGGACGCGAACATAGGCTCCATCCGTGCGTACCTCCGCACCAACATGAAGCAGCTGGACAACTTCTACATCGAGGACGTGTGCTCCAAGACCTTTGAAAAGGCCTTCCGGCAGATACATTCCTTCGATCCCGCCCTCGGCCGCTTCGAAGTGTGGCTAAAAAGGATAGCCCACAACACTGCCCTCGACGTGATCGACCAGGAGACCCGCCGCC
This sequence comes from Bacteroidales bacterium, assembly GCA_017617715.1. Taxonomy (GTDB): domain Bacteria; phylum Bacteroidota; class Bacteroidia; order Bacteroidales; family UBA932; genus Cryptobacteroides. The sequence continues at coordinate 9,314 of JAFZVQ010000055.1, read as the reverse complement.
TGCGCGGCTACGTGTCGATCGACGACGAAGGCCGCTCGCTCAACGTGGCCGAGACCATAGGCGACGATGTGGACGACGCCCTTGAGGGCATCATCAAGACCGAGGTGCGCGAAGAGACCGAGCAGCTCGTGGAAGGCCTCCCCGAAATCTACAGGGAAATAGCGCGCAAGCGCCTCATCGAAGGAATGCAATATAAAGAAATAGCGGAAGAGACGGGCATAGAACTCAACACGGTCCGCACCCGTATCCGCCGCGCCAAACAAATGTTAGACAAAATGAAAAATCTCGTCATCGTGATCCTGGCGGCCCTCGGCCTCTCCCTGCAGGGCTTTGCCGCCGACTACCACTACATCAACGTGAGCACCGACCACACCTCCCTTGTGATGGTGGGCAAAGACGGCGGCGCCCTCAGTTACCGCCATTATGGCCCGTCGGTGTCTGCGGCATCCGATTTCAAAGGCTACGCCACATACGTGGATTCGCACTCCGTGGGCGACCCTCAGATGTATCCCACCGCAGGCGGCAAGTTCGTGTATGAACCGGCCCTGGCCGTGACCTATCCCGACGGAGGCCTGAACACCGAGCTGGTTTATGAATCGCACAGCGTCGAGAAGCCGCAGCCCGGCCTCGTCCGCACCCGCGTGCAGCTGAAGGATTCGAAGCAGCCGCTGAAGGTCTGCCTCGTGTTCGATGCCTGGCAGGCCGAAGACGTGATTCTCGCCCATGCGGAAATCACCAACGCCGGCAAAAAGTGCGTGCTGCTCCGCAACTTCTACTCCTCCTGCATCCCGATCTGGTCTGAAAAATACACACTTACCCATTTCTACGGCGCCTGGGCCCACGAGAACTACGTCGAGACCGAGCGCCTCACCCACGGAATAAAGACCATAGAATGCCGCGACGGCATGCGCGCCACCCAGCGCTCCAACCCGTCCTTCATGCTGAGCCTGGATTCCGACACCCTCGACGAGACCCACGGGGAAGTGATTGCCGGCGCCCTACGCTGGAGCGGCAACTACAAAATCAATTTCCAGATGGAAGAGTCCGGCAGGCTCTACATCACCTCCGGAATCCACCCCACCGGCGCTGAGTACACCCTCGCCGGCGGCGCCACTTTCACCACCCCCGACATGGTGTGGACCTACAGCCTCGAAGGCGCCGGCCAGGCAAGCCGCAACCTGCATGACTGGGCACGCCGCCACGGCATGTATGACGCCTCGATGCATTGCCCCATGCTGCTCAACAGCTGGGAAGGCGCTTATTTCTCCTTCACCACGAAGACTCTGACCGACATGATCGACGACGCAGCCGACATGGGCCTTGAGATGTTCGTGCTGGACGACGGATGGTTCGCCAACGGCGAATATGCCCGCGACAACGACAAGGCCGGACTCGGTGACTGGGAGCTCAATGAAAAGAAGATCCCCGAGGGCATAGGCTACCTCGCCGACTACGCCCACGCCAAGGGCCTGAAATTCGGCATCTGGATTGAGCCCGAGATGGTGAATCCTAAGTCCAGGCTCTATGAGAAGCATCCCGAATGGGTGGTGGTGGAAAAGGGCAGGGAAGCGTATCCGGCCCGTAACCAGCTGCTGCTCGACCTCAGCAACCCCGATGTGCAGGACTTTGTGTTCGGAGTGTTCGACAGGACCATGCAGCTCGGCGACATCGACTACATCAAGTGGGATTGCAACCGCCACGTCTACAACGTCGGCTCGACCTGGGAGAAGAGTCAGGCCAACTTCTGGGTGGACTATACGAAAGGCTACTACGACGTGCTGCGCCGCGTCCGCGAGAAGTATCCCAAAGTGCTGCTGCAGTCCTGCTCGTCCGGCGGCGGCAGGATGGACTACGGCGTGTTGCAGTGGGCCAACGAAGTGTGGACCAGCGACAACACGGACGCGCACTGCCGTGCTTTCATGCAGTACGGCGCCAGCCTCATCTACCCCGCGCAGATCCTGGGCTCGCACATTTCCGCCACCCCTAACCACCAGACCGACCGTATCATTCCCCTGAAGTTCCGCTGCGACATGGCCGCTACGGCGCGCCTGGGCATGGAGATCCAGCCCAAGCTGCTGAGCGATTCCGAGAAGGATTACGTGCGTGGGTACCTCGCTGCCTACAAAGAGTACCGCGACATAGTGTTCGACGGCGACCTCTACCGTATCAGTTCGCCCTATGAGGGTGGTTATTATTCGCTCGCCTATGTGTCCAAGGACAAGAGCAGGGCGGTGTTCTTCGCCTTCTGCCTGCAGTATCCGAGCCGCAGCGTGACCCCTAAGTTCCGTGTGGCCGGCCTGGACAGGGACGCCCGCTACAAGGTCACTGAAATCGCTCCCGTGGGCAAGTCCGTCTGGAGCGACGGCAAGGTGCTGGGCGGCGATTTCATTTCTTCGTTCGGATTCAACCTGAACATCAGGAAGCCTTACCAGAGCACGGTGCTGCTGCTCGAACGCCAATGAGAAGCTCAGAACAGGATTTCGCACGTGCGCTGGAGCTCTACCGCGAGTGGAACGAGCGCATCAACGTGGTGTCCCGTAAAGACATTGACTGCCTTTACGGGCACCATGTGCTGCATTCCCTCGCCATCGCCCGCTATCTCGAACTGCACTATCCGGAAGGAGTGCTGGACGGCGCTTCCGTGCTGGATCTTGGCACCGGGGGCGGCTTTCCCGGTATCCCGCTGGCGGTGGAATATCCGCTGGCACGGTTCACCCTGTGCGATTCGATAGGGAAGAAGGTGCGTGTGGCTTCGGCCGTCGCGGAAGGCCTCGGGCTGCAGAATGTGCAGTGCGTCCAGTCGCGGGCGGAGGAGCTCGGCGGGACTTTCGATTGGGTGGTCACGCGCGCGGTCGCTTCACTGGACAAGCTTTATCCCTGGGTGAAAGGGCGTTTCCGCCGCAGCATCCTTTGCCTGAAAGGCGGAGACGTGCTGTCCGAAATATCTGAAATGGGCCGGAAATGCGGGGTTCCGCCCGGCCGTGTGAGGGTCTGGAGCATAGAAGATTGGCTGAAAGACGATTATTTTAAAGAAAAATTTGTAATTGAAGTCGGAAAAGATTACCTTTGCCCTCCCAAATCGAATAATTAAACAAAACAGATATGAAACGTACATACCAACCCTCCAACCGCAAGAGAGTCAACAAGCACGGTTTCCGTGAGCGCATGAGCACTCCCAACGGACGTCGCGTCCTTGCGGCCCGCCGTCGTCACGGCCGGAAGAAACTGTCCGTCTCTTCCGAAGACAGGTTCTAGCGACCTCTCCGCCTCCCGGCTCGGGAGGCGTTTTTTTATTATATTTGCAGTATCATGATACGCAGATTGAACTTTTAGCGTCATATTATCAATGAAACGGTTTATCATACTGGCAGCGGGCTTGTTTCTGAGCCTGTCGCTCCTTGCCCAGGAGCGTGAGTACATCTGGCCCAAGAACAAGATGCCCAACGCAAGCGACACCCAGATTGCTGCCATGACCTCGGAGTCAAAGGCGGAAGGGTTCAACCCCAAGAAGTTCCGCCAGCCTTATCTGGAATGGTTCGAGGCTCCCGCCAATCCCAACGGCACCTGCATGATCCTGATTTCCGGCGGTTCCTACAAGAACTGCTGCGACATGGACCTGATAGCGCTCTGGCGCAAGGAGCTCACCGCCAGGGGGGTGCAGTGCGTGAACTTCGTCTACCGCACCCCGCGTCCGGAAGGCATGCCGTACTACATGACGGCCTGGGAGGACGGCCAGAGGGCGGTGCGCAAGGTCCGCAGCCAGGCGGCGAAACGCGGCTTCGACCCTGAGAAGATCGGGGTGGTGGGAATGTCCGCCGGCGGCCACCTGAGCCTGCTGCTCGGCTCCGGTTCCCAGACCTCAACCTACGAGCGCATCGACGCAATCGACGACATTCCCTGCCACATCAACGTGGCCATCGTCAACGCCCCTGCATACGTGACTTCGGATGCCGACGAGCTGGGCGTGCCCGCCACCCGCCAGGGCTACGGGGCCGACGTGACCCTTTCGAAGGTGTTCCCGTTCGACGGGAAGACCTGCCCGATGAGCCTGCATCACGGCGGCGCGGACAAGTACTCGCCCAACGGTTCCACGCAGGTGTACCGCCAGCTTCGCAGAATGGGCGTGCCGGCGGAACTGCACCTCTACCCGGGCAAGGGACACGGGGCGTTCGGCTTCGACCGCGCGCTGGAGTTCCTCACCCAGATGGGCTTCCTGGGGCCTTTGCAGCCGGAAGTAGCCTTGATGGACCGTTTCCAGTCCGATTCCGCACGGGCCTTCTACAGCAAGGAACCGTTGTGGCCGGAGGGCAAGACTCCGGATTTCCAGGAAGACCAGTGCGTCCCTTATCTGGAGTGGCACATCCCGGCCGTGCGCAAGACCGATGCCATCCAGATAATCTACTCCGGCGGCGGTTATTATAAAGACAACCCCGACGGTTTCGAGGTGGCTCCGGCGCGCCGCTACCTCAATGCCATGGGCATCACGGTGGTCACTATGAAATACCGTGTCTCCCGTCCAGCTGCGCCTCTCGCCAAGCACACCTCCGCCTGGCAGGACCTTCAGCGGACCATTCGCATAGTCAGGAGCGAGGCGGCATCAAAGGGCCTGAACCCCGACAAGATAGGCATCATGGGCTCGTCGGCGGGCGGACACCTCACGCTCATGGGCGTGACTTCCTCGCGGCACAATTCCTATTATAAGGTGGACAAGATCGACAACCTGCCCTGCAACGTGCAGTGGGGCATCGGCATCTATCCGGCCTACGCCCTCACGGACGGTATTGACGAGCACAACACGGGTGGCGGTAACGATGATTCCGCCGTCCTCGTGCCCGAGTTCTCCTTCGACCTGGACACCGCCCCGATGCTGCTGATCCACGGCGATGCCGACGTCTGGGCGTCGATGAACTCTGTCAAGGTCTGGGAAAAGATGCGGGCCATGGGCATCCAGAGCGAGCTCCACACCCTCGCCACCCGTCCCCACTGCTTCCAGCGCAACGCTTCCCCCGGCACCGGCAGCTACACCTGGCTCGACCGCATCGGCGAATACCTCACCGCCCTCCTCAAACTGGAGTAGCCGGGAGCAACAAATACAGTAATTATACCAGCTATACCAGCCCGGAGAAACGTTCGGGGAGGCGGACTTTGATCTGGAGATTGAGCATGGCCGGCTTGTTGGGAGTGTAGGGAAGCCGGATTACGCTCTGGAGCTTGCGGGCGCGGACGGTCCAGACATCCCAGCTGCGCTCCTTAAGCGCAGGGAGATTGTCGATGAGGCGGCGGCGCTTGTGGAGGTGCCTGTCCCAGCCGCGGGATGCAAGGTCCTTGTCTTCGAGCTTCTGGCCGATGAAACTTGTGTCGGCGCAGCCGAAGTGGAAAAGATAGAGGTTGGGGATGATGTGGAAATCGCCGCGGCGGGTGCGGTGGAAGCCGCTGCCCCATTCTACGGGGGCCAGGAGCACGGAAGTCTTGGTGTAGCGGGGGGAAAGACGGACGAACTTGCGCTGGGACAGTATGCCAGCCGCAAAATCGAGGGCCGGCTCGCAGCTGGTGTCCTGTATCACGTCGCAGCCAAGGCCGGAAAGGGAGTTGCGGCCTTCGGTTTTCTGCTCTGAAAGGAATTCCGGAAGACTTTTGCCCACGGACGGGTCCACGATGAGGAATTCATCCACATCGGAGCCTATGACCATGTCGTATTCTTTCAGGAGCCTGGCCGCCCTGGCGGACATCACGCCTATGCGCTCCTTGTCGGAGACACGGACGTTACCGGCGACACGCGGAATCACCTCCACGTGGCAGCCTGCGGTGCAATCGGGGACTTTCTGATCTTCGCCGTCGAAAAAGATGAACAAGTTATCCTTGCCGAGCAAGTCTCCATAATAAGCGGTCCACTTGCCCAGAAAGAAATCGTCATTCCTGACCATTGTCAAAGCAGCGATTCTCTTCATCTCAAAAATCTTTCAAAGATAAAACTAATTGGAACAATTTCCAAATTTGAACAATAAACATTATCTTTGCGAAATTATGGAAATATCGGGTTTTATTATCAAAAGGCGCAGGCCTGTGATGGCTTTTATGGTCATTCTGGCCGTGGTGTGCGGCTTGATGATTCCCCGGTTGAACATAATAATGGAGATCTCTTATTTCCTGCCTGACGACTCCCCGATAAAATTAGGGATGGACAAGGTCTCCGAAAGCTTCCCCGACATGGACAACCAGCTGAGCCTGCTCAGCGTGATGTTCGAAACGCCCATAGAAAAGGAAGCCGTGATGAAGGAGCTGAACGGGCTTACGGGCGGGATGGCCTGTCTTTCCGTCAAGGAAAAAGAGAATTACACCCTCTTTGAATTCCTGCTTTCGAAAGGCTGTGATTACCGAAGTATAGAAAAGGATATTGAAGCGCGCTACGGCGACGACGTGGTCGTGGAAGTGAGTCTGGACAAGAACATGCCGGCCAATATCATCCCGATGATAGCTACGGGCACGGTGATAGTGTTCCTCATCCTGCTGGTGATGTGCGCCTCGGTGGTTGAGGTGTTCCTTTTCTCCTTCTCGATGCTGATGGCGGTGGCTATAAACATGGGCAGCAACATTCTCATGCCGGGCGTGTCTTTCGTGACCAACACCCTCACCGCCGTGATCCAGATAATTCTGTCGATGGATTATTCCATCTTCCTGATGAACCGATTCCGGCAGGAAAAACTCACCATCAGCGACAGTGAACTGGCCATGCGCAACGCCATCAAGGGCGCATCGCCTTCAATCCTGAGCAGCGCCCTGACCACGATCGTGAGCTTGCTCATGCTGGTGTTCATGCACCTGAAGATAGGCCAGGACCTTGGATTCGTGCTTGCCAAGGGCGTGCTGCTGAGCATGATATGCACCTTCACCCTGCTCCCTGGCCTTATTCTCGAATTCGAGAAATCTGTGTTCAAGTCCTCCAAGAAAGTCCCCCACCTGCCGTCAGCTGCCCTGGCCCGTTTCGAGATACGTTTCAGGCTGCCCCTCGCCCTGATGCTGGTGGGCATTTTCGTGGCCGCATTCATACTTCAAAAGCGCACTGAAATCTCTTTCGCCGCTATCTGGCCCACCGAGATAGGCGACGTCTTCCCCCCTGAGAATCCGTGCCTTCTCGTCTACGATACCTCCGAAGAAGACGCCATAGCAGGTATACTCGACACGCTGGAGCGCGACAAGCATATCCAGTCCTGCCTCAGCTACCCGAGCCTGATGCTCCAGGGTTTCACCGTTCCGGAGATGAGCGAGCGCATCAAGCAATATACGGATGAGGTAGATGAGGAGCTGTTGAAGATAGTCTACTACGCAAAGGCCCACCCTGAGCGCGACGAGCGTCTTAGCCTTAACGAGATACAGGACCTCGCCGAAGAGCTTGGCAAACAGGGTCTCGTGCCTCCGGAGCTCAATGCCGAAAAGCTGGCTGCCAAGCTTATGCCCAAGGCTCCAGCTCCTGCCAGAAAGCCGGTCGTGCCGGCTCCGGCAGCACCGGCCGTTGCCGCCGACACGTCCGGCAGCAAGTCCGCCCTTACGGATTCCACGGCCTCGGTGACGCCCGCCGATTCATCCCTTCTCGCCGCAGCCCTGCACGATTCCACGGCGACAGCCCGCCCCGATTCACTCGCAACGCCTGGCCAGGGCGCCGAGGCCTCCCGTCCGGCTACGCCAGACAACCTTAATGATATTAAAGTCACCTACGAGCTCGCCACCAGGCAGATGACGGCAAAGGAGATGTCCGATATCATGGGCCTGGACCGCAGCTACTTCAACATGGTGTTCCGCATGGCCGGCCGCACCCGCAAGCCTGCCACGATGTCACCCCACGAACTCTCCACGTTCGTGACTGAAAACATACTTACGCAAAAGCGGTATGCCTACATGCTCACCAAGGAGCAGGCGGACCAGATACGTGAAGCCCACCGGCAGCTCGACTCGGCATTCATCGCCGGCCCGTCGGTGACGGACTCGCCGGCAACGCTGCTTGCGCAGGCCGACTCCCTCGGCGCTCCGTCCGACACCACTGCGGCCCTCATTGCGGCTGCCGATTCTCTCTCCGGCCTGCCGCCGCATACCGGCGTGGAAGTGGCCGCCGAGCCTGAACCGGAGCCCGTCGTGACTCCTCTCGAAAGGCTGGCTGAAATGGCTTTCTCCGGCAAACGTTACTCCTCCCGCCGTGTCCGCAACGCACTGGCCGCCGCCGGCATCCCTGTGAGCCAGGACGACATGGACCTGCTCTATCTCTACGCCGGGAGCCGCAAGGGCTACGACCCCGAGATGCGCATGAGCCTCGGCGACCTTGCCCGCTTCGTGGACGAGACGCTGCTGGGCGATCCCAAGTTTGCCCGCTTCATTACTGAAGAGCAGCGGGAAATGCTCGCCGGGCTCCACACCCAGCTTGAGGACGGCGCCGGCATGCTCAGGTCCGACAAGATGTCTCTTGCAGCGCTTATGACCGACTATCCCTTCGAATCGCCGGAGTCCTTCGCATTCGTGGAGCGCTTCAAGGCCCTGGCGAACCGGTCGCTGCAGAAGGAACATTTCATAATAGGGGAATCGTTCATGTACAAGGAAATCAAGGACGGCTTCCCCAACGAAATGCTGCTGCTCACGGTCCTGACCATCCTGGCAATATTCCTCATCGTGGCCCTGACCTTCAAGTCCTTCGTGATTCCGACACTGCTGATTTTCGCCGTGATGTCAGGGGTTTATGTGAACGTGTTCGTGAGCGGCCTGGGCGGCAACACAATGTATTTCCTTGCATATCTCATAGTCCAGAGCATCCTGATGGGTGCGACTATCGACTACTCCATACTCTTTACAAGCTATTACCGTGAGCACAGGCGCTTCACCGATGTGCCCGGAGCCATCAGCGAGGCATATCTCGGCGCCGGCCACTCCATCATGACTTCCGGCCTCATCCTCACGCTCGGGCCCTTCGTCATGAGCATGTGCATAAAGGACCAGTTGGTGGAGATGATACTCAGGTGTCTTGGCACAGGCGCACTTGCCTCCCTGTTTATAATCATCTTCGTGCTTCCGGGCACAATCGCCATCTGCGACAAGCTGATTGCTCCGAAGGGATCGGTAAAAAGTTTTGGAAATAAGAAAAAATGAGTAACTTTGCAACCCTTTCGGGAGTTTAGCTCAGCTGGTTCAGAGCACCTGCCTTACAAGCAGGGGGTCATTGGTTCGAGTCCAATAATTCCCACAGACAAACCGGTCCTTTCAGGCCGGTTTTTTTCTGCGGGCATCCCTTCCGATCCCCCTGCACCCCCAGGGGAGAAGGGGAAGGTTCCCCT
>JAFZVQ010000054.1 GCA_017617715.1 Bacteroidales bacterium | reverse complement strand
CGATGGATTCCAGCATGTGCTTTCGATCCTCAGCCAACACCGCAGCCGTTTTGCTGTTGGGCTTCCCCTTTGGCTTATAGCTCTCGCGCAAAAAGGGGCGTAACGCTTTTAGGCGGGCGGTCAGCATGTCTTCCGTTTCCACTGTCACGGTCTGTGTTTTTGTTGTCACTGTCACGTTGCAAAGTTAAGGAGAGTAATGTGTTTTTCAATGAAAAATAAAATAATTCAACCTCTATAAATAATTAATAATCAGTAAGATAGTTTTTCTAAACCTTACAAGACTCAATAAGGGTATTGTTATGGACAAAATGATTGCGATTTTGTATTTATATTTTTTTTTTAAGATAAACGTACGCGGCCCTTTTTCGGGAGGGCAAAGACACATTTTAATTATGAGGAACATAGTTTTAGCTTGTGTGCTTTTATGCATGTTGATTGGTTGCGGGACGGGAGAGGTGATGAAATCGTTGAAGGAGATTGACTCCTCTATCCAGGAAAAACCAAAGGAGGCATTGGCTATCCTTGCCGAAATGGATTCGGCGAGCATCTGCAGTCCGAAGGAAAAGGCTCTCTATTCTCTCCTGTACTCAATGGCCTTGGACAAGAATTATATTGATCTCCAGTCAGATTCAATCATCAAACCTGCGGCACGCTACTACTCACATCATGGGGATCGTTATCACCGTTTTCTTGCGTTCTACTACCAGGGACGCGTGTATGAAAACGCAGCAGATTACAACGAGGCTCTTTCCGCCTACCTGCGTGCAGAACAATTGTCCAAACGTGCTCTTCCTGATGACTATGTATCAAGGCTGCATTCGGCCAAGGCCAGACTTTATTTTAAACAACTTGCCCTTGACAGGGCGCTGGAAGAAACAATAAAATCCAAGACCGTTGCTGCCAATTTAGAGAACCCCCTGTTCTATATCCGGAATTCTCTAGATGTTGCAGCGTTACATACCAACACTGGTGATGTTGAAGAAGCCGCAGAAGAACTGGATTCCCTGAAAAGCTGGATGGCTGTGCGTAATATTCAGGCACCTGCGACATACTACGAATCGCTGCTGCGTATAGCACTTGCAGATTTAAACGCGGCGGCGGATGTGCTGACTCCTAAGTATGAAGACTACATCTCAAGTTGTGTGGCTTCCGGCACGACCCCGGATAATCTGCTTACATGCAGGGCCCTGATGCGAACGGGAAGGCTCAAGGATGCAGAAGAAGCAATTAGTCAATACCAACTGTTGCCAAACACCCCGGAGTTTACACAACTTAACTATTATGGCACACTTGAAGAACTGTATAAGGCCACAGGAAATTACCGGCTGGCGTTTGAAACGTTGCTAGAGTATCAGATAATACAGGAGAATGTGCAGCTCAGAATATTCAACAACGATTTAAGGTTTCAAGAGGAGCGATATAATAATCTTATACAGCGCAGCCGGGATATGCGTCTAAAAGTGCTTCTTTCCTTGCTTGCGGCACTCCTTCTATCGGCCTTAATATACTTCGGCACCGTGTGGAAGAAACGGGATAAAGCCAACAAAGAGGCCCTTGTCTCCGTACGGTCCGAGTATAAATATATAAGTGGATTGTTGGATTCGACGAATGAGAATCCGGAAAACTTCAGGAACACCTTGACATCTCGTCTGCAAGCACTACGGCCATATATTTATTCAGACAAGTTATCTCCGTCCATGTTCAGCGCCCGTAAAGACATTGAGCATATCGATGAAGGACGCAAGGAAATGCTGAAAAACATAGGAATGGTTTACGCCCTTTCTTATCCGCATTTCGTTTCAAAACTCCTCGAGTATGGCCTGAGCGCTGAAGAAGTAGGTTTGTGTTCGCTGTATATTGCCGGATATTCGAGCAAGGAGATGAATACCTACCTCCACACTGGCAGTATCCTGCACATAAATGGCAATATCAGAAAAAAGATCGGCTCTACTGTGGAAGGTGTGAAGCTGCAAACCTGGCTAAAGCAGGTCTTTAGCGACGCGGAAGGGCCAAATCCATCTACCAGAGGAAATTATTGAATGGCCAGCGGCCGGCGTGGATTTCGGCGACCATCTTGTAGATGTCGCTGCGGAGTTTGGGAAGGCCTTCGCGGCTGAGGGCGGACATGAAGATGCATGGCACCTTCTTTTCCTCAATCCACTCCTGCCTAATTTCGTCCAGGGTGCGGTTCTCCTTGGTTTTGGGAGTGAGCGAGAACTCGTCCCAGGGGATGCACTGGTAGTTGTCTATCTTGTTGAAAATCACGTACTGAGGCTTGTCTCCGGCGCCTATGTCGTAGAGGGTTTTTTCAACCACCTCCATCTGCTCCTCAAAGTCGGGCGCTGACACATCGACCACATGCACCAGCACATCGGCCTCGCGCACCTCGTCCAGCGTGCTCTTGAAGGCCTCAATGAGTTGCGTGGGAAGTTTCCGGATGAAACCCACCGTGTCGCTCAGCAGGAAAGGGCAATTCTCCACGACCACTTTCCGGACAGTGGTGTCGAGCGTTGCAAACAACTTATTTTCAGCGAAAACGGAGGATTTCGAGAGCAGGTTCATGAGTGTGCTCTTGCCCACGTTGGTGTAGCCCACAAGCGACAGACGCACGAGGCTGCCGCGGTTGCCCCGCTGGGTGGCCATCTGTTTGTCCACCTTGTGCAACTGCTCCTTCAGGCGCGCAATGCGCTCACGCACGATGCGCCGGTCCACTTCTATCTGGCTCTCACCCATGCCGCCGCGGGTGCCGATGCCGCCCCTCTGGCGCTCCAGGTGGGTCCACATGCCCGCCAGTCTCGGCAGCATGTAGTTATAGCGCGCAAGCTCCACCTGCATCTTTGCGTACGCCGTTTTGGCGCGCTGGGAGAATATTTCCAGGATGAGGCTGGTGCGGTCGATGACGGAGGCCGTCTTGATCACTTTTTCGACGTTGCGCTGCTGCATTGCAGTCAACTCATCGTCGAAGATAACGTATTTGATCTCGTTGCTTTCGCAGTATTCTGCTATTTCTGCCAGTTTGCCGCTGCGGATATAGGTGGCCTTTTCAGGTTTGTCCAGCTTCTGCACAAACTTCTTGTCGCCGGCCACACCGGCAGTGTCGGCCAGGAACTCCAGTTCGTCCAGGTACTCCTTTATCTTTCGTTCATCCTCACCCTGGCGGATGATGCCCACAAATACTGCTCTTTCTTCCATTTTCTACCTGAAAAAGGCCATCCGGGATGGACGGCCTTTTTGCCTAAGTCGCTGATAATTACCTCAATTGGAAAATCACGGGGAAGGTGTAGGTCACTTTGACCTTGCGGTCGCGCTGCTTGCCGGGAGTCCACTTCGGGGACATCGACACCACGCGCACGGCCTCCTTGTCGAGGGAAGGATCCACTCCACGGAGCACCTTCACACCGGAGACTGATCCGTCGGTGCCGACGGTGAACTGAAGCATCACACGGCCCTGCACGCCGTTTTCCTTGGCGACATCCGGGTAGTTGAGGCGCTGGTTGACCCACTTGGAGAAGTCGTTGGCGTCGCCTCCCTGGAATTTCGGTTTCTCTTCCACGAGCTGGAAAGGAATGGTCTCCTCTTCCACGACTTCCTCTTTGACTTCTTCGATGTAGTCTGCGATTTCCACGCCGAGGTTGGCATCGTCTTCAAGGTTGATGATGTTGTCGTTGACCTTGATGTCATCGTCGATGATGTCGATGCGGTCGGACAGGATGGGGACTTTCGCCAGTTCGGGCGGCGGGGGAGGAGTCTCCTGGGTGATAGGGATAATCTCCTCATCAATGATTTCGTTATTTTCAGCAAGAAGAGAAGTGTCGGCTTTTTCCTTGCTGCTCCACTCGAATGCTCCGAGCACCGCCAGCAGAGCGACAACGAAACCTATCTCGACGAACAAGAAGCGCTTGTTCTCAAGACTGGCTTTTTCTGATTTCTTTACTTCCATATGACGTGTTGTTTATTGTCAATTCAAGCGGTAAATATATGAAATATTAATTTCAATTCCAATTTTTGTTGTAGATTTGCGTCCTGTAACTTAATACCGCCATGGTCAGGTACTTTTGCGAGGACGTCAAATTCGACTACAAAAACAGGCTTTTCAATAATCGCTGGCTCCGGTTTGTGGCCGAGAGCGAGATATGCAGACTCGGAGATATCAATATTATTTTCTGCTCCGACAACTATTTACTCGGCATAAACTTGCAATATTTAGGCCATGACTATTTCACTGATATAATCACCTTTGATTATTCCGCTAAGCCTGTCGTGTCTGGCGACCTGTTCATCAGCATAGATTCCGTGCGCGAGAATGCAGTTTACTATGGGGCTGAATTTGATGAAGAGCTCCACAGGGTGATCGTACACGGCCTGTTGCATCTGATTGGATACGACGACCACAAGGAAGAAGATATTGCGACGATGCGGGCCAAGGAGAATTACTATCTCGGTCAGCGTCAAGTTTTAATGCGGAGTGGCAACTAACTGTTTCGACATAATCGTTGTCGGGGCTGGGCACGCCGGCTGCGAAGCTGCCGTGGCGGCGGCGCGACTTGGCTCGTCGGTACTCCTTCTCACCATGGATTCCGTGGCCGTGGCCAAGATGTCCTGCAACCCCGCTATCGGCGGAATTGCCAAAGGTCAGATTGTCCGGGAGATTGATGCGCTCGGAGGCATGAGCGGAATTGTCACCGACGAGTCCACCCTTCAATTCCGGATGCTCAACAAGTCCAAGGGTCCTGCGATGTGGAGCCCGAGGGCCCAGTGCGATAAAATCCGGTTTTCGCTCAATTGGCGCCGCGTGCTGCTAAACACTTATGGCATAACGGTTTACGAAGATTTAGCCGCCTCTTTCCTCTTTGAGAATTCAAAAATCTGCGGAGTCCGCACTGCCGGCGGTCAAATTTTCAAGTGTCGGAAGCTTATTTTGACGGCCGGAACCTTCCTTTCCGGCAAACTCTTCGTGGGACGCCGGCAACTGCTTGGCGGCCGGATTGGTGAGCGCTCGTCCGACGGTTTGACTTCGCAGCTTGTCGAACGGGGTCTTGTGACTGACAGGATGAAGACAGGCACCCCGCCTCGAATCGACATTACTTCGGTTGATACTTCCGTGCTTCTTCGCCAGCAAGGCGATGTCAATCCTGAACGTTTTTCTTTTTTGAATATTCCGTCCAGGGTGCAAAAGTCCGGCGAGCAGATGGACTGTTATATCCTTCACACTAATGAAGAGGTCCATGCCCGCCTTCGCAAAGGATTTGACGACTCCCCTCTTTTCACCGGGGTTATCCACGGCCGTGGCCCAAGGTACTGCCCGAGCATTGAGGATAAATTGCGGGTGTTTCCAGACAACGACGCGCATCAGCTTTTCCTGGAGCCTGAGGGATACGGCACCAATGAGTATTACCTGCAGGGCTTCTCCTCTTCCCTTCCGTTTGAGGTTCAGATGGACGCGCTGCACGCCATGGAGGGAATGGCTGACGCCCGGGTATTCCGCCCGGCGTATGCAGTGGAGTATGATTTCTTCGACCCCACTCAGCTGAAGCCAACGCTTGAGTCCCGGATGGTTGAGAATCTCTATCTTGCCGGTCAGGTTAACGGCACAACGGGTTATGAAGAAGCCGCCGCCCAGGGTCTGATGGCCGGCATCAACGCCGCCTTATCAGTGCTGGAGAAGGATCCTTTTGTGCTTCGTCGCGATGAGGCTTACATCGGAGTGCTGATAGATGATCTGATCACCAAGGGTGTTGATGAACCTTATCGAATGTTCACTTCGAGGGCTGAGTATCGCATTCTGCTTCGTCAGGATAATGCCGACCAGAGGCTTACTCCCCGCGCTTATGAAATCGGTCTGGCTTCAGAAGAACGTTATGTTACGACTGTGAAGAAGTATGAAGATGCTGCTTCTCTGACTCGTCTATGCGAGTCTGTCAATCTGTCGGCTCCCGTCTTAAATCCTTTTTTGATCGCATCCGGCTCCACTCCTCTGACCGAATCCAAGCGTATTTCCGATATTGCCACCAGGCCTGAGCTTTCCTTGATTGATATTCTGGATTATGTTCCACGTGGAACATTTGAACGATATAATCTTTCCGGCATCCCTGATTCCAAGATAGTTGAATCTGTTGAAATAAATCTTAAATACAAAGGTTATATCGACCGGGAAATTCAATTGGTCGACAAGATGCGACGGCTCGAGGATCTTATTATTCCTGAAGGTTTTGATTTCGACCGAATCTCCGGACTCACCATTGAATGCCGCCAGAAGTTCAAGCGCTACGCTCCCCGCACTATCGGCCAAGCCTCCCGCATCTCCGGCGTCTCCCCTTCCGACATCTCCGTCCTCCTCGTCTACTTCGGCCGCTAATTGTTCCACGTGGAACCTTTTTCGGCGGTGGGGTGTTTGTTGTCATCCTGAGCGTAGCGAAGGATCTATGGACCCAAATCTATTCGCTTTGGATTAATAGTATCTATAAGAGCATCTTTCTTCGCCCTAATCCATCCTTTCATCTCTTTCTCTCTGGCAATTGCCTGTGTTATGTCAGAGAAGGTCTCGTAATAGACCAGTTTGTGACAATGATATTTGGATGTGAAATAGGATCCTTTACCAGATTTATGCTCCAGAACCCTTTTGGTTAAATCTCCAGTAACGCCAATGTATAGCACAGCATTGTTGTTGCTGGACATGATGTAGGTGTAATAAGATTTGTACATATTTCATAGTTATAAGTGGTTTTAGATTCTTCGCTGGGCTTTTTAGATTCTTCGCTACGCTCAGAATGACAATTTGGATTCTTCGCTACGCTCAGGAAAGAATGACAGAAAGGAGGTTGTGTATTCTTATGTCATCCTGAGCGAAGCGAAGGATCTGGTCAAAGCATCTGAAGGGCGGATTTAATTATCTGCTCGACGGAGGCGCGGGGGTTGGCTTTGAGGATGGCCTGGATGGCTTTGTTGATGTTCGGTTTGGTGAAACCAAGCATCTGGAGGGCGCCGGAAGCTTCTTCGGCGGCGGAATTGGTGTCGGAGACGAAGAGAGCGTCGCTGCTGACGCCATCGCCCTTCACGATCTTGTCTTTAAGCTCCAGAATCATCCTCTGGGCGGTTTTCAGGCCAACGCCCTTGACCGATTTAAGGGCATTGACATTTTCGGAAATAATCGCCTCCCGCAGTTCGTCGGAAGTCATCGACGACAACAACATCCTGGCCGATGCGGCGCCGAATCCGGACACGCCGGTGATCAGGCGGAACAATTCCCTCTCATCCTTGCTCGCAAATCCATAATCGACACTTGTCCCGTCCCTCTGGTTCATCTGGGTCTGGACATAGACTGTCGCTTCGCCCTTGCCTTCAAGCTGCTCATAGGTCTGAAGCGATATTTCAAGGCTGTAGCCGAGGCCTGCATTGTCCACAACAACGCGTGTGGGGGAAAGTTCCGCTAAGCGGCCGGAGATATAATCAAGCATAAACCGAATAATATTTCCACAAAATTACTGAATTATTCTTAATTTTGTAGTATGGACCGAAGAGAGTTTTTAACTGCATCAGCCGGCGTGGCCCTCGCCGCAGGCCTGACATCGTGCGGCGTACCGGCCCCCAAGGCAAAGCGCTGGGGCGGCGGCCGGATGTCGTTGACTTTCAGGCCCTACGAACTCCAGCTGGCCCACACCTTCACCGTGTCGAGCTATAGCCGGAAGACCACCCCTGGCGTGCAGGTAGAAATTGACTGGGAAGGCTTTACCGGCCACGGTGAGGCCTCCATGCCCCCATATCTTGGCCACACGGTCGAAAGCGTGTGCGCGTTCCTCTCAAAAGTGGACCTGGCTCGCTTCGAAAGCCCCTTCCTGCTGGAAGATATAATGGCCTACCTGGACGAACTCTCGGACGGCGACTCCCCCGCCAAGGCCGCCGTGGACATAGCCCTGCACGACCTCGTGGGGCAGGCGCTCGGCGTGCCGCTGTATAAGATGTGGGGCTACAACCCGGCCAAAGCAGGTCCTACCACCTTCACAATAGGCATCGACACCCCGGAAATCGTCCGGCAAAAGACTCAGGAATGCGCCGGTCTATATAAGATACTCAAGGTGAAAGTGGGCCTGGATACCGACGAGCAGATGATCAGGACCATTCGGGAAATCACCGACCTGCCGCTCGCCGTGGATGCCAACCAGGGCTGGAAAGACCGCGAAAAAGCCCTCGACGAGATATTCTGGCTCAAGGAGCAGGGAGTGGTGCTCGTGGAGCAGCCCATGGCGAAAGAGCGCCTGGACGACATAGCCTGGATCACCGAACGCAGCCCCCTGCCGGTCATCGCAGACGAAGCGGTGCAGCGCCTGCGCGACATCCCGTCCCTCAAAGGCGCATACTCAGGAATCAACATCAAACTGATGAAGAGCGCAGGACTGCTTGAGGCCCGCAAAATGATAGCGTACGCCAGGGCTGAAGGAATGAAGGTGATGGTGGGCTGCATGACCGAGACCTCCTGCGCATGCACTGCCGCCGCCCATCTGGCGCCCGCCGCCGACTTCTGCGATATCGACGGCAATTTATTGATAACCAACGATTTATATAAAGGAATGATGGTCCGTGACGGCCTTATGGTGCTGCCCGACGGCCCCGGACTCGGACTGACAAATGTGTGATTTAAGAAACGAATTTCCCCAGCTCGCCCGCACGGTCTATGGAAAGCCGCTTGTCTATCTCGACAACGCCGCCACTTCCCTGCGTCCGCGCAGCGTCATCGCCTGCTGGGATGACATATCCTCCGCCCGCACCGCCAATCTCCACCGCGCCGTCCACCGCATAGCCACTGAAGCGACGCAGGCTTACGAGGCGGCCAGGGACGCCGTGCGCGAATTCATCAATGCCCCTGAGCGTGAGGAAGTTATATTCACATCCGGCGCCACCCATTCCATCAATCTCGCAGCATGGAGCTTCGGAGAAGCTTTCATCGGCGAGGGCGATGAGATCCTGGTGGACGAGGCCGGACACCACTCCAACATTGTGCCCTGGCAGATGCTCTGCAGGCGCAAGGGTGCCACGCTCAAGGTGCTTCCGGTCGACGATTCCGGCGCGCTGCGGCTCGACCTGCTCCCCTCCCTGTTGAGCGGCCGCACGAAGCTCGTCAGCGTGGCCCATGTGTCGAACGTGCTCGGGCTCGTGAATCCCGTGCGCAAGATAGCGGACGCGGCGCACGCAGTCGGGGCCCGGCTCCTTGTCGATGGGGCGCAAGGCATTGTGCATCAGGATGTTGACGTGCAGGCGCTGGGTTGTGACTTCTACGCATTTTCCGGCCACAAGATGTACGGCGCGCCCGGCACCGGCGTGCTTTGGGGACGCAGGGAGCTGCTTGCTCAGATGCCCCCGATGTTCGGCGGCGGCGAGATGATCGACTCCGTCAGTTGGACCGGCACCACCTACGCTCCCCTGCCCCAAAAATTTGAGGCCGGCACGCAGAATATTTCCGGTACTCCTTGCTTTGTGCCTGCAATTCAATGTCTTAGGAGCATGAAGCAGGACGAGGGTATAAAGGAATACGTGTACCGTGAACTCTGTTCCATGCCCGGCGTGCGGCTCTTCGGCACCACGTCGAGGCTCGAGGAAAAGGTGCCGGTGTTTTCGATTGCCGTCGAAGGCGCGCACCATGAAGACCTGGCGCTCATCTTGGACAAGATGGGCGTTGCAGTGCGCTCCGGGCAGATGTGCGCCGAGCCGCTTATGGACCGTTTCGGCGTCACCGGCATGCTTCGTGCATCGTTCGCACCTTACAACACGATGCAGGAAGCGGAATATTTCTTATCTTCGCTGCGCAAAGCGATTACGATGCTGAAATGACACTGAAGGAGAAACAACAGGAGATTATTGATGACTTCTCTCTCTACGAGGAGTGGCTGGATAAATATGAGTATCTTATCGAGCTGGGCAAGGGCCTGGATGGCCTGCCGGAAGAGAAGAAGACCGAAGACCGTCTGATAAAGGGCTGCCAGTCAAGGGTTTGGCTCGACTGCGAAATGCGCGGCGGAAGGCTTTTCTTTGCGGCCGACAGCGACGCCATCATCACCAGGGGCATCATAGCCCTGCTCGTCAGCGTGTATTCGGGGCACACTCCGGCGGAGATTCTTGCCGACGACTTCTCTTTTCTCGACGCTCTCGGCCTCAAGGAGAACCTCTCCCCCACCAGGGCTAACGGACTTGTGTCCATGATTGCCACCATCCGTTCTAAAGCTGCTGAAAATGAATGAGAATAATGTGCTGACGCCGGAGGATGTGAAGGCCCTCGCGCCGCTCTACGACGACGTGATTCTGGCCCTCAAGCAGGTTTACGACCCGGAAATCCCCGTGAATATCTACGACCTCGGGCTTATCTATGAGCTCACGATCAGCAAGGCGCACGAGGTGTATATAAAGATGACCTTCACCGCCCCGAACTGCCCAATGGCTGACGAGGTGCTGGCGGAGGTGAAGCACAGCGTTGAAAACACTCCCGGCGTGGAGAAGTGCGAGATTGAGCTCACTTTCGAGCCGGTGTGGGACCAGAGCATGCTGTCCGACGAGGCGCGCGTAGCTCTGGGCTGGGATCCCGAATTCTGATGAAACTGAGGGAGTTATACCTTCTGCTCGGCACTAACCTGGGCGACCGTGAGGCCAATATCAACGCCGCTCTCGCTGCGCTGGATGTGGCCTTCAAGGGCCGCCGTCTCCGCATGTCGCAGGTAGTCGAGACCGAGGCATGCGGCTTCTCCGGACCCCCGTTCCTCAACGCCGTAGTCGTGTATGCAAGCGCCCGCAAGCCCGAATCTATCCTTCGCATCTGCAAGCAGATAGAGCGCTCCATGGGGCGCACGGACTCCCCCGAATACGACCCTGACGGCCGCCGCATCTACCACGACCGCCTCATCGATATCGATATCCTTATTTACGGGAACGTACAGCTCAGCACCCCTTCCCTCACTATCCCCCACCCCCAGGTCGCTTCCCGCCCCTTCGTTCGCCCGCTGCTTTCTCAGGTATTTTAGATCCTTCGTCGGGTTTCACCCTCCTCAGGATGACAATACTCGCCCCTGTGACCCCCTTCTCCTTACACTCCCGGTTTCTTTTGGACGGAGTAGGTGAGTCCCATGTAGCGGAGGCGGCTGATGAGGTCGTTGGTCACGGACACGGCGAACTTCTTGGAGTGGAACTCCAGGTTGTAGCTGGTGGCCTTGTCGCGGACTTTCACGGAGAGGGGAATCTTGCCGGCGTTGTCCTTTAGCAGCTTCACGAAATGCTTGCGGAACTCAGCGTTGAGCAGGGAAGTGTCGATGTCGATCGTGAAGCCGGTGATGAAGTTCTCAGCCACGTTGCCCAGAAGCATCACTTTCTTGATCCTGAATGCGTAGGGGGCCGTTTTGCCCTGTGCCCGCTCCTCCGGCTTGAGGCGGTAACGCTCGTCGATTTCGCCCTGGATGAAGAGGTATTCATGGATCTTCATGTAGGCGATGTAGGTCTCGTAGTCGCTGCCGAACAGGGCGAATTCGTAGTGGCCGTTTTTGTCTTCGACCGTGACCCGGGCGCCCGGCGAGCCGCTCTTGGTGGTGATGTTCTTGACGTCGGTCACTATTCCCGCCACGGAGCAGCTGTACTTCTTGTGCTCCTTTTCGGCCTCCTGGATCTTATCCTGGAGACGGCCGGTGGATAGATTGGTAAAGTTCTCTATTTCAAAGGAATAGCGGTCCAGCGGGTGCTCGCTGAGGTACATTCCGACGTAGTTGCGCTCCTCCTGCAGCAGGGCCAGGGTGTCTTCTTCTTCCGGGGCCGGGGGCATCACCGGGCGGCATGGCTTCATCTCCTCCACCTCGCCGAAAAGCGAGAGGGAATTGTCCATCTTGTCGGTCTTGTAGAGGTCCATGTAGCGGGTGAGCTCGTCGATGAAGCGCTCGCCGCTCTGGCCGGGCACGAAGAACTGGCTCCGGCGGTAGCCGAAGGAGTCGAATGCGCCCGCAAGGGCCAGGATTTCCACGCCTTTTGCCGTCATGACGACGTTTTTCGAGTCTTTTGCGCTTCTCTCGGCCATCCTCTCCACGAAATCGTACACGTCCGCGAACAGGCCGTTTTCCGCCCTTTCCGCGATTATGGCGTCCACGGCGTTGGAGCCGAAGCTCTTCAGGCCCCCGAGACCGAAGCGGATATTGCCCTTGCGGTTCACGGTGAAGCGGGCTTCGGATTCGTTGACATCAGGGCTTAACACATTGATATCGTGTAGCTTGCAGTCGGCCATAATCTTCTTGATCTCATCCATGTTGCTGAGATTGCAGGAGAGGTTGGCCGCGAAGAATTCGGGAGTGTAGTGGCACTTGAGCCAGCCGGTCTGGTAGCTCACCCAGGCATAGCAGGTGGCGTGGGACTTGTTGAAGGCGTATTGGGCGAATTTTTCCCAGTCCTTCCAGATCTTGTCCAGGGTCTTTTCCGGGTGCCCGTTGGCCTGGCCCTGGCTCATGAACTTGTCTTTCAGGACCATCATCTCGTCTATCTTCTTCTTGCCCATGGCCTTGCGCAGGCGGTCCGCCTCGCCCTTGGTGAAATTGGCAAGCTTGCGGCTGAGGAGCATCACCTGCTCCTGGTAGACGGTGATTCCGTAGGTCTCGTCGAGGAACTCCTCCATCTCCGGGAGGTCGTATTCTATCTTCTGCACCCCCTGTTTGCGGGCCACGAAGTCGGGAATGTAGTCCATAGGGCCCGGACGGTACAGGGCGTTCATAGCGATAAGGTCCTCGAAACGCTCCGGCTTGAGGCGCTGCAGCCAGCTCTTCATGCCTTCGGATTCAAACTGGAAGATCACGGTGGTGTCGCCCCGGCCGTAGAGCTCGAGGGTGGGCTTGTCGGCTATGTCGATGGCCTCTATGTCGATGTCGATGCCGTGGCGCTGCTTGATGTTGCGCAGGGTTTCGTGGATTATGCTCAGGGTGATGAGGCCCAGGAAATCCATCTTCAGCATGCCCACGTCCTCGATGTAGTGGCCGTCGTACTGGGAGGTCCAGACGTCTTTGCCGGTCTCCTTGTCTTTCGAGAGGCAGATGGGGATGTAGTCGGTCAGGTTGCCGCGGCCGATGATGGTCGCACAGGCGTGGACGCCCACCTGGCGTATGCATCCTTCGAGCTTCTGGGCGTATTTTAGCACCTCCTTGTTCACTTCGGTGCCGTTTTCAAGCTCGTTCTTGAACTCCGGCACGAGGCGGTAGCAGTTGGCCAAGGTGATCTTCACGTCCACCTCTTCCATACCCTTCTGGAAGGTGCGGCGCTGCTTCACGCCGTCTATTTCCACCTCTTCCTCCACCACCTTGAAACCGGGCTTGAGCTCGTCCAGCTTGGGATTGAAGGGGTATTTTTTCTCCACCTTTTCGCTCAGCCGGTCGGGCACCATCTTCGAGAGGCCGTTGGATTCGTCGATGCTCACTTCGCTGATGCGCGCCACGTCCTTGATGGCGCTTTTGGCGGCCATGGTGCCGAAGGTGATGACGCGGGACACGTGGTCTTCGCCGTAGGTGCGCTCCACGTATTCGTGGGAATCCAGCAAGTTCTCGAAATCCACGTCGATATCGGGCATCGAGATGCGGTCCGGGTTGAGGAAACGCTCGAACAGGAGCTTGTACTTGATGGGATCCAAGTTGGTGATACCCAGACAGTAAGCAACCACGGAGCCAGCCGCCGAGCCTCGGCCCGGGCCGACCATGTAGCCGTGTTTTCGCGAGGCGGCTATGTAGTCCTGGACGATTAGGAAGTAGTCGGGGAAGCCCATCTTGCTGATGGTCTTGAGCTCGAAGTCGATGCGCTCCGCCTGCTCGTCGGTGAG
The DNA here is from genome assembly GCA_017617715.1 of Bacteroidales bacterium. Lineage (GTDB taxonomy): Bacteria > Bacteroidota > Bacteroidia > Bacteroidales > UBA932 > Cryptobacteroides. Next base: position 3,391 of record JAFZVQ010000054.1, on the reverse strand, counting down.
GGTGTCGCCGTAGCGCCGTGCGGCGCCACGGTAGGTGAGCTCGCAGAGGAACGCCACCGAGCGGCAGAACTCGTCGCCGCGGTAGTCCTTGCTGAGCACGTTGCCGGCCTTGTCTTTGGTGATGCTGTAGCGGCCTTCGTCGATGACGGCCTTGTATTGTTCGAGCTTGGCGTCGATGTTGGAGAGGAACTCCGGGTCGATTTCGTATTTCGGCAGCACGTGCGGCCGGTCGATCGAGTAGGCCTCTATCTTGGACGCCACTTCGAGGGTGTTGGCGAGGGCTTCGGGGTGTTCGGGGAAGAGCGCCGCCATCTCTTCTTCGGACTTTATGAACTCCTGCTGGGTGTAGCGCAGGCGCGCCGGGTCGCTGACGTTGGCGTTGGTGGTCAGGCAGATGAGGCGGTCGTGGACCGGACCGTCTTCTCGGTTGATGAAGTGGGCGTCGTTGGTGGCCACGACCTTGATTCCGAGCTCTGCGGCCAGCTTGAAGATGCCTTCGTTGACTTTTTCCTGCTCCCGGCCCACTTCGGCTATCTTTTCGTAGGCCTCCGGGGGCAGGCCCTCCACCTCGGTCTTGTGGAGCATCACTTCGAGGTAGTAATCGTCCCCGAACACGCTGCGGTGCCATTCTGCGGCCTTGCGGGCGCCTTCGTAGTCGCCGGCCATGAGATTCTTGGACACCTCTCCGGCGAGGCAGGCGGAGCTGCAGATGAGGTCTTCGTGGTATTGCTCTATTATCTCGTGCGTCACGCGCGGCCTGTAGTAGAATCCGTTGATGTAGCCTTCGGAGCAGATCTTCATCAGGTTCTTGTAGCCGTTGTAGTTTTTGGCAAGCAGGATGAGGTGGTAGTAGTTTTTGTGGTCGTTGTCCTTGAGCTTGTTGTCGTAGTGGCGGGTCACGTAGACCTCGCAGCCTATGAGGGGCTTGACGATGGGCTGCTTGTCCGGCCCCAGGTTGGATTTGTCCCAGCCCCATTTGAGGAACTCCTTGACACCGTACATGTTGCCGTGGTCGGTGATGGCAATGGCGGGCATCTGGAGCTCGCGGGCGCGGGCGAAAAGCTTCTTGATATCGGACAGGCCGTCAAGAATGGAATACTGGGTGTGGACGTGCAAATGGACGAATGACATAGCACAAAGATAAAAGAATAATTCTTATATTTACACGGTAAATAGTATTGCTTATGAAAAAGTTTTTGATAGTTTTCGCGGTATTGTTGCTGGCCGCTTCGTCCGCCTGGGCGCAAACCGCTGAAAAAGAAGGGCGCAGGACCACATGGTATGCCGGCGGCGGCGTGGCGGCCTTCGATGCCGACATTTTCAACAATCCCGGCGCCAATGCTTTCATCGGTTTCAGGAACTACAACCGCCAGAAAATTATCTCCTTCTCGTATTCCGCGGAGCTTAACGGATTCTTCCTGCCTTATAAAGATGAGCTCGACCCGTCATCCTTCTCCTTCGACTATGCCGCATTCGTTGTGCCTGAAATAGGCGTCGTGGCCGGATGGACGCCGGGCTTCAAAGGCTATCTCCACGGCGGCGTCGCCCTTGGCTACACCAACGTGGAAGATTCTTTCTGGGGCTTTAAGTACGGATTCGGCCTGGATTTCGGCAAACACATCAGCACCGATATCTACGGCATCTTTTTGTCGGACCTGAAGCTTGTGTCCGTAGCTCTTTACTGGCGTTTCTGATAGCTTATGCCGGATTTCGACCAGCTGGGACGCAGGGAGGCCATACGGTTGCTGTTTGATGGCACGCCGTACGCTCCTTTTGCGGATGTGGCTTTCCTGGCGGCTGCGGGGGAGAGCGTGGTGCCCGCCTCACGCGTGCTACTGGAGGGCATAGACTTCGACCTGGTGTATTTCCCGCTCAAACACCTTGGCTATAAGGCGGTTGCGCTGGTCACGGGGGAGTTGTATGCCGCCCTCGCCTCGCCGCGCAGCCTGTCGGTGGTGCTTGGAGTGTCCGCGAAGCTTGATTTCGCCCGCGTAAAGGAGCTCTGGGGCGGCGTTGTTGCCGCTGCGTCCGAGTTCGGCTTCAGCGGCGTGTCGCTGGACCTGCAGCCGTCGCGTAACGGCTTGACAATCAGCGTTGCAGCCGTTGGATGCGCGTCCGCAGAAGAGCGCCCGCAGCCTGCGTCCAAGGACTTGTTGTGTGTGTCCGGGGCGCTGGGAGCGGCCTACCTTGGCCTGCAGGTGCTGGAGCGCGGGAAAGCCCGTTTCGACGGGGGAGCGGAGGGCCCGGACGGGGAACTGGAACGCTACCGCATGCTGGTGGCGTCCTACCTGAAGCCGGAGTTGCCGGTCGCCCTGCCGGAGCAGCTGAAAGAATCCGGAATCACCCCTTCGGCCGCTCTTTTCGTGGACCGGGGGCTTGCTGACGCACTGCTGCGGCTCATCGGTCGCACGGGCCTGGGCGCGAAGGTGTATGCCGACCGCATCCCCTTCGAGGGCGGCAGCTTCGACCTGGGAAAGTCGCTCGACCTGGATCCAGTGTCCGCAGCGATGAACGGGGGCGACGACTGCCGCGTGCTGCTGGTGGTGCCGATCGCCCAGTTCGAGCGCTTCCGGCACGATTTCCAGGCGTTCGATATCATCGGGCACCTGGCCCAGAGCGATGTCGGCGCGGTTCTTGTGAGTCCCGACGGACTGGAGCATCCCGTGTCCGCCCCGGGCTGGCCGTCAAACGAACAACCATTAAACCATTAGTATCATATGAAAAAAGTAATTGTTATCCTCAGCGCCCTCGTGCTTTGCGCGACCGCAGCATCAGCCCAGAGCTGGCTCGACTCCTTCCTTAAAGTGGCCACAGAGAAGGTCGGCGACGTGATTTCAGGCAAATCTGCCGCCACCTCCACCTTCGACATCAAGGGCACATGGAAGTATAAGGGCGTCGCCGTGGGAGCAAGCTCCGACGACATCCTGACCAGCCTCGCCACCTCCGCCGGCACCGGCACCATCGAGAAGAAGTGCGACGAGCTGCTCGCCAAGGCCGGCATCAAGGCCGGTGCGGCGACCTTAAGCTTCAAAGAAGACGGTTCCTTCACCCTCAACGCCGGCAAGCTCAACCTCCCCGGCACCTGGACCAAGGAAGGCAGCAAGCTGACCATCAACTTCGCCAAGATCTTCACCTTCAAGCTTGTGGGCACCATCAAGACCAACGACACCGGCTGTGAGATCCTCTTCGACGCCGACAAGTTCGTGGGCTTTATCTCCAAGGTCCTCGAGGCCGTGAACAAGGTGGCCAACAATTCCACCCTCGCCTCTGTCCAGCAGATGCTCGCCAACGCCAAGGGCGTCCAGCTCGGCTTCAAGCTCGCCAAGTAAGGAGAGAGATTCTTCGCTTCGCTCAGAATGACAAAAAATGCGGCCACCCTTTTCCGGGGTGG
>JAFZVQ010000053.1 GCA_017617715.1 Bacteroidales bacterium | reverse complement strand
GTTCTCCAGGAGCGCGTCGCGGCGGATTGCGTTATAGATGTCGGGTTCGCTCTCCTTGTCGAGGTTGATCACCTTGGCATAGCAGCCGCCTTCGAAGTTGAAGACGCCCTTGTTGTCCCAGCCGTGCTCGTCGTCGCCGATGAGGAGGCGCTTGGGATCGGTGGAAAGGGTGGTCTTGCCGGTGCCGGACAGGCCGAAGAAGATGGCGGTGTTCTCGCCGTTCATATCGGTGTTGGCGGAGCAGTGCATTGCAGCGATGCCCTTCAGGGGGAGGTAGTAGTTCATCATTGAGAAGAGACCCTTCTTCATCTCGCCGCCATACCAGGTGTTGAGGATGACCTGCTCCTTGCTGGTCACGTTGAAAGCAACGCAGGTGTCGGTGCGGAGACCGAGCTCCTTGTAGTTTTCAACCTTGGCCTTGGATGCGCAGTACACCACGAAATCGGGCTCCTGGTCGAATTCTTTCTGATTCTTGGGGCGGATGAACATGTTGGTCACGAAGTGGGCCTGCCATGCTACCTCCATGATGAAGCGGACCTTCATGCGGGTGTCTTTGTGTGTGCCGCAGAAACCGTCCACGACGAAAAGGCGCTTGCCGCTGAGCTGCTTGAGAGCAAGGCTCTTGACCTCCTTCCAGACCTTCTCCGACATTTTGTGGTTGTCGTTGGGGTACTCTTCGGTGGTCCACCAGACTTCGCCCGGGGCTCCCTCCTTGGAGGTCTTGTCATAGACGATGTACTTGTCCTTGGGAGAACGTCCGGTGAAGACGCCGGTCATCACGTTGATGGCGCCGAGCTCGGTCACCTGACCTTTGTCATATCCCTCGAGACCAGGGGTGGTCTCTTCGTTGTAAAGAACTTCGTACGTGGGGTTGTAGAGAATCTCTTTTACTCCTTTGATGCCGTACTTGCCAAGATTGATTTTAGACATAATTATAAATAAATATTAAGTTTGTTTCCAGCCTACAAATTTAGCATTATTCCTCGAAAAGACAATGAAAAAAGACCAGAAGCTGACGGAACCCCCGGTTAGGCCCAGCCCACTCTGCTCCACTATGCACTGCGACGTGAATCCTGCAGTCCGTTTGTTCACGTCGCGGGCAGTTTTGCGGCGAAATCGGGCGAAAACCATCCCTGACGTGAATCCCACGCCCTCCCCATTCACGTCGCACGCCCAAAATGAGATTAACCAATCCCCACCGCCGGGGCATCGCACGCCAAAAAAGGGATTTCCGCCGCTGCCCGCCGGAACGGCTTCAGCGCCGGCAATGGAAAAGACCAGAAGCTTTCTTCGGTCGCGCCGGACTACACCAGCCCTTCATCGACAAGGCTGCGCCAGATCTCGAGGGCGTCCGGCGGCAGGCCGTTTTTCGGGTTGTCGCAGAACGCCTTAACCTCGCTGATGTCCGCAGCCGGGTGCTCGGAGGCGAAGCTGAGGAGGGCGGCGCGGGTGCGGTCTTCGGGGCGGCGGGAGCGGCAGACGTCGCAGGTGCCGCAGTCTTCCGTCTCCTCCTGCCCGAAATACCGCAGCAGCTGGCGCGAGCGGCATTCGGTGCCGTTCTGGAGATACTCCTCCATCGCCTCCAGGCGCCGCTCGGCGTTGCCCCGCAGGAAGGCGTAGCGCTCCGGCTTCAGGTCGATGTTGCCCGGGACCAGGCGGTTGTGGTGGAGATAGACAAGGGAGCTGCGTGCGGCCGGGATGTATCCTATCACCCTTTCCAGTGAGAGCTTGTAGAGCAGCTGGTGCAGTTCTGGAATCGTGGCGCCGCAGTCGCGGGCAAGCTTTTCTTCGTTGATTGCCATGGAGTACGACATTATCCCCGGGTAGCCCCGCATCAGGGCCTCCAGCAGAGGGATCATCTTCGGATCCGGCAACTCGGTCTCATAGAGGGCGTTACGGGCTGTGTTGATACGCACGCGGGTGGGGAATTCTGCGTCTTCGTCGTAGCTTATGTGGTCCGACTGTTCGAGGTAGCGGAGGGCGTAGTGGACCTGGGAAAGCTTCAGCTTATACTGTTTGCAGAAGGCCTCGGGGTCGAAATGCAGCGTGCGGCCCTCGCCGGTCTCATAGATGATTTCGTGGAATATGTGCAGCTTCTGGTAGATGTCTTCGATGAACGAGAGCGACGGGAAGGACGTGTCCAGCATCTGGCGCAGGTGGGCAAGGTTGGAAGCGTTCCAGAGCAGCACGGCGTAGGAACGCTTCCCGTCCCGTCCGGCTCGCCCTGCCTCCTGGAAGTAGGATTCGAGGCTGTCGGAGGGTTCCCAGTGCACCACGAAGCGCACGTCGGGCTTGTCGATGCCCATGCCGAAGGCGTTGGTGCACACCATCACCCGTATATCGCCCCGCTTCCATGCCTCCTGCCGTTCGCTGCGGCTCATGGGCCCCAGGCCGGCATGGTAGAAAGAGGCGCTCTCGCCCTGGGCACTGAGCAGTTCCGCCACCTCCTCGCAGCGCTTGCGGTTGCGCAGGTACACGATTCCGGAGCCGGGCACACCTTTGCAAATGTCCAGCAGCTGGCCCGCCTTGTCGTAGCATTCGCGTACGATATACGAAAGGTTGGGACGTTCGAAGCCGGCGCGCAGGACGTTGAACGAAGGGCGCTCCGGTTCACGGGACAGGCGCACGGTGATGTCCGTGGCCACTTCGGGCGTGGCGGTGGCAGTGAGCGCTATCACGGGCGCATCCAGGCTCTGCCGCAACTCGCCGATATTCAGGTAGTCGGGCCGGAAGTCGTAGCCCCACTGGGAGATACAGTGCGCTTCGTCCACCACCAGGAAGCTGACCTGCAGCACGTCAAGGTACGAACGGAAAAGGGGCGTGCCGAGACGCTCCGGCGACACGTACAGGAACTTGCAGTCACCGTAGGCGGCGTTGTTCAGGGCGGTGTCGACTTCGCGGCGCGTCATCCCGGCATGGACGGCGATGGCCTTTATCCCGCGCTGCTCCAGGTTCTGCACCTGGTCCTTCATCAGCGCTATCAGGGGCGTCACCACCAGGGCGAGGCCGTCCCGCATCATGGCGGGCACCTGGAAGCACACCGACTTGCCGCCGCCGGTGGGAAGGATGGCGAGCGTGTCGCGGCCGTCCAGCGCGGAAGTGATAATCTCCTTCTGCATCGGACGAAAGCCGTCGTGGCCCCACCAGCGTTTCAATACCTCTTCCGGAGTCATGCCAGGATTATGAACACACAGGGACGTTTGCCTATGCACACGGACTCGCGGCGCCAGCCGGCGACCGTGCGGGTGCTGACGAACGCCGTGGGAAGCGTCAGGTCGGCGGCCACGCAGAGGCGGGTCGAGGGCTGCAAGAACTTCAGCATATCCTGCAGGAGAGCGTCGTTACGGTAGGGCGTCTCGATGAATATCTGGCTCTGGTTCAGCGACTTGGAGTCGCGCTCTATGGACTTCAGGGCGCTGCGGCGCTCGTCCGTCTTGGCGGGGAGGTAGCCCCGGAAGGCGAAGCTCTGGCCGTTGAGGCCGGAGGCCATCAGGGCCAGCATCAGCGAGGAGGGGCCGACGAGCGGCACCACCTCTATGCCTTCCCTGTGGCACAGCGCCACGAGCGCAGCTCCCGGATCGGCGACCGCCGGCAGGCCCGCTTCCGAGATCAGCCCAACGTCGCCCTTGTCGAACAACACGGTGAGCGCTTCCACTTCCTGCTGGCTGGTGTGCTCGTTAAGGACGTGGAATTCAAGCGTGTCAATCTGCCCTTTCAGGCCGGCGGCCGACAGGAAACGCCGCGCCGTGCGCACCTCCTCGACAACGAAGGTCCGCAGGCTGCACGCCGTCCGCAGCACCGGTGCCGGCAGCACCTCCGCCGGGTCATACTCGCCCAGCGGCGACGGAATCAGATACAGTTTTCCTTTCACGACAGCAAATATAGGAAAAAGCCGCGGTATTTCCCATCTTTGGCACGCGCCGTTCCGGCGGGCAGCGGCGGAAATCCCATTTTTGGCGTGCGTGCGCAGGAGGGGGGATTGGTTAATCCCATTTTTTGCGTGCGACGTGAATGGGGAGGGCGTGGGATTCACGTCAGGAGCGGTTTTCGCCCGATTTCGCCGCAAAACCGCCCGCGACGTGAACAAACGGACTGCAGGATTCACGTCGCAGTGCTGGAGGGGCAGAGTGTGCGGCCTGCAGGAGCACTTCAGCAACAAGAGATTTGGATTTATAAGAGTGATTAACTACCTTCCCGTGTTTGACACTTTGATTTTGTTGAGTCGGGGATAATTCAAGGCCACAGACCGCTGTAGGGGCGATTTGTGGTCTTTATTTTTTTTCTGACTTTGTAGTAGATAAGCCGTCCCGCTTGTCGAAGATCCCTCCTCG